>NZ_JADKNF010000016.1:0-96028 GCF_017808125.1 Pseudoalteromonas sp. PA2MD11
ACAACGATGGGCCCGCGATACCCATGCGCCTTATCGAGTACTGTAGTGCAACTTGTTGTAAACAAACAGGCCAGTAACACGCTCATAAACACCACTAATTTTTTCACACTATTGACCTTATATTTTAAAAATTATTTAGCGCTAATAATGGGAGCTTTTAAATATTCTCTTCCTAGTCATTCAAAATCGATAAATAGGCAAGTTCTGCTAGTTTTTCTAAAGGTGACGTTGCATTAGACTCAGGCTTTTTAGCATGAACCGAGTAACGCCTTTTGGGAATTTTAACTTGAATAAAACCATGATTATTGGCCATATCAATACGCAGCATTTCACGCTCTTTTGGCGTTAAATGATTTTCATGTATTTTTTCAAGCTCGCCATGATCAAGCCAAATAGCCGCACAATTTGGACATTCGTCTATTTCAACCACTTTTAGTGGCGTGAAAAAGCGTCGCATCATCACCACGTCAGGGCACTTCGGGCAATTAATTCGCTTTGCTAAATCAACGCATTCTGTTGGCAGAGTTTGTAAATGAGCCACCAGCACTTGCGCTGGTTTTAAACTTGGATCGCTAAAGTGGAATATTTGTCGATTATCAAAAAATACACCACCGCTTTTTGATAAATACACGTTAACATCGCCAATGCTCACTGCTTCAAGTGCTGTTTTAGTACGCGGGCAAAACATAGACCTTCCTTGTTTTAAATTTAACTTAGCGCTTTTGTAATTATCGGTTTAAGCGGCTCAGGTAAGCTGATGTTACCAGCTAACACAAATTCATGTGCTTCGTTTGACATTTTTTGCCAAGTTTTACGAATAATACCCAACCATTTTTGCTCATCGTAATCAGGCTTGCTAGTTGCAAAATCAAGCATGTAATGTTCGATAAACACAAGGCTTGCGATATCTTCAATCAATTGGCTATCAGGGTTTCGCTTTATATTCTTTTTAGCCACGGCTGCGTATACACGCTCACATTCACTCGTTGAGTAACCAGCGGTTTTCATAAGGGCTGTTACACGCTCGGCATGAAAATCATATAAAGCAGTGCGCCATTGATAATAACCTTGCTTACCCATAGGGAAGTCACTGCGAGGAGAGCGCCAGCGTTCAATATGTTGGCCCCGTGCAGCAATATGCATTAGTTCATCGGCTTGCGGATTAAAACGGTTAAGCATATCGGTCATACGCATAGAATATAAAGATTCTTTAGCTAACGCTTGCCCAGCATGCTTAACACGATTGGGATCTGCAGCATTCGCTGCATCTATGGCTTCTATAACAGTTTGAGACATATAACATTCTCTAGGTGGTTTATAGCCATGATTATAATGAGCAACAACTACTTTAGCTACTTTACTCTAGCAAACAACTCTATTACAAACGAGTAAGGTCCATCGCGATGCTGTGCTTAGGCTTTTCAATCATTCGAAGTAACTCTTTGCCGTTAGAGCTTACAATAAACGTTGGGGTATAACGAAGGTCGTACTGTTTAGCTAAACCATCAGGGTCAAGCTTATCGTAACCAACCGCAATTAATTGGAGTGATCCCAGCTGTACACCCGAACCATCAAGTAACTTTAGTAAACGAGGCACTTCACGCTTAGAGTCATGACACCACGTACCTAAAAATATTAATACTTGCTTACCCTCCAGTGCTTTTATAGTCCTTAGCTCTTCTTCGCTCGGCGAGAATTCATCGTATTCTTCACTAAACGCAGGGTAGTCTTTAAGTAACACTTCGGTACTTATCTCACCGATGTATGGAGGGGTTCCTGCGAATGTCAGGGCAGAAAATAATAATGAAGCAATACAAATTAGTTTTTTCATTTTTTTGTTCTCAAAATATTTTCTTCACCATAACCAATTTAGCAACGACACTCCAGCAGGCATTGTACAAAGAATCGTTATTTTTGTAGGTTAGATTGGCATGAAAAGTAAAAACGAACTAATATATTAGAAATATCTAATATAAGGTTTTACTATGCTTGCTTTAAGAACAATTATGCTTTGTACTGTGTTACTTTCACCTAGCCTTTATGCAGAAACAAAATCAACCACTTTAAAAACCCAAGCAACTGAGCGAGCAACTGAGTTTGCTACCGCTCTTAAGTCAGCATTAGGAGCCGCAATCAAGCAAGGTGGTTTAGTTGAAGGAATTAACGTGTGTAAAATTCAAGCCCCAGCCATTGCCGAAAGCTTATCAAGCGGTGGCTGGACTGTAGCGCGTAAAAGCACTAAAAACCGTAATCCAAACAATCAACCAGATGATTGGGAAGCTGAAAAAATCACCCAATTACTCGAAATGCTCAGAAACACAGAAAGTATTGACAATGTGACTTTCTCAACAAGTAAAAATGGCCAATTCCGCTTTGCTAAAGCGATGAAAATCGCGCCAGTCTGTCTAAATTGTCATGGTCTAACAATATCACCAGAGGTAAAGCAAGCGCTTAGCAAACATTACCCAAATGATTTAGCCACAGGCTATCAGCCCGGTGATTTAAGAGGGATATTCTCTATTACCAAAACACTCGAAACACCTAAGCCATAAAATAGTGCTTCAAAAGAATAAAACTATAAAGAGCAATAAAGAAGTATATTTAATTGCTATCAAATAGTTACCGACAGAATGATGAAAAACTAAATAAACGATACGACCTCGTGTTAAATTTGGGACTCGCATCGTTTGCTCTTAAACATTAAAATATGCTTTTAAAATTAACCAAGGTGCCATTTATGTCTTTTCCTCCTTGCCCACTATGTAATTCTGAATACGTATATGAAGATCAAAACAATTTAGTATGCCCAGAGTGTGCTCATGAGTGGGATCCTAATGCTATTGATACCGATGATGTGATCAATGTAAAAGATGCTAATGGCACCTTATTGGCTGATGGCGACAAAGTAACTGTTGCGAAAGATTTAAAAATTAAAGGCAGCTCACAGGTGATTAAAATTGGCACCAAAGCTGTTGTCCGCCGTGTGTTAGATAAAAAAGACCACGAATTAGACTGTAAAGTTGATGGCGTAGGTGAAATGATGGTGACCGCTAAGTTTGTTAAAAAAGCCTGATCGCATCATCAAAATTGTTATATATTGCTGCGAATAATTCCGCAGCAATTTCAATAAGCTAACTTTATTAATAGCCGAATTTTTCAACAACTATCCCTGTAACTTGGCAATTTTCGCAGCTCAACTGCCAACCTGCTGCCCAAGTTGTTGCGCTAAACTTTCCTGCACAAAGTGGGCAAACCTCACCAATAAAAGTGCTGGGGGTAATACCTTTAGCTTGCTTAGAAAACGCTCTTAAAAACCAAAGAATATTATCATCGATACTGATTGTCAGATCATGGCGTAGCGTCTCGCAATATGCATTAAACACCGCTTGTTTATACTGTTTTTCGTGCTCAGCAGATTGACTGGCATAAGCACTGAGTGCGGTTTCGATGTCTTTTAGGCGCTCGGGCCATGCTTGCGCGTCTATATTTGCTTTGCAATCTAGCAGCTCATCAAGAGTGTAACTTGCATAGTTTGGTTCAAACATAATTGCCTCCTTGCTTTGAGTTATTAATTCTTTGGGTATAGCGTACCATTTTGCTTTATTTGTAAAAGCCATTGATCAAAAATATTGTTCGCGATACTCAGCTCTTCATCTGAAAGTGTCGGGTATTGTCTTTGCTCAAACCACGCATAACGATTATACACATCGTTATTTTGCGTGATTTCCATAATGAGTCGATTTAAAGCGTAGGCCTTTGCTGCACTATGCTCACCAACTTGTTCGCTGTAATACATGCTCGCTAAACTCATCAGCGCTTGTTCACTGCCCTGCTTCGCTGCTTGCTCTAAAAATACCGTTTTACGCTCTTTAAAACTATCACGATTTTTGATGAACTCGGCACGTGACAACTTCTCAGGAAATTGCGATTTCATATAAAATTCGGGAGTTAGCCCAGCAAACGTTTGCTGCGCATAAGCCGAGCCATTTTCTGCAGCCTCTGCCAAATAACTGTAAAAAGAACGCCGTGTTGCTAAATCCACTCCTTGGCAATACTCATATTTATCTAAAACACGACTTTGTATATCGCCAGCATCACTAAACTCATAGATTTCAGCCAATTTTACTTCAAGGGCCTGTTTATCTAAAGACGCACTAAAACAATACTTAAGGTTTTGCGCGATGAGGTAGTTAGCCTCCACATCACCTTGCTCAGTGCGTTGCTTTAGCTCTGTAAAATGGTCAATAAACACACCATCAAAACGCCAATTTGACGTGTTTTTGATAATAAGTTCACGGCTGTCATTTACCTCATTCCCTTGCTCAGCTGATTCATCAGCTAACAAACTCGTGTCAGGCTTTGTGGCAGGCATGCTTACTTGTGCATCAACTTGCTGCGTAGCTATTTTATTATTTAATGGTTCTGAACTGGTTGCAAATGGAGCAGTTGGTTGGGAAACGTAACTGTTAATAAATACTATACATACTAATGCCGTAGCCACAGTTAAAAGTGGCTTTTTTCGCTGTTTAATAAAGGCTAACCCAAACATAACAACCTACTTATCATTCTTGTTGCTAAGTAAGTTACAAGAAAACAATGATTAAAGCGAAACTTAACTGCGGTTTCGCTTCATTTGCATTGCATAACTACACAACTCAATTCAGTCTGTTGTTAGCAACCTTTATAGAACACTCATATGATAATGTTTAAAAGTCTTTAGGTTTACATTTACCTAGTAACATTGTTGTTGTCATTTTTGTAATATTCATCCAACTTGGATCTACAGCATAGCGTGACATACCTTTTGCCAAACCAGCCATCACTTCTTTGTTGGTGTACAACATATGCCCTGGTGACATAAAATCAGCATAAACAATCGATTTTTCAATATTTTCATAGCATAGCAAATTGCCAAAATGACCCTCGCCTGACACAAGCTCCTGCCCATGTTCATTACCACCCCAAGTTAAATATGGGTTTAAGAATACAAATGGAGGCATGGTATTTACGGCTACTGCTCCATATTTTAGTTCAGTAACAGCTTTCGAAAGGCTATGCTCATATTTTTTCTTTGCTTTTTCATCAATAATGATTGCACAACACAAAGTACCCAAAATCTTATCGTTACAAAAATTAACCGCCTTTGCTAAAAATTGCTCAGCGGTTGGTTCGGTATCCAATGCTGTTTCACTTAAAATCTGGCAAAACGCTTCATTGTGAATAGCAAAGCTATCGTGACCTACATCTGGTATTAACATAAAGTCTGCATTTTGATATTGACCATTTTCTGGCTGCAAAATTTCAGCCTCAGAATGGTTTTCTTTAAATTGAGCAAAGACTTCTTTTGACCCAGGATAGTATGTACCAACAGCAGGCGTATCACTCAAAATTGCTTGCCTTAATGCATCTAAAAACTGTTGTCTTTGTGGCCAGTTTTTACATGTAACAATTGTTTGTGTACGGCCACACACAGCACCGCCATTCATTTTTGCAATACTCACTATTTGCAGTGCTTGATGCTCTAGTTCTTTATCAGTCCAAGGCACTTCACCAGGTACGATAATACACGGGTTATTACCGCCGCACTCAGAGATTAAGGGTGCATGACTAGAGGCCATAATAGCCTTGGCAGTTGCAGCTCCACCTGTGAAAAAAATACGACCTATACGGGAGTCTTGAGTGAGTGCTTGCCCCTGATCAGGCTGCACAAAACTAATCGCTCCAACATCACATAATGGTTTAAATATTTTTGCCCAAACCACATCTGTTTTCGCGTTTATATGATGTGGCTTATGAACAACAACAGCATTTTCCATATACAGTGCTTTAATCACTTCTAAAGCCGAGCTGTAATTACCAGCACCTAGTACTGCGATAATTTCTACAGCTTTAGTTAATGGGTTAATTTGCTTAGGTTTACCTTTAATACGAATAAAATCACTGCGATCCGCATACATGATTTTATCTTTGGTCAACTGAGGAAATACTTTTACATCGTAGTAATCATCTTCAAGTTCATTTGTGCTTAACCCCGTCATCATTTTGCCATCAATAATTGATTGGTATAAATCGATACACGCAGATACTGCTGTTGCCATAGGTACAACTGTGTTCATTTGAGATTCGTCTTCATTGTAAAGAGGCTCAGCCAAAATCTCGTTTTTCATCGCGGCATCACTAGCTGCGAGTTCAGTCGCATACTGCGCAATATTCTCTCTTACTTTTACAAGCAAGCTCAATTTTGATTCTACTGGCATTGTTTGCCAATTACTTGGATCTAGGCTCTCTATAGCGTGTGATGCTGATTTTGCAATATCCATTAATTTTCCTTGTTAAGTTAGGGGGCAATTTGTCAGTATAGATGCTACAAGAAAACATGATATAAGCTTTAAAGAGTGATTATTTGTATGACTTTCAGCAAAAGTAATGAGTAAGGTTAGATAAAATGAAGGTAAGCAATAAAGCATGCTTACCTTTATAGGGCGTGTTCAGATTTAACTAAATTTGTTTTGGTAATTTAGTCGACACAAATGCGGTAATAACAATAAATAACAGTGAGATAGCCAAACAGGCTGCTAAGCCATAAAGCTGAAACACTAAGCCCGACAACACAGTACCCATTAAGCGTCCCATGGCATTGGCCATATAGTAAAATCCAACATCAAGTGATACGCCATCGGCATCAGCCATGCTAACAATTAAGTAGCTGTGCAACGATGAGTTAATCGCGAATAACACACCAAATAACATCAATCCGCCTACCAGCATTGGTTTTACAGCCCACTCAAAGCCAATAGCAAGGGTAATGGCTAAGGTGACTAAAGCAAGCAATGATGCCCACTTAACTGTTTCTGCACTTGGTGATGTTTGCTTGTTAAGCTTAATGATTTTAGGTGCAAAAGATTGCACAGCTCCATAGCCAATGACCCAACTCGCTAAGAAGGCACCCACGGTCCAGTGATCCCAAGCAAAGGCTTGCGATAAAAACACCGGAAGTGCAACTACAAACCAAACATCACGCGCACCAAACAAAAACAACCTTGCTGCCGACAAGATATTGATTGAACTACTTTTTGAAAATACCTCGTTAAACTTAGGTTTGTTTTTGGCTTTGCCTAAATCATTTTTAAGTGCATAAATACTAAAACACCACACCACCAGCAAGGTGGCAGCCATGGTTAGCATTGCGCCTTTAAACGACATTAATGTAAGAAGTAAACCACCTAAAAAAAAGCCCACACCTTTTAAGGCGTTTTTAGAGCCTGTTAGTATCGCTACCCATTTAAACAAGGTGCCTTCTTGGCCACTGGCAACCAGCATTTTAATTGAGCTTTTAGCACTCATTTTATTGAGATCTTTGGCAATACCCGACAGCGCCTGCGCCAACATCACATAGGCAACACTCAGCCATTCAGGAGGGACTGCCAACATGAACAAGGCTACAACCTGTATGGCAAGGCCAATGTTCATGGTTTTATTTAAACCAAGCCTTGCGCCTAAATAGCCGCCCACTAAGTTAGTGACAACACCAAAAATCTCATAAAATAAAAACAGCATGGCAATACTCAAAGGCGAGTAGCCAAGCGCATGAAAATGCAGTACCACCAACATTCTCAATGCGCCATCTGTTAGCGTAAATGCCCAGTAATTCCCGGTGACAATTAAGTACTGCTTTATATCAGCGGGAAGATTAGCCAAACGCGTCATTGCTTTAACCTTGTAGTGATAACGCAACTTTACGGGCAAGTTCGGCAGTGCGGTTTGCATAACCCCATTCGTTATCGTACCAAACATACAGCTTAACTTGTGTCTCGTTGACAACCATGGTTGATAACGCATCAACAATGCTTGAGCGTGGGTCGGTTTTGTAATCGATAGAAACAAGTGGCTTTTCTTCATAGCCCAAAATGCCTTTTAGCTCGCCCTCTGCGGCTTCTTGCATCCATTGGTTAATTTGCTCAGCAGTGGTCGGCTTTTCAACTTCAAACACACAGTCAGTGATTGATGCATTTGCTAATGGCACACGAACTGCGTGGCCGTTTAATTTGCCTTTAAGTTCAGGGAAAATATGTGTAATCGCTGTTGCAGAGCCGGTTGTAGTTGGAATTAAGCTCATGCCACATGCGCGAGCACGGCGTAAATCTTTATGCGGCGCATCTAAGATAGTTTGCGTGTTAGTGATATCGTGAATAGTGGTCATTGAACCATGTTTGATACCAATTTTTTCTTGCAATACTTTAACCACAGGCGCTAAACAGTTGGTAGTGCACGATGCTGCTGTAACAATATCATGCTGATTTACATCGTATAAATCATCGTTTACACCCATTACAATATTCAGCACACCGTCTTCTTTTACAGGGGCAGTGACAACAACTTTCTTCACACCTTGATCAAGATAGGCTTGCAGCAACTCGGTTTTTTTCATCACGCCAGAGGCTTCAATAACGATATCGCAACCAGACCAATCAGTGTCTGCAATCGTTTTATTTTGCGTAACGTTAATTTCGTGGCCATCGATGATCACAGCATTGTCGTTACTTTCAACCTCATGAGGCCAAATACCGTGCACCGAATCATACTTTAGTAAGTGAGCCAATGTAGCTGCATCACCCGCAGGATCATTAATTTGCACAAACTCAACGTCGTCCCATGCAAACGCTGCTCTTAGCGATAAACGCCCCATGCGGCCAAAACCATTAATGCCTACTTTAATTGCCATTGTTAAGCTCCTACTTTTTGAAAATTGTCGAAAAATGAACGTTGTACTGGGTTATGCAACGATTTAGGGCGAATAGTCTGCACTTGATTAACTATGTCATTTTTAGCATAGCCAAGCTCATGCATTAATAAACCAATAACTAAGCCTGTACGGCCTGAGCCGCCTTTACAGTGCACAGCCACGCTACCACCGCTTTTTATGATGGCAAGAATCTCGTTAAGGTGTTTGTTGAAAGCGAGACTAAACGCTTCGCTTGGCGCGTCATCATCGATAATAGGTAATTGAAACCAGCTGAGATCTGCTTGCTCACATTCGATTGCAAGCTGCTGCGCGCCATTTTTAACAAGCTCTTCATCGTACATTAGCGTAATAATGGCTTTTGCACCTGCCGCTTTTAAATCTGCTACAGACTGTGATAAGCCAACGCTTTTTGTGCCAGGGCAAGGGGTAAAAATAAATGCCCCAGTTTCTAGCTGTAAAATATCAAATGGATGTGATTGCATTATGATTCCCCAATTACTCTTTAAACCAATGTGTTGTTTTATTAACGATTGCAACCAACGACAGCATTACAGGTACTTCGACCAACACCCCAACAACGGTTGCTAATGCTGCACCCGAGTGCAAACCAAATAATGAAATAGCCACTGCGACCGCTAACTCAAAAAAGTTAGAAGTACCAATTAAACATGCAGGCCCTGCAATGTTGTGCTTAAGCCTAAGCTTTAACGCAATGAAATAGGTGATTGCAAAAATACCGTAGGTTTGCAAAACAAGCGGAATGGCAATCAGTACAATGTTAAGCGGTTGGGCTAAAATCGTGTTCGCCTGAAACCCAAATAGCAAGACCACAGTGGCCAGTAAACCAATAACTGAGTAAGGTTTAATTTTCTCTAAAAATGACTGCACAGCAGCCTCATTTTGTGCTGAATTATTAAGAGCTTTGCGTGTTAATACACCAGCAATAAGTGGCAGTAATACATACAGCACAACCGAAATCAACAGTGTAAGCCAAGGCACATGAATATCAGATACACCCAGCAATAACCCCGCAATAGGTGCAAAGGCAAAAATCATAATGATGTCGTTCATAGATACTTGCACTAAGGTATAATTTGCATCGCCTTTAGTCAGTTGTGACCACACAAACACCATTGCCGTACAAGGTGCAACACCAAGCAAAATCATCCCAGCAATATATTCTTGCGCCGTTTCAGGACTGACAAAATCAGCAAATAACCCTTCAAAAAATAACCAACCTAATGCGGCCATTGAAAACGGTTTGATAAGCCAATTAATGATTAAAGTGAGCATAAGCCCTTTTGGATTCTTACCGACTTCTTTAATCGTTGAAAAATCAACTTGCACCATCATCGGGTAGATCATTACCCAAATAAACAGTGCAACAACAATGTTTACATGCGCCACTTCGGCTTTCGCTATTAGCTCAAATAAAGGCGGAAACATCACCCCTAGCGCCACACCAATGGCAATAGCAGCAGCAACCCATACAGATAAATATCGTTCAAAAACACCCATTTTTAGTCCTTAATTGCAGCAACGAGCAACACGGGTTGGGCGATCATCGCCCATCGCATTTAGCCTTGCTAACTCGTTTTCTATGAAATTTGGTTCGTTTACCACGGTCGAGGTAATTGTTTGTTTCATCCACATAGGTAGAGTCGGGTTTAAAGAGTAAAACACCCACTGCTGGTGTTTTCTATCCGACAAAATGCCCTGCTTTTTAAGTTGCGCTAAATGCCTTGAAACCTTTGGTTGGCTCTGCTCGTTAAGTGCCGTCATTAGTTCGCATACGCAAACCTCTTGCTCAACAGCGATAAGCAATAAGCTTTTTAAACGAATATCATCTGCAAGCGCTTTATAAAATGTAGTTGGCGAAATCGATGCTGGTTTTTCTTTGTTATGGGATTGCACAAACTGCTTAATTCGCTCATTGATCTCTTGCAAGGTTTTTTCAAAGGCATGAGGTTCAGGGCGAGTTTTTGGATCAACAAAGTCCCAGCCTAAACAATGTGTGCCATCAACACGATTTGCACATTCTTTAGCTGCCTTGTCGCACAATGTAATGACATAATCAAAATGCAGGTTAGTTACATCATTTAAGTGCTTTGAGTGTAAGTCATCGGTTTTTAGGCCAAAATGCTCAATCGTAGCAAGCGTACGAGGGTCTACCGCATAAGGTTCTGTGCCCGCACTAAATACCTCAAACTCACCTTTACCATGATGTTTAAGCAATGCTTCAGCCATAATTGAACGGGCTGAATTTTCTGTACATAAAAAGAGGACTTTCACGGCTTACTCCATAATAATTTCGTTATATAATATTTTTGTTATATACCATTTGCAAGCTGAATTTTATAAATGGCGCGTTTTGCAATAACGATGGCGCGATCTGATGTCATGTGGCACCAATAGATGGCCTACCATGCATATAACAAAACAACAGCTCAAATTAATGGAGTACAAATATGACAGCAACAGCATTGATCACTGGCGCCTCAAACGGGATTGGTTTAGAACTTGCGCATATTCACGCACAGCATGGCGATAATTTAGTGCTGGTAGCTCGTTCAGAAGACAAACTGAATGATCTTAAGCAACAGCTTGAATCAAAACACAACGTAAAGGTTACGGTTATTACTGCCGATTTATCTAAGCCAGATTCAGCTGAGTATGTTTTTACACGTACTGAGGCACTTGGTTTGCACATAGATATTTTGGTGAATAATGCCGGCATTGGCGGACATGGCAAGTTTCATGAGCGTGATCTCAGTGCAGAACAAACGATGATGCAACTTAATATTGTGACATTAACAAACCTAAGCCACTATTACTTACAAGGCATGGTTGAGCGAAATCGTGGCAAAATTTTAAATATTTCGTCTACAGCTTCCTTTATGCCCGGCCCACTGCAAGCGGTATATTATGCAACGAAAGCGTTTGTGACTTCATTCAGTCAAGCAATTGCAGAAGAAGTAAAAGATAAAAACATTACGGTCACCGCGTTATGCCCAGGAACAGTAGCAACAGGCTTTGTTGAAGCAGGTGATCTACAAGGGGTGGATGCTTGGAAGAATGCTAAATCAGCGCATTCTGTGGCACTGTGTGGTTACAAGGCAATGCAAAAAGGTCAGTTAATTGCTTTTAATGAAGCGCCGCTTAAATTTATGCTCAATTGGGTGATCCCTTTATTGCCTCGCAAAACTGTGTTAAAAATTTCTCGTCAGTTTATGGAAAAAAGCGGAAACTAATATGAAACGAGCCAGCAAGTTTTTGATCCCTCCCAACTGGCAAGTATTACTCAATGATTTAGAAATCAACCTAAAAGAGGCACTGGCTTATGCCCAGTTGCCTTCAGGTTTATTCTCTCAAGATAAAGTATACTTAACACCCGCTCAATACTTCCAATTATGGCAGGGTGTAGAGACAGCAGCAAACGGCATTGAGTTACCCTTAAAACTTGCCGAAGTCATGACAATAGAATCATTTGACGTACCAATTTTTGCCGCGATTTGTAGCCCAAACTTAAATGCTGCTTTAGCGAGGTTACAACAGTACAAACCACTAATTGGCCCTATGGAGCTAGCACTTGAAATTACCAACACTCATACAAAAGCCCAAGTAAGCTGTTATGGTTTTATTGATACGCTGCCCAAGTGCTACAGCTTGGCTGAACTGGTATTTTTTACACAACTCACTCGCCTTGCTACTCGAAAACAAATTAACCCTGTTACGGTTATTGTGCCAGAGCTACCTGAAAAGCTCATGGAATACGAAGCCTACTTTGGTTGCCCGTTGAAAGTGGGGAGTACCCCTAGCGTGACATTTTTAGCAGAAGATGCAAAAGCGCCATTTTTAACCAGTAATCAGGTGATGTTGTCATGCTTTGATGGAGATTTAAAACGTAAGCTGCAAGATGTTATCAGCGAACAAAGCCTTACTGATAAGGTATCAAGTATTTTGTTTAAATCCCTACCTCAAGGGCAAAGTAACATTGAACATGTTGCCTCAGAGCTAGCACTAAGCAAACGCTCTCTACAACGAAAACTAACAGCTGAAAAACAAAGTTATCAAAAAGTCTTACAACAAGTACGAGAAGATCTTGCACAGCACTACTTAATGCAAACTGAGTTACCAATTATCGAAATCGCCTTTTTACTCGGTTTTAGCGAAACAAATTCGTTTGTTCGCGCATACAGTAGTTGGACGGGCGTTTCTCCCGCCCATAAGCGCACACAAGTGAGACACTAGTTTTTTGTTAAGCCAACTAAAAGCCTAGCTAAAGGCTGCTTAACAATAGCAGCCTTACTGGACACACCATAACCGATACGTAAAAGCTAATGTTTCTGCCTTAAATCTCTTTCAAATTCAGTTTCTGTTTTAACTGGATTGCAACGCGTTATAACTTCAGTTTTGCCAACTTTTTCAGGTTCATCAGAGCTATAAATCGTGGTGTTATAGCTTCGATCTATTTCCCCTGGGCAGTGATGTTCTGCGATTACTACATCCTCAAACTCACCCGTTTGCTGTTGTGAGGCGCAACCAGATAAAAGTAGTGCAATAAAGGTTACGGTGTATTTCATAACAAATCCTCTGTAAAAGTACGGGGCTGATTTTTTGGCACATTGTCTTGGCGTAACATCCATTTTGCTATGTCATCTTTACGCATAAACTTAACCCCTTTGTGCTGCTTTGCATAGGTTATAAAGTCGTCCAACGCTTTCACTCTGGCGGGAGTGCCCGCTAATCTATCGTGAGCACTGATAGACATCATCCTTCTACGTTGTTTGCCTTCTTTGTAGAGCACATCAAACTCGTCTTTAAGCTCTTGTAAATATGCCTTACCAGTCATGGCTGTGCTGCCAGTGTACCGAACTATATCGTTGTTTCTAAACGTGTATGGAACAACAACAATGTCGTCACTTCCAACAGGTGTTAGCGATGGCTCATCACGAGATAAATCGTCTATGTGGTAAATAAAACCTAATTCTTTAAGAATTTTGAGGGTATTTTTTGAATGCCTCATCCAAAAAGCGTTAAAGCCCACAGGCCGCTGCCCTGTTACTTTTTCAATGATATTTGCACTTTTTATGTATGACTGTCGCTCTTGCTCTTCACTCATAGAGTATTGAGGGGTCCATGTTTGTCCGTGCCCTGATGCTTCATGCCCGCGTTGAACCACTTCTTTTGCTAACTCAGGGTTTAACTCAACAGCTCTGCCAACCATGTGAGAGGTGACTTTAATATCATGCTTATCCCATAAATCTAGCAGCCTAGGAATGCCCTCGTTCATGCCGTATTGGTACCAAGAAGGCGAAATGGTGTCAGGATACCCAACCTCTTGCGGTGGAAACGGGCCCGGATCTGATTGTTCTTGCGCTGTGGCCTCAAACTGCATCGAAATAGAGATCACAAGTTGAGCATCATCAGGCCAAAATGCAGATGTTGCCTCCTTAGCCTGAGCAACACCTAAGCAACTTAGAAAAAACAGCGACGCAATTAAAATTGGCTTTAAAAATTTCATCATTTATTCCCCCTGAAATACTGGGTAGTCTGTGTAACCTCGCTCATCACCACCAAATAAAGTAGTAGGATCTGATATTTCATTCAGAGGTAAATTGTGCTCTAAGCGATAAGGTAAATCTGGATTTGCAATAAACTTTCTGCCAAATGCAACATAGTCAACTAAGCCTTCACCAATAAGTTTATCAGCCTTTGCTAATGTGTAATTTCCTGCAACCACTATTTTGCCACCAAAGCTTTCACGTAATTTAACTCTAAACTCATCGGTTACGAGGGGAGCATCATCCCAATCAGCTTCCGCTAAATGCAGATAAGCAATGCCAAGTTCATCAAACTTTTTAGCTAAATATAGAATGACATCGATTGCTTGTGGATCATCCATGCCTCTTTGTGTAATAAAAGGTGCTAATCGAATAGCCGTTTTTTCTGGGCCGATAGCTTGACTAATTGCAGTAATGATTTGCAGCGCGAACTTTGCTCTATTTTCAATATTACCGCCGTATTCGTCACTACGTTTATTTGATGTTTGTCTTAGAAATTGATCAATTAAATAGCCATTACCTGCATGTACCTCAACGCCATCAAACCCTGCTTCAATCGCATTTAAAGCAGCTTGTTTATAGTCTTGAACGATGCCCTTTATTTCATTGGTCGATAATTCACGTGGTGTAGGACAATCAAGCATTTGGCCTTCGCCATTTTCATCAACCACCCACACTTGCGCATTTGGGGCAATAGCACTTGGTGCAACCGGCAAGCCGTCTGGATGAAAGACACTATGCGACATTCTGCCAACATGCCATAACTGAGAAAAAATGAGTCCATTGTGCTGATGAACGGCTTGCGTTACTTTGCGCCATCCGTTGATTTGCTCTTCAGTATAAATCCCGGGGGTAAATGAGTAGCCCTTTCCTTGTGCAGAAATTTGCGTCGCCTCTGATACTATAAAACCCGCACTGGCTCGTTGCGCATAATATTCTGCCATTAGACTTGTCGGAATATCACCTGGTTGAGCCGTACGTGAACGAGTCATAGGAGCCATTACTATTTTATTTGCGGTTTTATGATGACCAATTTGGTCTGGATTAAATACTCTATTTTTCATGTGTGTACCTTTTAAATAAGCTCGCTGCGTGTAAATAAAATTTCTATTTTTAAGCCATCAGGCCCTTGAATAAACACTTGATGCTCATTCGCTGCCGGCACTTCCCGCTCAACGAATGGTATTGAAGTTGCTTTTAGCCGTGCTTTAACTTCTTGATAATCAGTTGCAAAGAAAGCAAGGTGGTCAACCGTTGATAAGCCAACTGCTTCTGTTGATACCGAAGCTTGGCTTAAGTAATCAGATTGCGATTCATTTATGCCAAACTTAGCTGCTATATGAATGCATGGCGTATCCAAGTCGTCATATAACCAAACACCATCAAAACCAAATGCTGGCCTTGGCCCCTTTTTAAGGCCTAAAGACGACTCTAAAAACTGAGCCATGTGCTGGATATTCGTTGCTAAAAGCAGAGCGTGATTAAGCTGCATTTCTATCTCCTTCAAGTGATGAAATGAGTTTAACTATTTTGACTAAATTTATAATTAGCCTTAGAGTTAAATCAGTATTCATTAAAACTGAAGAATAATGTCAAAAATTGATGATATGGCGCTTTTTGTTCACGTTGTAAAAGCGGGAGGGTTAGCCGCTGCGGGAAGAAAATTGGGGCTTTCGCCTGCAAGCATGACAGCACGAATTAATAAAATTGAGCAAAATTACGATACGCGATTATTAACGCGTAATACGCGCAGTATTGCCTTAACAGATGCAGGCGAACGTTTTTATAGTGGCTGTTTAAGAGTATTAGCAGAAGTCGAAAATACTGAAAACATACTTCAAGAGTCACAACAAAGCCTAAGAGGCCAGCTAAAACTCTCTGCAACATCTGACTTTGGTCGCCAGTTTGTTGCACCCGCATTAGCAGAATTCATCAATAATCACCCAAAGGTTAAACCGCATTTAGTACTGACAGATGGGGTTACCAATATTGTTGAGGAAGGTATTGATCTGGCATTTAGATTCGGCAATTTGCCTGATAGTAACTTGATTAGCCGCCCGCTATGTAATAACCGCCGTGTGCTATGCGCCTCACCTAGCTATATAAAATCGTTTGGCTTGCCAAGGCATCCCGAAGATTTAAAAAATCATCGTTGCCTTGTACTTGAGCGACTTGGGCAACCGCTAAATGACTGGCATTTTGAGGTAGATAACACGCACTTTTCTATTAAAGTAGCTCCCCACCTTTCATGCTCAGACGGTGAGGTGATCAGACGCTGGGCAAATCAAGGCCATGGCATAGCCTTAAAATCATACATTGATATCAAAAATGACCTCAAAACAGGCGACCTTATTTTGATACTAGATGAGTATGTTCGAGGCTTTAGCCACAGCGATAAAAAAAGTGTCGGCCTACAGGTGATATATCCGAGCAGGCAATTTCAACCTCGGCAAGTGAAAGCGTTTATAGAGTTTTTTGAGTGTTGGTTTAAAAATAAGTAAGCCGCCCAACAAAGTATGAGCGGCTTGGGTATTTATTAATTAACCACCAAATTGAATTCGCATGCCTGCATTAACGGTAAAACCGTCATTTCGAGACCATATATCAGTTGTCCAGCGTCCACTTGCAGCTTGCTCAGGCAAGGTGAGCGGATGTTCTTTTGTTTGACGAACGTTAAGTAAGTTCTCTGCGTTTACAAACCAGCTTACGTTGCCCGTGGTTATTTGACCTAACAGCCCCAAATGCCAATATGGTTTGCTTCGTTCAAGGTAAGGGTTGTCTTCAAGATGCTGAGTCCCAGTATAATAGGCTTCAAAACCAACTAGATGACTGCCATGCTCCTCCCACATTACAACCAGACCAGCCGAGTGCTCTGGTGTTAGAGTGAGTTTTTCGCGACCATACCCTGCCTGATTTTGCTTCGTTGCATCGGTATATAAATAGCTGCCGGTAAACTTAATATCATGCCAGCGATAGCGCATTAAAAACTCTGCGCCTCTGATTTGTGTTTGCCCTTGGCTGTTTACAAGTCGAACGGCTTTTTCACTGCCAACTTGAGAGGCTTCAAGCTCTGTAACATGCTCAATATTTGATGAAAACAACGTTATGCTGGTTTCTAAATTACCAGCAATGTAGCTAATATCGAATGAAGCTGTATCTGCTTGCTCTGCTTGTAAGTCATTAATGGGCTCAAGCTGTGATAAACCGACCTCATCAATTTCTTCAATAAAAGGAGTTGGTGCAAAATACCCTTTGCCATATGCACCTCTAAATAGCCAGTTTTCTGGATTATAGAGTACAGAAAGTCGAGGACTAAATTGATTGCCATACTCACTGTGATCATCTGCACGAGCACTCACTGACATTGATAAGTCATCCGTTGCTTGGTAATCAATTTGTGAAAACAGTCCTGGCACCTCATAACGATAATCAAACGCCGAAAATGTCTGTGAGGAAAACTGCTCTGTTTGATATGCAACACCTAGCAACCAAGCAGTATTGTGCAAATAACCTGACACACTCGACTCAAGTAAATAACTATTATGCTTATCTTGTTCAAATACCTGACCGTACTGGTGATCATGATCTTGTTCCATTGCTGAGCCACGAACATTTAAATCAAGTTCTTCAGCTAATGCTTGATCATAAACAAAACCTAAGTCTGTTCTGAGTGTATCTTGCTGCTGCACAAATGGCAGACCATCAGGCATTAAAGCCCCAGCTTCAGTGCCACCTTTACGCTGTTCTTTCATCCCTCCAAGAGTTAAGTAGAGGTTTTCTCCATTTTCGCCTTGATAGTAAAGCCTAGGCCTTGCAGTGACCCGTTCATACTGTGCCATATCTATCCAACCATCATCATCCAGATCCTGTTTTGCTTGATGATGAATGCCCGCCGTCAGAGAGCTTGCGAACGACTCATTGATCGGCGCCGATAAATAGGTTGTTACATCTTGACCATCTTTAGATGTCGCATTAAATAATACCTCGCCGCCAAACTCGTCGGCAGGTGTTCGCGAAATTAAGTTAATTACACCACCAAGTGCTGAACCACCATATAAAGATGAGGCAGAACCTTTAATTATCTCAACGTTTGCAAGATCAGTAGGTGGAATTTGTAAAAGGCCAATCGAAGCCGTTTGCCCACCATAAAGTGGCAAACCATCGCTTAGTAGCTGGGTATATCGACCATACAAACCTTGCAAACGAATATTCGCGCTGCCTAGTGATGGTGATGTTGTTTGCACCCTAACCCCCCCTGTTTCAGCAACTAACATCGAAATATTTCCTGGCCGCATTAATGCCTTTTCTTGAACCTCTTCACCGTTAATAATCTCTGTACGAGTAGCAGATTCTGTCACAATGCGCCCTAAACGTGACGCTCTGACCTGAATTCGCTCGATACTTTTTTCTTCATGATGATGTTCATCTTCATGTGCACTTGTATAACCAGCCGATGGCAATAGCAGTGTAACCGCGGCTAATTTAAATAGTCTTTGACGCATTTTTACCTCTTAGAATGCTTATTGTAATTACAAATAAATTTTCATTAACCAGCACCTATCGGCGAGCAAATGCCAACTTATAGGTTTTGGTTAAGAGGTAAAAATGGGTGGGCGATATAATTGCCGTGCAATTAAGTTGGGGGGTTGTTGCTGATCAATGAACCGAAAACCAGCAAAATAGGGCAGCTTAATTTTTTTAACTTCAAGGTCTAAATACAAGATTGGTGAGCATAAACTGGCTATGCAAGAACACCCTAATTCACAGCAATCGATATTGCAGCAATCATTAGTTTCACTCAGGCTGATTTGTTTGGTTGCGCTATCAAGTGCAGCGAGCTGATAAATATCTTCACTTTCACAAGGTAACTCAGACGGCGACGCAATAACCTGCCCTACAAAAGAGAGCAAAACACACATTATCACCAACCAAGTTGAACAAAGCTTAGACATTTAATTTAAATCTGAAATAAGTTACGGGTCATTGTAACACTCATTGCGCTTATTTTGCTTGTAATGTTAAGTAGTCACTCATCACTTTTTCAAGCTGGGCATAGTCTTTTTGCTGAGTAACAGCTCCTGCGACCACCACCTGCGTTGTTGGCTCATACATCACCAAAGTGCCCCAAAAGCCACCATGTTGATAAACCAAAGTGCCGTTATATTCTTTTGCAAATACACCTAAACGATAAGGGCTACCTGCAGGTAAACCTTTATTAGAGAGCATGAGTTTGAGCGTTTCTGGGTGTTTGAAAACCTGACCTGAAAATAAAGCATGATAAAATTTAGCCATACCGATTGGGCTTGCAACAAGCCCACCGCCACCGTATAAATCGACAGTTGGACTCCAATTAAAGGTGTCGGTGCCGTACAAGTATTGATGCACGCGACGAGACTCATCTACAGCAACTGAATCACCCCGTTCCCAGATCACATTTTCAATACGATTTTTGTCGAAACTTAAGTATTTACGAACCGCTTCAGGTAAGGGTAAATCTGTCACTCTTTCAATAATATGGCCGAGTAACACATATCCGGTATCTGAATATGAAAAAAGCTCGCCAGGTTTGCCAACTGGGTCGCCCCACTCTACACACCCTTTAATTTGCTCGCGCATCGTAATATCTTGCTGCGGATTTGCCATTATGCCAGCTAAATACTGATCGCTTTGAGCGTGATCGTATAGCCCTGCCGTATGACTCAGCACTTGCTTAAGCGTCATTTTATCAAGGGCATAGCCATCGCTTTCAAGAAGTGCAAAAAAGTCGTCAGAAATTAACTTATCAAGTGTTGTATCAAGATTTAATTTACCTTCTTCATGCAAACGTAGCACCGTTGCTGCAGTGAAGGTTTTAGTCACGCTGGCAATTCTAAATAAACTGTTGGGGTTAATAACTTGCGGCGCATTTTCTTTACTTTGCTTTACCGTTGAAAAAGCATGTCCATCATCAACAATCACATGAAGTGCAAAACCTGTAAGCGGTGTTTGTTGGTTTGCATTGAGAATTTGGCCCATTAAAGCGTGGTGAGTTTCGAGTGGCTTTGTAGGCTCAGCAGTCACTGGCAAAGCCATTAGTGATAGAGCAACAAATAAAGAGCTTAGCGTTTTTTTACTTGCTAGAGAGCACCGACGATCCATAACAGCTTCCTTAAAAAATGAATCCTTTATTAGCGCCTAAAACCAAAATAAGCGCGCAGTTAAGCAGCCTAATTACTACTTAACTGACATTAACAAACCGTTTTTGCGTTGTCGAATTAATAAGTTAACACTATTTTGTAAGCATATTCACAGCCATAATTACCAACAGCCCTGCAAAGATTTTCTTGATGGTAGACACAGGCAAATGATGCGTTGCTTTTGCACCTAATGGTGCGGTAAACCACGAAGTACACACAATGCCAAACAAGGCTGGTAAATAAACAAAACCGGCAAAGCCCTCTTTTAATGTAAAGTACTGACTACCCGAACTGATGTAACCCACAGATCCAAATAACGCAATGACAATACCGCAGGCCGAAGCACAACCAATGGCTTTTTTCATATCGACCGAGAAAAACGTTAGTAACGGCACAAGTACCGCACCACCGCCAATACCTATCATGGCTGATAGACCACCCGTGATGGTTGTATATAGTGTCAAAAGGCCTTTATTAGGTAGCGTTCGTGTTGATTGGCTGTCGTTTTTACCGCTGAAAATCATTTTTAATGCAATAAGCACCACACTCACAGCAAACACTATTCGCACCACATTTGCCGGTAATAGCGAAGCCAAAAAACCACTGATAAGTGCACCTAGTGCAACCCCAGTCATTACCCACGGAGCCAATTGCCAAGGCACATTACCATTTTTGTGGTGAGCAATAGCTGATGACGTTGAAGTAAAAAGAATTGAGGCGAGCGATGTAGCAATCGCCACCAGCACCACTTGCTCTGCGGGTAACACCTGAAAATGCAGCAAGATCATGCTTAATATAGGCACAATCACTAGGCCACCACCAATTCCTAACAGCCCAGCTAAAAAGCCAACCCCGCTACCAAGTATGGCGCAAGCGATAATAAGCACGATTAATTCATTCATTGTATTTGTCTGTGTTGTTGATTTGTGAAACCGAGTATAACAACAATAAAGTACGGGGTTGCTCTCAAAAGTAGGGTTAAGTAGTGAATATTACTCACGTTTTATATGAAATTACTGCAACTTCAATATGCAACTTTAGAAATCTAGACGTCCAAAATAACTTTAAAGTATTTTTTCACTAGTCGTTCCTAAATGTTTTACTAAAACAGCAAATATGCATGAATCTGCCTCATGTTTTACCTGAAATTAAAACGTTTTTCTTCATGGTGATGACCACGTATAAATAGATACCCAAGCCACCTCAAGATGCAGAATTCAGCGTTTCACAGGTGCTTAATATCAAGGCGTTACTTTGCAAGAATGGCAGTCCCTTTTAAGAAGTAACAACGATGAGAGTGAGTGCCTGTGAAGCGCCCAAAGGGTTGGTTTAAAAGCGATTTATACTGCGTTATTGATTTTAACAATAGAACCACTATTACTTGCAACCAATGCCTTGTCTAAATCGCTTTTAATTCCAACTGAAACTCGCATCTTGAGGTGGTTTGGGTATTTTACGCTGCAGAGCAACCTAAGGTTAATGACCTAGCGATTTAAGGAAGGTGAGCAGCAATCATTTATCTCAGGACTTTTGGATACATTGCCATGAACAACGATTTCAGATTTAAAATTAAAAGCATTAGCCTCGACGAAAATTATCATCCGTCAAATAGCACGCGACTGACTACAAACTTTGCGAACCTAGCTCGCGGTGAAAGTCGCCAACAAAATTTACGTAATGCATTAAAAATGATTGATAGTCGCTTTAATGCGCTAGCAAACTGGGATAACCCGCAAGGCGACCGCTACTCCGTTGAGCTTGAGATCATCTCTGTTGATTTAGAAATTGCACAAAGCACAGAGGCATTCCCGTCAATTGAAGTACTAAAAACTAATATCATTGATCACCAAACTAATGAACGTATCGAAGGTATTGTTGGTAATAACTTTTCATCTTACGTGCGCGACTATGATTTTAGCGTACTGCTGCTTGATCATAATAAAGCGAAAAGCGAATTCAGCATTCCCGAAAACTTTGGTGACTTACACGGTAAACTCTTTAAATACTTTATTGATTCAGAGACTTACAAGCAGCACTTTAAAAAGCCACCGGTTATTTGTTTAAGCGTGTCTGATAACAAAACGTACCATCGTACAGAAAACCAACACCCAATTTTAGGAGCTGAGTACCTACCAAATGAGTCGTCATTAACCGAGCAATACTTTAAAAAAATGGGCTTGCAGGTGCGCTATTTTATGCCACCAAACACAGTTGCTCCGCTGGCGTTTTATTTCTTTGGCGACTTGCTAAACGATTACACCAACTTAGAGTTGATCAGCACGATTAGCACCATGGAAACATTCCAGAAAATCTACCGCCCAGAAATCTATAACGCCAATGCCGTGGCGGGCAGTTGCTATCAACCAAATTTAAGAAACGCCGATCACTCGATCACGCAAATCGTCTACGACCGTGAAGAGCGCAGTCAACTAGCGATTGCGCAAGGTAAATTTACAGAGCAACACTTTATTAAGCCTTATCAGTCAGTACTTGAAAAATGGTCTGCCAATTACGCAATTTAATGAGAGTAAAAATGAAAAAATTATTACCAACATCAACAGCTGGCAGCTTACCAAAACCAGCTTGGCTTGCTGAGCCTGAAACCTTATGGTCACCTTGGAAATTGCAAGGTACAGAACTTATCGACGGCAAACAAGACGCGCTGCGTGTTGCCTTACAAGAGCAACAACAAGCTGGTGTTGATATCGTGAGCGACGGCGAGCAAACCCGCCAGCACTTTGTAACGACCTTTATCGAACACTTAAATGGCGTTGATTTTGAAAACCGTAAAACAGTGACCATTCGTAATCGCTACGAAGCCAGTGTACCAAGTGTGATTGGCCCGGTATCACGCAGCAAACCCGTGTTTGTTGAAGACGCCAAGTTTTTACGTTCGCAGACCAAGCAACCTATAAAGTGGGCGTTGCCAGGGCCAATGACCATGATTGACACCTTGTATGACGCCCACTATCAAAGCCGTGAACAACTAGCGTGGGAATTTGCCAAAATCCTCAATCAAGAGGCGAAAGAACTCGAAGCTGCGGGTGTTGATATTATTCAATTTGATGAGCCTGCGTTTAATGTGTTTTTCGATGATGTTAATAACTGGGGCATTAAGTGCCTCGAAAGAGCAATCGAAGGCTTAGAGTGCGAAACTGCTGTGCACATTTGCTACGGCTATGGCATCAAAGCCAACACTGATTGGAAACAAACACTGGGCAATGAATGGCGTCAATACGAAGAAGTATTTCCAAAACTTCAAAAGTCGAATATCGATATTATTTCACTTGAGTGCCACAACTCTCGCGTGCCCATTGAGCTATTAGCACTCATTCGCGGCAAAAAAGTGATGGTTGGCGCCATTGATGTAGCAAGCAATGAAATTGAAACCCCTGATGAAGTGGCACAGACATTACGAGAAGCCCTGAAATATGTTGATGCCGACAAGCTTTACCCATGTACAAACTGCGGTATGGCTCCCCTCCCTCGCCAGATAGCAAGCGCCAAACTCAGTGCATTGAGTAAAGGCGCAGAGATTGTTAGGGGGGAGGTTTTAGGGGCTAGGGGCTAGGATTTAGGCTCTAGGATTTAGGCTCTAGGCTCTAGGAGTAGTTAGCGAGTAACTAGGGGAAAGTTACGAGGATCGAGATGCGAGGAGCGAGGTGCGCTACCTCACCCCTTGTCGCCATAAATAGCGACTTACATTGTAGGAGGGGCTTCAGTCCGTCAGATTTTATATTTGGTATGGACCTGATTGTGTAGCAGCCATTTTACATCGCGTTTATGGTTGTTTAATTGCGAGGGTAAGTTAGCGAATTTTTAGGAGAAAGTTGCGAGGTGCGCGTCTATCTCAACCCTTATCGCCATAAATGATGACCCACCTTGTAGGTCGGGCTTTAGCCCGTCAGTTTTTAAATTTAGTCTGAACCTGATTGTGTAGCAGTGATTTCACATCGCGTTTTACCTCGCCCATCGTATCTCGTATCTCGCCTCTCGTATCTCGCCTCTCGTATTTCGTATTTCGTTTCTCGTTTCTCGTTTCTCGTTTCTCGTAAAAATTTATCAATGCCACAGCATAAAGCCGCTGCTATAACGTAGTTGTGAAACGTGTATCGCGCATCCTATCCTCTATCAAATAACTACTGCCCACCCCCTAATACTATTAAATCAACCCATTCAGAAAGAGTTAATCCAAAAGATGCAAAATTGGATTGGCTAAATTATTTATTTTTTGCTAGTTTTATTTGTACCCAATGGAAGGGCAAAGATTAAAGGATTAATATGAACGAATTTGATATTTTCATCAGAAATATTGTCTTAGATTGCATTCGCGAACAAGGCACCTGCAGTGATATTTTCGAAGAAGACGAACAGTTAACTTTTTATGTTGATATTGAAAACCACGATAACGTGATATCGCGCAAACAGTTTAAAGTGACTTATCCTATTAGCTACTCTATTCAATCGGCACTCAAACATGAAACTGATCTGCTTAGATATTTAGACTCTGGTGAAATCAGAACCCCCTTTACAACTGATATTATCGAAGTACTTAAATCTGAGTTACAAGCCTTTATGTTTAGCAACAAACCGCATGGTGAATACCATATTTGCTAACCCATTAAGTAAACTAGCCATTTGATAACACCCTAAACAATGGTATCACTTCACACTTGGTGCCATCTATTTTTGGTTATTACTAAGATTTGAGTTCGATCGCTCTATTTAGAGCCTACTTTTGAATTTTAAATGGAATATTAATTTACAAAAAATCATTTATTAAGTGAGACAGTACACTCACCTGAGCTTACCTTTATTTACCAATAGAATTTTAACAATACAAAACAGTACCTTAAAGAAAAACAATTTTATAAGCCCCCTTAATACTTAGATTGGTGGCAAATAAAAAATCATAAATAAAATATTCTTGATTTTAACAGGGTTTGTACTATTTTAACTTAAGCAACATACTAAAGTGTTGCAATATAGCCACTCGAGAATGCAACTAAAGAATTAGCCATAATAGGCCAAACTTTCTTTTATAACCTGTAAATGCCGTGCAGTAACGAGTCTCATTACAATAATAACGATTGAAAGGTGCAACATGAAAGCTCTACGCTTATCTAAAATGACCATTGCAATTCATTCAGCAATGTTTTTGACTGCAAGTATGTCATTGCCAACCTTTTCACAAGAGGTGAAAAAGGACTTACCCACAACTAAGGTTTCTGAGAAAAAAGTAAATGATGAAGAAATCGAAGTGATTCAAGTAACCGGTATTCGTTCTTCTTTACGTGAAAACTTAAATAATAAACGCTACTCTGATGTAATTGTTGATTCGATTAATACGGAAGATATCGCCAAAAACCCTGATAAAAACATGGCAGAAGCGCTGCAACGTGTTGCAGGGGTTCAAATTGAGCGGCAATTTGGTGAAGGCTCTAAAGTATCTATTCGCGGCACATCACCCGAGCTTACAAACACATTAGTTAATGGCCAATCAGCCAAGTCTGCATCCTACTTACCTGGGCAATCAGAAAGTAATGCCTTTGACTTTTCAAATATTCCTGCAGAACGTGTTTCTAAAATTGAAGTTCATAAGTCAGCCCGCGCTGATCTTGATGCAGGCGGTATTGGCGGCACAGTAATCTTACATACTAAAAAACCTTTAGAGCAAGAAGATGGTTATGGCTACTTTAATGTTGAATCTGAATATAATGACTCTTCTGAGAAATACTCACCACAAATTTCAACAGCTTATAACTTTGTCTCTGAGAGCAAAAAGTTTGGCGCTTCTATTAGCGTTAGCCATCAACAACGTAATGCCTTTCGTACTGGCTTTGAATCCGATGGTATTGCGGGCAATGAGGGAGCTATTAGTACAGGCTTTTCACAAACAGATGCAATAGAGTGCCCAACAGAAGCGTGTAACAGTAACGACATTAACTTACGCCATATGAATGGACATGGATTAATTATTACTCGCCACATGGCAATGAACGGTTATACGTATGGTGATTTAGAGGCTGTAGCCAATAGTGGGCCCTATTGGCCAACTGATGATCCTAATAATTCAGGCGTATGGAACAACAGTACACAAAACTGGGGGCAGCCTAATGAAGTTATAGATCCAACCTATATCGACCCTGTTTGGGGACTTTTTTGGGGAAGCAGAAGAGAAGCTGGGCTTGGGCAAACACCGGGTAGAACACTGGGTAATATGGTCTATGCACCCGCTTTCTCAACCGACGAAAGTCGTCTTGATACAACACTTAACTTTCAGTGGGCACCAATTGATAACTTAAGTTTAAATCTTGAGATCAACCAAAATAAATCAGACCGAGACAATAAAAACGACAACTTATATGCTCAGCCACATCGTATAGTGCAACTGTTGTATAGTAACGAAGTACCTGGCATCGACCCCAGATTAGTAATGGATCCTGAACGCGATATTGTATTATCTGCCACTTACCCCGTTGATGGCACTAACTTAGTCCGTGGGGCTGGTATGGTCTGGGATGGTAACAACTATTACGATGGCGATATTCGCTGGGGGGAAATGATCCGTCGAGACTCCAACGATAGGAGTGGCACTGAAACAGAACAAAATCGCTACCATCTTACTGTCGATTTTGAGCACGATGATTTCGTGATGAAATTTCAGGCAGGTCACACAGAAGCAGAAAGTACCGTGCTCGATAGAGGCACCACACTTGCTAGTCGCTATGGAGACTTTGAAACCCTTTATTCAGGTGACGACGCATCTTTAAAAATTCCAACCTATGAAGGGGTCAATTTAGGTTATGGTTACAATCCTGATACCGGCAAAGTATATTGGGGACTTGAAGCTGATCCATCGCTTACAGGACAAGCACTAATTGATGCACAGCAGCGCGCGAAAAACTTTTTACTTGCTCCTACTAACGAGTTTTACCTACTAACGGGCGGTTTAAATAACTCAGAACGCGACCGTAAAAACACAGAGGACTTTTTGCAAGGTGATATCACCTGGTCTTTCGAGAATGACTTTTATATTGATAGCATCAAGTTTGGTGCTAAATATCGCGACATAGAGCGTACGCAGCGCTACTATACTGAGGGAGCACGGTTTCATGGCTATGCTAATGAATCTAGTGATTTTCCGCTGATTCTCGCAGAGCAAATTGTAGGTGGCACAGTATCTGGCTTAGATTCAGCAGGTCATGATATTCCCACTGAATATTTTGATATTGACCAAGCTAAGCGAGATTCACTGCTAAATGATCATTTCTTATTACTCAACTCCGAAGGCACACCTAATGAAGGCGCCTGTGTTGAAGCCATTGCAAACTCAGCTAACCCTGAAAACTATTATGGTTGTCGCTCAGGGTTAACTGAGTCAGTTGGCTCAGCTTATACCGTTTCAGAAGAGTTGCTCGCCTATTATGCAATGGCCAACTTTAGTGGTGAAAAATTTAGAGGTAATGTAGGTATTCGCGTAGTAGACACACAGCGTGAGTCTGTTGGCAATGAAGTCGCGAAAGATGAAAATGGCTTACTCCTTACATACCCAACCGATGAAACAGATCCAAACTATATCGCTGCTCTTGCAGGCTTCAATCAA
Organism: Pseudoalteromonas sp. PA2MD11; assembly: GCF_017808125.1. Classification (NCBI taxonomy): domain Bacteria; kingdom Pseudomonadati; phylum Pseudomonadota; class Gammaproteobacteria; order Alteromonadales; family Pseudoalteromonadaceae; genus Pseudoalteromonas; species Pseudoalteromonas sp. PA2MD11. Next base: position 28,090 of record NZ_JADKNF010000016.1, read on the forward strand.
TACTCGCCATTAGTACAAAAAAGTAGTACTAAGGATTACTTACCAAGTTTTAATATTGCGTATGACTTAGCTGACGATATTGTACTTAGAGCTGCGGCGTCAAAAAATATTTCGCACCCGAGTCTCACTCAATTAAGAAGTAACTTTAGCTTAGTAACTGAACGATATAGATTTTACACCGATGGTCGACAGCAAGATCTCACACCTGCTGGAGAAGCCGAACGATTACCAATGGACTCGCAACGCCGAGGATCGGTAGGTAATCCAAACTTAGGCTCATACTCATCAGTCAACTCTGAGATAGGTGTAGAATGGTACTTTGCTGAATCGTCAATTTTTGCCATTACTGCGTTTCAAAAAGATATTAAAGATATGGTGCGTTCAACATCTCAAGTTCAAGATTTAACTTATCTCGGTGATGAAGGTCAAACAGATGATAACGGCTATACTATTAACGGCGACTACGTCGTAAGCTCTTACTTCAATACGGGTGAGCAAAAAGTTAAAGGCCTTGAACTGCAACTACAACATGATTTTGGGAATGGTTTTGGCGGTTTAATTAACTACACCTACACAGATGTACCTGATCAAAAGTTTAATACTTCTACGTTCTCTTATGAAATAGCTGATATGAGCGATATTGAGACGCATCAAAGTGATCCATCACAACGTGAGTACTTTGAAGTAACTGGTTTTAATACCAAAACAGTCAGCCAAACAGAACCTATGTTCGGGCAATCAAAAGACACACTTAATGCATCTATCTATTTTGAGAACGATACTTTCTCGGCTCGCTTGTCATATAACTATCGTAGTGAATTTGCCAATGCTAGCTTTACAGATGGTATTCGCTACACAGATGCACGCCAGCAACTTGATTTTAAAGCAACTTATCAAATCTTAGACAATTTAGTTGCAAGCTTTGCAGTAACAAACTTAACTAATGAGAATGTTGTTCAATACATTAAAACATCGCAAATTGTTAATGATCCGGTCATTAATAAAATGAAGTGGATTGATGAGATTGGCGATGATGGCGTTGCAACCGGTAACCGAGTCGTTGCACAAGATGAGAATGGTAACAACATTGTTGAATCTTCTGTAACAGGAGAAGAAGCATTTGCCATTTTATCTCAAGCAAGCGGAATTCCTGTTGAGGAGCTAAAACCTTACTACGAAAACCACCTAGACAAAATCTATGTGAACGAGTGGACAAACGGCCGACGCTATTACTTAGGCCTTAACTGGACCTTCTAAACTAGCAACCTATCAGTGGCACGATAAATATCGTGCCACTTACTTATATAATTAAGTCTAATTTGTTTCTATATACTCAACCCTATCTTTTCCGTTATTCTTCGCTCGATACATAGCCTTATCGGCCAGATCATAAAGCTGTGGTACTTCAATTTTCATCTCTGCTTTACTAAAAACAACCCCAATACTTGCCGTCACTTTAATGGCGTGTCCTTGTGTTAAACATGCTGTAGAACTCAGGCGATGCTGAAGTTTTTCTGCACTTTTGAGTATCGAGCGCGCTTGTTTTCCAAACACAATAATTGCAAACTCCTCCCCGCCGACACGTGAAATAATATCTGTTTCACGATTGAAGACCTGCTTAAGAACTTTAGCAACGTGAATCAGGCAATCATCGCCAACGGTATGACTATAGTTGTCATTGATACTCTTAAAGTTATCTATATCAAATAAAATCAATCCAAACTTTTGTTTATTTAGTTTCTATCGCTCAATGCACATTCTATACGACGGTTAAATTCTCTTCGGTTATATAGTCCAGTTAACGCATCTGTTATTGAGAGGACTTCGAGCTTAACAAGGGCGGCTTCGAGTTTTAATTTGTTATTTAAATGATCAAAATATTCCTGATGACTATTTTTAGCAGTAATAACTAAGTAGGGCGTATAGAGTAAAAGTGCGAGTGCTGCCACATCTAAAGAGGGGTGAAACATTAATATTGTTGCTGAGGTAGGCAATAAGCATAACAAACTGCAGAATAATGCTCTTTTAAGCTGAGGGCTATATTGGTGAACAATAGCCGTTGAGAAATTAATTGTACTGACTAACCCAAATATAAACGCACTACTTAGCCCTAATTGGTAAGTTGTCCAACTAAAAAACGAAGACCATGTAACTACACAAAAAAACACTAATATCCAGTGTTTTTTAATTGCGTTATCTAATGAGGCTTGAGTATTTTCAGGTGGACGAGAAACTAACCGTGCGATCGCCAGAACTAACAACAAGACGGTAGCTACAATAAAAGGTAAAGGTAACGAAGTATGAAAGTCAGCTAAAAAACCAGTTATAACAGTTGAAAAGGTATAAAAAACAGGGCCAATCTTAGATCGAGAAAACAAATCTTGACATAAATATTGATAGGCTTGCTGTTTACTATCAAGAGACTTAGTAACAAACGAATCGCTCAAAAAAACACCCTATAACTTTATATTGTCGATAGAACGACTGCTATGCGATTAAAGATTCATCCACTTTACCACTTAAAAGCAAGTCTGTAGCATTAAAAGATTATATTTATTAATAAATAATTATAGACAGTTAATACAAAAAAAGGATTGCCAAATACATTGTGTTTAGTACTGCTTGGTAAACTAGAAATCGAAGTTGCGTTATCAGACCTTAAACGGCAACCACCACTTCAATTAAGTGCAACAACTACATTCCCCTAAAGGCTTTAGGTAAGTACTTGAAAAACTGTAAACTTAGTGAGTAGAACAAACCTATAGAAAAGATGACTAAAGCGAATAATACATTCAACTTCTCACCGATTCTGAAATAAATAATCTGCAATATGACAATAGTCATAATTCTGTCATCTAACTGATCGATAATTGACGCTAATTTAATCACCTAACCTAATGAAGAAGTAATGGACAGTGCCTTGGTGCAACTTTCGTTTGCACTCCCCTCTAGTGAAGACCCTTTATGTGCTGCACTTGCGCATACAATGGAATATGAACAATTGCATTTTGCAGCTAATGAGCAAAAGCGTGTTTTATTTTGTTGTGTGCTGCCAGATGATGCCCATGAAGGTGACGTGATCTCTATCAGTGCAACGCGCCCTGATGCACGCGAATCGGCGTATTTTACTGCACACACTTTAACGCAACACGATCTAGAGCAGCACGTTATTATGCTTACCTTAGAAAACGTTACTCACAGTGGTGAATTTGTATTGCAGTTAATGCTACACGGCATGCATGCAACACTTAAAGACAGCGCCCAGTTTGATGTCAGCATTGCAGCGAGCACATCACCAGAACTGATACCTTCTGAGCAAGCTAAAAACCAGGGCTTACGCCATTACATTAGTAATATTGGCGCAAGCTTTTTAGCCTTTTTCTAGGGCCTAGTCAGCAAAGCTAATTTTACCCATGGTAATATCGGGGATCCCTTGCTCGGTATTACCAAAGCGTTGTTGCCCGCCCGACAGACATTCGTTCGCTAAAATAGCAAATAACACGGCTTCTTTTGCATCTGGATTAATCCCCAACGAATCGGTATCTTTTATCTCAGAAAGCGCTGGGCAATTAGCTAAAATAGTGTCCATTAATAATGGGTTATGAACCCCACCACCACTGGCGTATACAGCCACATCGGTCAAACCTTCGCTGCATTGGTTAATTGCTTTAGCAATCATTGCTCCTGAAAACTGCACTAAGGTTGCCATCACATCAAAGTGCGATAAGTTCTGCGTATTCGAGCGTGCTTGTGCTGCAGCTAAATACTCTAGATTAAACACTTCTGGCCCCGTGGTTTTAGGAAACCCTAAAGCAAAAAATGCATCATCACACAGCGCTGCGAGCAAATCTTCACTTACCGTGCCTTTTGCTGCAATAGCGGCATCTTTATCATAATGAAGTGGTGTAAAATAACGCTGCACATAAGCATCCATAATGGTATTGCCGGGGCCTATATCAGAGCTAAAAACTGCTCGTGCATCTGCCGATTTAGGTAAGTAGGTTAAGTTTGCAATGCCGCCCATATTAAGCAAAATACGGTTTTCGCTGGTGCTTGTGAAATACAAGTAGTCACCATATACAGCAAGCGGCGCACCTTCACCACCCGCTGCAATGTGCTTTTGTCTAAAATCAGCTATGGTTGTAATACCTGCAGTCACCGCTAAATGATCGCTGTCACCAATTTGTAGTGTTGCATTGCCATATTCTGCACGCTTGTGTTGGTTTTTAGGGCAGTGATAAATAGTTTGTCCGTGACTGGCAATCACATCAATAAGTTCTTTTGCTACTCCCCAGCTGGCTAACGTTTTGGCAACCATTTCACCATGTAATTGACCAATCCAAGGATTGAGTAAAGTGACTTCTTCAAGGTCACATTCGCGTTTGGCGAACACTCGCTTTACACGCGTTTTATAATCATCGTCGTAGTCAACCGTTGTAAACTTTATTACTTCGACATGCGTGTTCATGCCCTGCCCTGATACTTCGCATAGCGCAATATCTAGACCATCTAACGAGGTGCCACTCATTAGACCAATTATTAATTTTTTTTCTTTTTTTGCGCTTAAATACAGTTTTTCAATATGTTGATGCATAAATAAATCACTTAAAATCAGCTTATTAGATGTAAATAAGCGGGTTAACGACTTGGAATAGTTTATATTTTAAAATAATAGATTTAAAGAATAATTATTGCAAAGACTTTTAAATTGCTTTAAAACTGTACCGGTGAGCTCCCCAAAAGGAGAGCACACAAGCATCATAACAAAAAGTATGACTCATTAAATTAACTAAATGGTCTAGATCAGACACCAACCTGCGTTGATTTAAATGATAAAACGCAAGGGAATCATCATGAAAGCAAATACATCAACAGCGCATCGCTCGCTATTGCTGCTATCACCTTTAGCTCTCGCTGTAAGTTCAGTAATTAGTTATGCACACGCAGAGCAAAGCACTGAAGCAAAAAAACCTGAAGTGATCACCGTAACAGGTTCACGTATTCAACGTACTGAGCTGGTCTCAAGTAGTCCTGTAGTGAGCGTTGATGAAGCACAAATTCACCTAGACCGTGCAGTCAACGTTGAAGATATTACCGCAAAACTGCCACAAGCTGCGGCGGGTGCAAACAGCACAGGTGCCACAGTCGGTGACTCATTTGGCTCATCAACGATTGATTTACGCGGCCTAGGTCAAAACCGCACATTGGTTCTTATCGACGGTACTCGCGCGGTACCATTTAGTTTTCGTAACTCGGTTGACGTGAATACTATTCCTGCCGGGTTAATTAAACGCGTTGATGTATTAACAGGTGGTGCAGCAGCGGTTTACGGCGCCGATGCGGTAGCCGGTGTTGTTAACTTTGTTTTAGACGATGATTTTACTGGCGCTGAATTCTCAACCAGTTACGAAAGTGCCGACGGTGGTAACGAAAAGCTTAACTTTGAAGCAATTTTTGGTGGTGACATCGCCGACGGTCGCGGCCATGTAACAGGCTATATTGGTTACACCGAACGAAAAGAGTTGTTAGCTGGCGAGCGTGACTATGCGCTTGAAAACTCAACGGCAATGATCAACAGCGGTGGTTATTATACTGATGTTGCCTCTGGCAACAGCATAGGTATTGCTGACTCAGGAGCTGTAACAAGTGAGCGTCAAACATCTGATTTCACAGCTGACCGTTATTTAACTCAACCGATGGACCGTTTTTCTACGGGCTTATTATTTGACGTTGATGTAAGCGACAGTGCCATTGCCTATGGCCGCGCAATGTATTCTAAAGTGACCGTAAATGGTGCGGGTGCCAGTGGCCAAACACCCATTTTTGTTAACGAACAAGTGACCCTCACGCAAGACAACGCGTATATTCCTGATGAACTACGTGACCAACTCACGTTTGATAGCGAAGGTAATGCCCTTGTTAATGTTGAACGTAACCTAGGTTTAGGCGTGCAACACACCGAAGCGGTGCGTGATTCAATGCAATTTCAACTGGGCTTAAAAGGTGATTTAACTGACTACTTACGTTATGACGTATATGGTCAGTATGGCAAAACGGACGAAGTAGCCACCATATACAACAACGCATACCGTAATGATAACAGCGGTAATAGTCGTTTTTCTGCCCTTGCAAATTCAGTGGATATTTTTGATCCAAACCATGATTTCAGCGACTTTAGCGATCCGCTGCTTTATACCACTCGCGACCGTACACAAAGTGTGATCTCAGCAACACTATCAGGTGACTCTGGATTCTTATTTGAATTACCAGCCGGCGCTATCGATTTTGCAATCGGTTATGAATACCGTAAAGAAACCGGTAAACAAACACCGGGCGATGCATTTAGAAACGGCACCAGCTTTGCGTCTATCAGCGCATTTGATATGGATGCAAGCTTTAGCTCTGAAGAGTTCTACGCTGAAATTTTAGTGCCTATCTTTGTTGATAAACCGTTTGCTGAAGAGCTTAGCTTTGAAGGTGCCTACCGTATTTCTGATTACTCAAATACCGAAGCAGAAGACACTTACAAACTAGGTATCAACTGGGCAATAAACAGCGACATTCGTATTCGCGCCAACCGCTTAACCGCGTTTAGAGCACCTAACTTAGGTGAGTTTGCCAGCCCAATCACAGCGCTCTCGTTATCGTTATTTGACCAAAATAGCGACCAGTTTGTGCCACGACTAGCAGGGCGTTATAACGGCGATCCATGCTTACTTGGCACCGGTGATGCCACTCAATGTGCTGCGTTTGGTGCGCCGCCTGTTGGCACCGAATTCGATTCAAGTACCGCAGAGTACACCTATGGTGGTAACCCGAACATTAAGCCTGAGCAAGCCGAATCAGATACATTAGGCATTGTTTATACACCTAGCTATTTAGAAGGCTATGATTTATCACTCGATTACTACAGTATTCGTGTTACAGATGCGGTAAGCCAAATTCAGCCAGGTGCGGCACTACAAAGCTGTTATGTTGATGACCCGAACCCGAACAACCCATTGTGTGGTGCGGTACTTCGCGATCCAAACACGGGCTTTATTAGCACAGCCATCGTTAATGACTTTAACTTAGCTGCAATTGAGCAAGAAGGTATCGACGTTGCAGCAAATTATGTGATTGATGCACCTGAGCAAATGGGTGGTCGTTTTAGATTCTCGTACCAAGGTAACTTTGTTACTAAACAAACGCGTCAAAACAACAGCACAGTGCCTGAAGTTGACTGTAAGGGAACTTACGGCAGCGCCTGTTCGGGTGACTTTGCGAGCATTTTACAAGCTGACTACAAACATCGCGCAAGCATTGATTGGCAGTTAGATAACATGAACTTCCAACTTGGCTGGCGCAGAATAGGTGAAGTAGAGTATGCTGTCGACCGTTCAGAAACAATTCCAGCACAAAATTATTTAGACTTTGCTGCTGCATGGCAAGTTAACGAGGAACTTGCTGTTAACTTTGGTGTCGATAACTTATTAGACCGTGAACCACCAACACCTGAGGTAGGCGCAAACCACTTTAACACCGTGAGTGATTACAGTGTGATTGGCCGTTCAGTCGGTGTTTCACTGAGATATGCCCCAAGCTTCTAATTAATCCTACTGTTTTAGCTACACAGGATTGATCCCCTCAAGCGCACCCTGCCCGGTGCGCTTTTTTATTTTAGAAAGTACGAATATATCCAGAATAAATAGGGACAGCGCATAGATTGTTGTTTAAGATATAAGCAGTAAAACTGCAAGGAAGGTGTTATGCTCAAATCAATAAAGTCAAAAATTCCATTTATTTTCCTAATCAGTATTAGTCTTTTTTGGGGCATTTATTATCAGGGAAAGCATCCACTAAATGACTTTGGCAAAGCAAATTTTGAATGGTTATACCTGCTTGATGCACTGATAGTATTACCTGTACTTTGCTTAATATTAATTAAAAATAAGAAAGAAGCGGCTTTTAAAGCATTGATGATGTGCTCACTCGCTATTTTAGTGGGGAGTTACATTATTCCCGAACAAAACAAATTTTTAATGAATTACTTAGAGCAAGGTCGTTACGGGCTTTTAGCTTTGATTGTAATTTTAGAGCTAAGTGCTCTCATTACTGTGTACCTGGCAATAAAATCCGCTTTAAGCCAGCAGACAGATCCTGATATAGCTATCGAACGGCCAATTAACAAGCTTTTCAAACAAAGTGCTATTGCAAACTTTTTATGTTTCGAAACACGGATGTGGGCTTTCTTTTTTTACGCTAAACACATTAAACCTAGTTATTTCACTGGTGAACAGCATTTTAGTTATCATAATAAAGACGGTGCACAAGCTAACTTACTTGGCTTTATTTTTATTATCTTATTAGAACTGCCCATGATGCACTTCTTCATACACTTTGTGTGGTCATCAACAGCAGCAAACATAATCACTGGTTTAACTATATTTAGCCTTTTATTCTTCATTGCAGAATACCGAGCAGTTGCAAAGCGCCCTGTTTCTATTAGTAAATCGCAACTCATTATTCGCTATGGGCTCTATCCTGCTTACAATATTGCTTTAAAAAATATCAAATCCATTGATTTAAATACCGACTTTATTGCACGCGCTCGTTCAATCAAACGTTACAACTACTCTGGCTACCCGAATATTAAAATTAAGCTCAATGAACCTATGGGTGATATTAACACTGTTTTCCTGGGGCTAGATGACCCTCATCAGTTTATAAACGCAATGAACAAGGAACAAAAACATGCCATTTAACGAACAAGAACGCAGCGCGCTTTTAGCACTCAAGGGTGTCGGACCAACGGTTATAAAACGGTTCGAAGAAGTTGGGATTGAATCGTTTGAAGACTTAGCTGGGTTTGATGCCAACACTATTGCTGAGCGAGTAGCGTCGATGCTGCATTCAAATTGCTGGAAGAATAGTCCGCAAGCAAAAGCGGCTATCACCGCTGCTATTACGCGAGCAAAGCAAGGCTAAAGCTCAATCACTTCGATTGCCCCGCGCTTTTGCATGGTGACATACACTTTGTTTTGAGTTTCGTTGAAAGCCAAATTCGTTGGATGCTGGCCTTTTAATTGATAGCTATTTAAAAGCTTGCCGGTAGGCGAGACTTCAAGTACCTTCCCTGAGCCATAACGAGTAATAAACACATGCCCTTGATTATTAACGCGCATGCCGTCTAGGCCATGATCAGCAAATTTAATCAAAACTTTTTTATTACTAATGTTTAAGTTGTCATCTAAGTCGTATTGCCAAACGATTCGTTGCACACTTTCGTTCACATAGAGCTTGGTATTGTCGTTATTAACCGCTACTCCATTGGTAGTCCCCATGTTTTTTTCGAGTAAATGGGTGCTGCCATCCGCATTAATACGCCATAGCTGACCCGTTTCGTTCGCCCAGTTAGGGTCACTTGCAAACAGCGCCCCACTTTTGGTGATAGCAATGTCATTGGGTTGATTCATCTTGCTATTATGGGCGAACACTTCTGCTTTATTGCTGCCAGCAGGTACTTTTAAAATATTGTGGTTAACGTAATCGGCAATAAATAAATTACCTAGTGAGTCAAACTGTAAGCCATTACCAACGCTGTCATTCGGTAACCGCACAAACAACGATGTTTTGCCCATGTTATCTACGCGGCCAATCGTTCCTTGCTGGGCATAGTTCACCGCGTATAGGGCACCGTTATACATGGTTGGCCCTTCAATGCCTTGCGTGAACACGTTATCTTTAACAAAGTCTTGGCTATCAATAGCAAAACCTAACGGTGAGCTTAAAAGTAATATCATTGCCAGTGGCTTAGGTAATTTCATGGGCCTGCCTTTTACTCATCTAAACTCGTGTATACCGCTAAAATGGGGTATTCATTTTCACCAAAAGATAAAGTCAGTGAGCGCTTTTCACCATCATCTAACTTGATACCTTCATCAAAAGCTAACGGGTGTAAGCGACGCCCATCGGCAAATAAAGCCATAATATGGTCTGCTTGTAAGATACGCGATCCTGATGCTTTGTTTTCAACAGTTACCACAGCTAATCGTCGGCCGCTTTCACTGCTCATCGAAACACTGTGAACAATACTAAACTCACTTTGCTTTGGATAACGTCTTGCGTCGTTTTCAAACGCAAATACGTTTCCTGGTGTGATAGGATCAACCGATAAAACACTTGTATTAGCATGCGCACCCCTTGCCATAAAACCCGCAACAAGCGTAAAAGCTATAAGAGAAATACCTTTCATATCAATTTGTTTCGCCATTTGAATATTTTTCCAGCATACACCTTTACACTATACCGTGCAAAATGGATTGTCGTTTGAATGAAATTATCATTTTCTACTCGGTAACAATTTCGCCATTGATTTCTAATTACATGCCCGCACCTATTTATTAAACAGGATTTAAAACAAATCATAGGAGATAAGTATGCCTGAAATTAAAAACCGTCAGTATATTCTTGAATCACGTCCAACAGGCCCTGCAACAGAAAATAACCTCGTTTTAAAAACATCTACTCTTGCCTCACCTAAACAAGGTGAAGTTTTACTAAGAACAATTTATTTATCTCTTGACCCTTATATGCGAGGCCGTATGAGCGATGCAGAATCATATGCTGACCCTGTTGAAGTTGGCGATGTGATGGTTGGTGCGACAGTGTGTCAGGTAGAGCAATCAGAGCACCCTGATTATAAAGTAGGTGAATGGGTACTTGCCTATACTGGTTGGCAGGAGTATGCGATAAGTAATACTGAAGGACTGATGAAGTTAGGAGAAAGTCCAGATACTCCTTCCTATGCACTCGGTATTTTAGGTATGCCAGGGTTTACTGCTTATATGGGACTACTAGATATTGGTGAACCAAAAGCAGGCGAAACAGTGGTTGTAGCTGCAGCAACAGGGCCGGTTGGAGCAACTGTCGGTCAGATAGCCAAATTAAAAGGTTGTAAAGTCGTTGGTATCGCTGGAGGCTCACAAAAATGTAAGCATGCGATTGAGAACTTAGGGTTTGATGCATGCATAGATCATAAAGCCGATAACTTTGAAGAACAGCTTAAGGACGCCTGTGATCAAGGTATTGATGTTTACTACGAGAACGTCGGTGGTCATGTTTTAGATGCGGTACTGCCTTTACTTAACACAAAAGCACGAATCCCACTATGTGGTTTAGTATCACAATATAATGCAACTGAGTTACCACCAGGGCCTGATCGCCTATCTATGTTGATGGGCTTAATTCTTAGAAAACGTATTAAAGTACAAGGCTTTATTATCTTTGATGATTACAGCGATCGTTACGGTGAATTTGCGCAAGATATGCAACAATGGCTGAACGACGGCAAGATAAAATACAAAGAGCACCTTGAAACTGATTTCGAAAATACCCTAGACGCTTTTAACGCCATGTTAAATGGTGAAAACTTTGGTAAAACCGTGGTTCAAGTTCAGCAGCCAATTTAAAAATTTAGGCGCAACAAATAATGTTGCGCCACTATTAAGGATAACAAATGATTAAATTACACCATTTAAACAAATCACGCTCTAAGCGGATTATTTGGCTGCTCGAAGAGCTTGGCGTTGATTACGACATTATTGCCTACCAACGTAATAAAGAGACATTTTTAGCACCTGATGAGTTAAAACAAATTCACCCGCTGGGTAAGTCGCCTGTCATTGAAGATAATGGCAAAGTAATTACTGAATCGGGTGCGATAACTGACTACCTAATAACTCAGTATGGCAAAGGTAAGTTTATGCCAAGCCAGCAAAGCGATAGCTATGTTGACTATCAGCAATGGCTGCATTTTGCTGAAAGCTCTGCCATGGTGCCCCTATTACTGAAACTCTTTATTACTAAAGACGGCTGTAAAACCAACTTTATTGCAGACTATGCCGATAATGAAATTGCTAAAATACTGAGCTATTTTAACCAGCAATTACAAGGTAAGCAGTACTTAGTAGATGACACATTGACCGGTGCTGATTTCATGATGTCTTTTGTTGTAGAAAAAGTTGATGAGGCGGGATTGTTAGCCCACTTCCCTGAAATCGAACGCTACTTTGAGCAGCTAAAAACTCACGAAAGTTATCACACAGCCAATGAGCTAGAAGCAAAATACGGTTAACTCAATAAACAAAGGTACTGCCTGTACCTTTGTTTGCCGCAAAGCGATGAAGGTGGACTACAGCCATACTTTTACTTCACCAATATTTTCAAATAAGTCAGCGCAGCTACCATTTAAGCTGCACACACTCGATTGCGGCCTGACTTTTTAGCCTGATACATGGCTTCGTCAGCCCTTTCGATTGCCGCCTCGATATCGTCATCGACATTTATTAACGAAACACCAAATGAGCCTGTAACATTAATGTGTTTACTTTTGCCAATTTCAATTTTTAAAGCTTCAACGCCTGCTCTTAATCGCTCAGAAAGTGATTTGGCACCTTCTAGCTCTGTTTGCGGTAAGCAGACTAAAAACTCTTCGCCGCCATAGCGATATAGTTGGTCGTACTTCCTTAAGTGAGATTTAATACATTTAACAAGGGCTATTAATACCTTATCACCCGCAGCATGACCAAACTCATCGTTCACTTGCTTAAAGTGATCAAGGTCGATCATTATCAGTGCGCAGCTGAGCGATTTACGTTTGCAAAGCTCATGCTCTTTTTGTAGGTTTTCAACTAAATTTGTTCGGTTCGATGCCCCCGTCAAAGGGTCTCTTGTGTGCAGCAATTCAGAGAATTCATCGATAAGGGTTTCAAATAACTCATGCAGGCTATCTAAATCGGCATGAAACTGGTCCAATAAATTAGCCGGAATAACAGACTTAGACTCTTTTAACGATAACAGGACTTTGGCACCTTGGTGCATCTTTTGATGCGCACAAGCGATTTCAGAAAAGTAAGGGTGAAGGTTTAGGGTCTGTTCGGGTAGCTTATTAAACCATTGCCCAAAACGACAAAGGTTATGAGCATTATCTGCTAAGTCTTGTTCATCTGCAGGTATGTCTGCAATTAAGCACCTTAATAAGTTTCTATACCATGACTGGTGCCACTCAATGGCCTGCTCGATTTCTGCAATCATGTCTTCAAGCTGTGTATTCGACAGAGAATTAATGCCCTGCTCGGTATTTTGATGCATAGCCAATGAAAAGACTTCCGCTTATTATTTTATTTCCTAAAACAGTACCTAAGGTAAGTTACAAACTCAACCTAAAGCGCTAGAAAGAGATGGCTTAATCAACTAATCGATAACCAACAGCGGGCTCAGTTAAGATATGTTTAGGGCTTGCCGCATTTTGCTCAAGCTTTTGTCTTAACTGACCAATATGTACACGTACGTATTCAGGACGGTTAATATACTGCTCTCCCCACACCTCAGATAAAATAGCGTTATGCGTTAACACCTTGTCTTTTTGCTGAAATAACAATAGCAAAATAGCGTACTCTTTTTTAGTTAGTTTTACTTCTTCAGCGCCTTTACGGACCACATGCTTATGTGGGTCTATGTGAATATCGCCACATTGCAAAGTTAGGATGGGTGTTGTTTGTGTGCGCAGAAGCACCCGAATTCGTGCTAATAATTCGTTTGCGCTGAATGGTTTGGTCAGATAATCGTTAGCGCCGTTATCAAGGGCGGTGACTTTTTCTGTTTCTCCGTCGCGTGCAGAAAGTACCAAAACAGGGAGCAGACTCCACTGTCTAAACTCCACCAGCCAATCTTGCCCATCCATATCGAGCAAGCCTAAATCAAGCAGCACTAAATCAAACTGCTGCTGGCTTAAAAGTGCAAACGCATCAAGCCCTTTGGCGCACACACTGACTTCATGGTTGCTGGCTTTTAACAGTGTTTTTAAAAAACTTTGCAGAGGCGGTGAGTCCTCTAAAACCAAAATATTAGCCACGGCTGTTACTCCAAATTAATATAGCTGTTGCTTGCTTTGTTTGCTCATTGAGGGTTAATTCAAAGCGCCCTTGATGACATTTAGCAACCACATCGCAGATCACACTCCCCAAACCAACGCCTTCATCTTGACTCGTCTCATGCTTATTCGCAAAAGGATTGGTTAGCACAATTTGATATTCATTGTGTGTTTCAATAAATTGCATATTCGCCGAACCATCTCCGTAACGAGCTGCGTTCTCGAGCATATTGGCAAAGGCAATTTCTAGTAGGGTTTCATCGCCAAAACAGATGCTTTGTTGCTGAGCCTCGATGCTCAGTTTAAAGTTTTGTAGTTGCTGCTGACGACGAGATTTTGCTTCGCTAATTAAGGTCAAAATAGGCAGCTTTTGCCATTTAATATTCTCAGCTAACTTATTAACTTTACTGAGCTCCATGACTTTATCAAAGTGCTGGTTAAGTATTCTACTTTGCTCATAAATGTTAGCAGCTTGCTCTTTGATAACCTCAGAGCTTAGTTGGATATCATCATCAGCCAACATGCTTGATGCGCCCATAATGGTCGCTAATGGCGTACGTAAGTCATGGGATAAACTGCGCAACAAGGTGTTTTTTGACCTCTCTAGCTCCGCCTGTACTTTGATCGCCGCAGATTGCTCGCGTAATAAGGTTTTTTCTTGAACCTGATACAGTAAAGAGCACGCTGTATTCGCCAAAGCCTGTTGTTCTGCATTTAGCGCTTTGGCAAACGCAATACCGCCAAATTCAGCTTGTTGTTCGTTTAAATAAATAAACTGCTTAGAGGCTGTTGGCTGCCAGTCACATGCAACCTTTAAATGCGCGGTCATGGTTTGCAAAAACAGCTGCTTTTGCTCCTCAAGGCTATCGAGATCATTAAGTTTTTTTGCTAACTCATACAATAAGCGACTATTACTTGCATGGGCTTGCACATCGCGAACCTTGGTATTGAGCTCCCCGGCAAGGTGACTTATCACTAGACCTACAATCAGCATCACCAAAAAGGTGACCACATATTCAATATTTTCGATATGAAAAGTAAAATACGGCACCACATAAAACCAGTCCGTGCAGGCAACACTCACCAAGGTAGTAAGCGCAGCAACACGACGATTACTGCGCACCGCAACCCATGTCACCCACAGAAGCTGTAGCATCACAATATCGGTGGTTGTAAACAGTTCTCGAAATGGGAATATCGCAAGCACCACGACAAGTGGCATCAACACACTTAAAAATGCGGCTTTTAAATACTGTATTTTGAATACTGACTGCATCATCTTTTCACTTATTGTTTATCCCTATTAGATTAAAGGGTTTTCAATTTTGTCACTATAAAGTTTTTATAAAGTTTTTTTATCTCGGCATAAAATCTTTATAAAGCTTTCAAGATCTCTAGAGACTTCTGTTTTTTTGCCATTAGCATTTAGCGCGTACCCACAATAGCGAGAAAGACTATGGCTCAGTTTGCAGTAATCGGATTAGGACGTTTTGGCGTAACCGCCTGTTTAGAACTTTCAAAACAAGGTCATACAGTGTGTGCTGCCGATATTAGCGAAAGCACCGTTAATCACTATGCCGACCAACTCAGTTTTACCGTGGTGGTTGATGCCAGTGATGAAACACAATTAGCACGGCTCGATTTACCCAGTTGCCAAGCCGTATTGGTGGCCATTGGCGAGAATATTGAAGCCAGTATTTTATGTGTATTGCATTTAAAAAACTTAGGCGTAAAGCAAATTTGGGTAAAGGCCTGTACCAAAAGCCACCATCAAATACTAAGTAAACTCGGCGTTGAGCGCATCATTCACCCTGAAGAAGAAATGGGCGTGAGGGTTGCGCAAGCGCTTAACTACCCAATGGTTAATCAATATTTCCCGCTTAACCAATCCACGTTTATTGTTGAACTAGGCATTGATCTGCAGCTTTCAGGTCGCAAAATTGGCTGGCTGCTCAAAGAACGTAATAGCGATATTAAACCACTCACACTACGACGTGATGATTACTTCAATACAGAGCTGACTAACGACACCGAACTGCGTCACGGCGATAGTCTGGTGCTACTGGGCTCTAAAACTTACTTAACTAAATTAGCAAAACGGTTTCGTGCATTATGATCAACTGGCAAGCCAACGTTTATCCAAAACAATTTAGCGGTGTAAAGTGCCGTAAGCGGCAAAAAATAAACCCACCTTTAGTGCTTACTATCGGCTTTATTGTGTTAATTATGCTCGGCACGGGCTTGCTTATGCTACCAATGGCAAGCACCCAACCGATCAGCTGGCTCGATGCATTATTTACGGCAACCTCTGCGGTTACAGTAACAGGGCTGGTGGTCATCGACACAGGTACTGATCTGACTGTATTTGGTCAAAGCGTGGTCATGCTGCTGATTCAAATAGGTGGCATTGGCTTTATGACCGTGGCGGTGATTTCAATACTAAGTTTAGGAAAAACCCTAGGCTTACAACAACGCTTACTCGCTAGCCGCGCTTTTGACACTAACGATTTAACCTCGGTGATCAAAGTTGCTAAGTATGTTTTAGTGTATTCATTAGTGATTGAGTCGGTGGCATTTTGCTTACTCTTTATTAGTTGGTTCGATGACTATGGCGCACTAAAAAGCGCCTATCACAGTCTGTTTTATACGATTTCGGCGTTCAATAATGCGGGCTTTGCGTTAAGTGGCGATAGCTTATCGGCATTCAAAGGCGATATAACCGTAAACGTAGTGATCACCGCTTTGTTTATCATCGGCGGTTTAGGGTTTACTGTACTGATTGATATCTACAAACAAAAGCGCTGGTCATTACTATCAACCAATACCCGCCTGGTGCTAATTGCCACCTTATTGCTCAACTGCATCGCATTTATATTGATTTTTTTCTTTGAACACGCCAATCCCGCGACATTAGCGCCGCTATCAACGTCTGAGCAAATATTAACGACTTGGTTTCAAGCGGTGACACCTCGTACCGCAGGGTTCAATACCCTACCGATTGATGGCTTGAGTCAAGATTCAACGCTTTTGACTATGCTGCTAATGGTGATTGGCGGTGGTTCAGTTAGTACGGCGAGCGGCATAAAACTAGGCACCTTTGTGATCCTAATTTTAGCGATGCGCAGCTATTTAAAACAGCAAACCACGGTCACCGTGTTTAACCGTCAGCTGAGCGACAAGTTGGTGATCAAGGCATTAAGCGTCATGATACTGTACTTATTTATCGCTTTTACCAGCATTATGATCATCACCAAGCTTGAACAAGGGTCGTTACTTGATATCACCTTTGAGGCAATTTCGGCACTCAGTACCGTAGGCCTTTCGCGGGGTATAACTGGGGATTTAAGTGCGCCTAGTCAGCTCATCATCATACTGCTGATGCTGATAGGTCGGGTTGGGCCATTAACCTTTGCTTATTGTTTTGCTCGCCAGCACAGCCAACCTTTAACCTACCCGACTACCAGTATTCAAATTGGTTAAGTGTACAGTTTTGACACTTTTTAGTGTTAAATTTGTGAACTTGAAAAGCACTAAAATAAGTCTACAATAATGACATATAAATATGCCATTAATCATTACTTGAGAAATAAATTGAAAAAGTCAGATGCAATCAAAAAGCTATCAGAATTTGATAAACAAGGACGTTATATTTTTACAATGTCTGATTTTGCAAAGATTTTTTTTGATGATACTAATAGGAGCTTGAGAGCGGGGATTTCTCGACTCATCGATGATGGCTTTTTAATTAGAGTTTCAAATGGCATTTTTATTTACGCTCTTGCTCAGTCAAAAGGAAGTGATACGCTGGAGCTAATTGCAAAAACAATCCGCCGTGGTGAGTACAATTACGTTAGTTTAGAGTCTGCACTTTCAGAGTATGGAATTATTTCACAAATCCCCGTTGGCAGATTGACCATTATGACAACAGGACGCTCGGGTGAATATAAAACGCCTTTTGGTACAATTGAATTTACTCACACTAAGCGAGACCGTTTAGACATTCTAGAAAACACAATGAAAACAGATCGCTCTTTGAGATTTGCAACGAAAAATACTGCTCTAAGGGATTTAAAAAGAGTTGGCCGAAATACTCATTTAATTGCAGAGGAAGCATAAGATGAAAACTGAACAAGAGAACTTTGCGCAACTGGTAAATCTCGCTATGCAAACCACAAATGTTTCTCATATGCGGGCTGTTATAGAAAAAGAGTTATTGCATTACGACATCCTATTTGCTCTCGAAAGAGGTGGATTTCTTGATAAGCTGGTATTTCAAGGAGGTACTTCTTTAAGATTATGTTACGGCGGAAATCGCTTTAGTGAAGATTTAGATTTTGCTGGTGGTAAAGAATTCAATTCACTCATGTTAAAAGATATCAAAGCATGTATTGAAAAGTATATTGGCGAAAGATATGGCCTTGAGGTGACAGTTAAAGAACCGAAAGAGTTAAAAAAAGACCCTAAATACTCAGAATTAAAAATTGATAAGTGGCAAGTTGCAGTAGTAACTGCACCACAAAGAAAGGATTTACCCAAACAAAAAATTAAGTTAGAAGTTGCCAATATTCCGGCCTACACAAAGCAGCCTTTACCACTGAATGTGAACTATGATTTTCTGCCTGATGGATACAGCGATACACTGATCTTAGCTGAAACACTCGATGAGGTGATGGCTGACAAAATAATTTCATTACCAGCCACAACAAAGTATGTGCGACATCGAGACATTTGGGATCTTGCTTGGTTGCAACAGCAAGGGGCTCAATTAGATATTGAACTAGTTAAAAATAAAGTTGCTGACTATCAACTTGAGCAATATCAGTCCATGCTTTCTCATTTAATTGATAGGTTACCCGAACTTACCACGAGCCCAGAGTTTATCGGTGAAATGAAACGCTTTTTAGATACCGAAGTATTCGATAGAACTCTCGGTAAAGAAAAGTTTCAGTTGTACTTACAAAACACCCTGACAGAGTTATTCAAGACAGTTCTGTCAAAAATGTTTACCGAAGCTACAGAGCCTGATTTTAAAATGTAAGACCCTGCTACAACTGCTGTAGCAAGGCTTTAATGTCACTGTAGCGCTGCTGCTCGCAAAGGCCAAAACCTGAAAGCTGCCTGACTTTATTACGGGTAAATAAAGGCACGCTCATGCCCGCTAAAAAGCGGCACTGAGTATCGATGCTGACATCACTAATTCCTTTAGCGGCTAAGTGCTGTTTAAGCTCTGCAACTTTACTGGCAATCACATTTTGCTCAGGCATTTGATGCACTAATGAATAACTTAGCTTTACCTGCTGGCCTCTACACACTGAACAATGGCCACATTGCTGGGGTGCATTCTGGTCATCAAAATAGCGGGCTAAGTTATAACTTAAGCAGCTATCTAGCTCAAAAAAGCGCACTAAAGTGGCGATACGTTTAATTTCGGCCTGTTCTTTTTCGATAAAATATTGATGAAGTTGCGGTGCTAAATCTGCGTGGTTTATTACCGAGTTATTCACCTCATACACTTGCGTGATGCGTTTGGTCTCAAGGGCAATATGACCTTTCTCGGCCAAATAATCGAGCGCTGCAACCACACGTTTTCTATCAACTTGAGTGGCACGGGTTAACGCATCAAAATTAAGTGTGCCCCAAATTTTCTTAAACTCAGTGTGTTTGAATACCTGTTGTAAAAACGCTTGTCGGTCAGCATCAAACTGGCTAAGTAGCTCGTTTTGATCCGTTAAAAACTTATATTTAAAATCGGCGTAATAGGCATATAAAGGCGTAATAGCCCCTTGCATTTCTAACTGCACTAGTAAGGTTTTTAACGCTAAAGCACGAATATTACTTTCGCTAGATAAGCTGTACTCTTGCATTTCCCACTGGTTGTTCGTTTGTTCGTTACGAATGTTATTGATGACATAGTCAATCCCACTTTGCTCGGGCGTGTCGGCATAAACAAAGTTCTCAACGGTATTTAAGCCATCAAGGTTTGCTAGGGTAAAACAGTTTGATGGCGCACCATCTCGCCCTGCACGGCCAATCTCTTGGCTATAATTTTCAATCGATTTTGGCAAATCATAGTGGATCACAAAACGAATATCAGACTTATCAACCCCCATCCCAAAAGCAATGGTTGCCACGACGATATTGATTTTACCCGCCATAAAATCATCTTGAATTTGCCAGCGTTTATCATCCTCAAGGCCTGCATGATAGGCCACTGCATTAAAGCCCGTTCTTGCCAAGCCTTCGGCCACTTGCTCAGCGGTATACTGTAAGGTGACATAGACAATCCCTGCCCCTTGTTGGCTGGCTATAATACTTGCTAATTGCTGAGGTTTTTCTTGGCTTGCAACACTGAGCACTGATAAATCGAGGTTGCTTCGGTAAAAGCCTGTTTGCACCACACATTCTGGGGCAATAGCAAAACGCTCACACATATCGCGCTTTACTTTTTTAGTGGCGGTGGCGGTAAGTAGCAATACCAGTGGAATATTAAGCTCTTCACGATAGCGCGGCAGTTTTAGATAATCAGGCCTAAAGTTATGACCCCATTCAGATATACAGTGCGCTTCATCAACCACCAGCATCGAAATAGGCACTTGTTTAATAAATTCACGAAAGCGCTCATTCTTAAAACGCTCAACTGAGACCATTAAAATTTTCACCTTCCCTGCTCGCACATCACTCATTACCGTATGGCTTTGCTCACTGGTTTGGCTTGAATCAAGGCTTGCCGCGTAAATACCTTTGCTATTTAAAAAGCTGATTTGATCTTTCATCAGTGCCAATAATGGCGATACCACTAAGGTCAAGTTGGGTAAGTGCAATGCGGTTAATTGATAGCACAAAGATTTACCTGAGCCAGTTGGAAAAATTGCCAACGACGATTGCTGATTTAATAACTGCTCAATGGTTTGTTGCTGACCTTGGCGAAACTCATTAAAGCCAAAGTATTGATTCAACGAAGTGTGTAGTGGTGTAGTCATCCTGATCCCTCACTTTCATTCCCTTTTCAGGTAATGATAGGTCTCTTACTGCGAATTAGCCATGTTAACCCGTTTAACTCAATCTCCCAAGGCCATTGATATAACTAAGCGCACTATATTGTTCTTAACAGGTACTGACAAAACCAGTAAAAAGGCGCACAATGGGCGCGTTGCCATGGGGTATTGATGGATGGACTTGCAATACCTAAGCGCTTTTTCGCAAGAGTGTTTAGGTATTATACTTTTGAGGGCAACGTAATGATTAACCAACCTCCTAAAATCGTGATAATCGGTGGTGGCGCTGGTGGCTTAGAGCTAGCAACACAATTAGGACACAAACTCGGGAAAAAACGCCAAGCAGAGATACTTTTAATCGATAAAAACCGCAGCCATATTTGGAAGCCGTTACTTCATGAAGTAGCGACGGGGTCGATTGATGCCGATTTAGACGGCGTTGTATACTCAGCTCATGCAGCAAAACATCATTATAATTTTCAACTCGGCAGCTTTTGCCACTTAGATCAAACCAACAAAACTATCACTTTAAGTGAGTTAAAAGACGAACTTGGCCACCGAATTTTACCCGAGCGCCAAGTCAGTTATGACTACCTTGTACTTGCTATAGGCAGTGTCAGTAACGACTTTAATACCCCTGGCGTTAACAAGCACTGTTTTTACCTTGATTCAAACCAGCAAGCTGAACGCTTTCAGCATGCTCTACTCGATAACTTCACCCGTTTACATCAAGATGACGACCCACAGCATTCTTTAACCATTGCTATAGTGGGGGGTGGTGCAACCGGGGTTGAGCTGTCGGCAGAGCTTTATCATGTGTCAGACATGCTAAAAATGTATGGCCTTAATAAAATGACCGCGAAACGCTTACACATTGATTTAATTGAAGCGGGCCCGCGAATTTTGCCCGCATTACCCGAGCGCATTGCAAACTCAGCTAAGCGTGAACTGGTTAAATTAGGAGTAACAGTCCGCGAAGGCACGCAAGTAAAAGAAGCCACAGAAAACAGCTTTATTACCAAAAACGATGAACATATCAAAGCCGACATTATGGTTTGGGCTGCGGGTGTAAAAGCCCCTGATTTCATTAAAGATATTGGTATCTTTGAGCTCACCCGCAATAACCAAATTAAGGTGAACCAATATCTGCAAAGTAGCGTTAACGACGATATTTTTGTGATTGGTGATTGCTGTGCATTTACTCAAGAAGATGGCACACAAGTGCCACCCAGAGCACAATCGGCTCATCAAATGGCGCAATGTGTTGAAAAAAACCTTATAGCTACACTCAAAGACCAGCCTCTGAGTGCCTTTACCTACAGTGATCATGGCTCTTTAGTTAATTTGTCACGCTACAGCACGGTAGGCAGTTTAATGGGCAACCTAACCAGTAATAGCTTTTTTATAGAGGGTAAAATAGCGCGATTTATGTATATTTCGCTCTATCGTATGCATCAACGTGCTATCCATGGCAGTGCAAAAACTTTTGCACTGTGGATCAGCGAAAAAGTACTCCGCGTTGTTAGGCCAAAAATGAAACTGCATTAAGCTACGGCATAAAGCCGGCAAATTAGTTGTTTGTCGGCTATTTATGCACTTCGTCCCTAGGTAATTGACATCACTCTACAAAGTCATACACTTCAAGCAAGATAGATCCATGGATTGAAGATGAAAAAAGGTATTTCGCTAACCGTTTTTGCAGTGCTTTGTGCCTGTGGGGCCTACCTGATATTAGATAAACCCACACCCATCGAAGCGATAAGCAATGAAGTCTCGACATCTTCTGCTACTGTCGCTGAACAAAAAAAGGCTACGAGCCTCTTTAAACCATCAAATCAGCCTAATAGCAAAGCAACAGAGCTGGCTAAACTCAAGCTAGCCAAACGCCAGTGTAAGCAACAAAGTTTAAAAGCCACTCAAGCTGCAGCTGATCACAGTCAAATAGAAGCAGCGATTAAACAAGCACTAAAAGACGGCGACTCCCTTGAAGATATTTTAAGTTATTCAGAGCTGGTGAAAATATCCTACCGTTCATTTAATACCTTAGTTATTAACGCCATCAAACAAAATGCAGAACAGCAATTTCAATATGCCTTATCAGTTGGCATATTAAAAAACTGGCAAGGGCTTGAGGTCATTGATTATTTTGATATAGATACAATCAATCAACTAACGGCAATTGATGGACCCCTTAGTCAAAATACTGGCTCAATGATGTTTAATGTGCCATTACCTGAGCAAGTAAACAAAACAGCATTGTACAAACTATTGGATAACAACGATGATTTTAATACCTATTTAAAAACGCCGTTTAAAATCGGCCCATCAAGGCTCATTTCACCATCTATTTTGTTTCTTGTTAATGCTCATGCGCTTAGTTTAACTGAGTTTGAAAACGCGATATCTAGTAAAGAGTTTACTGTTAACGACATTGCTGTG
This sequence comes from Pseudoalteromonas sp. PA2MD11, assembly GCF_017808125.1. NCBI lineage: Bacteria > Pseudomonadati > Pseudomonadota > Gammaproteobacteria > Alteromonadales > Pseudoalteromonadaceae > Pseudoalteromonas > Pseudoalteromonas sp. PA2MD11. The sequence continues at coordinate 51,436 of NZ_JADKNF010000016.1, forward strand.
GCTTTAAAAAGCAACTTACCTAATGATTACCTAACAGCGCTCATCTCTCAAACAGCACAGCTAAACGGCTCGCCTACAGCAATGAGTGATGACTTTATGGATGAACAACTGTATTTAAACCTTGCAGATGTCGCTGTGAGTGAATTTAACGTGCCAATTTTAAAGTTATTAAGTGAGCGAGGTATTGAGCCCACTAATCAGCCAAATGTATTTACAGCGATGGATATTGCCATTGTAAACCTAAAGGGCAGCTCAAATAGCGAAGTGCAGCCACTAGAGGGCAAACACATAAAAACACTAAGTTATCTAAAAAATAAGGGTTATCGAGCTCACGGCGAGCTTGTACGCGACACACCGAACGATAGACTACTGATGCTTAAATCTTCATTCTTACCGAGTAGCCTTTTATTTGTTGGCGACCAAATTGCTAATGATGCTTTTTCTCAGTTTATAGATTTAAAGCTAATCCCAAATAACCTAGCATTTAAACGTAAAGAAAAAGATAACTCTGCAATATCAAAAGCACTCAGCGCCTACGAACTACAAAAACAGCAAGCCAAAAAAGTATCTCCTGAGTGTGAAACGATAGATCAGCGGATTTATTCGCTAGAAGCGATAAAAACACGCTCTCAAGCACTCGAAGAATTAGAAACGCTCGAAGCGCAACAAGGCTTACTAACCCTCGACACCCTTCAAGCCATCGACCCTGTACAAGTTCATAATTGGCAATTCTTGCATTCAAATGAGAATAAATATCAAACCTCAACGCAGTATCAAACCTATAAAGAAGCAATTGTCGAAAAAGACTTTAATACTGTTGCAACGATTACCCAAACAGCAAAGCTCAGTACCCACCAGACAAATATGTTGCTTGCAGCAACAATAGAAAACGCTCAACAATTGACGTCTATTTGGCAAAACAGAGTCGCTCCAACTGCACCTGAAAATCTTTATGTTTTTACTAAATTGCCATTAGCACAATGGCAAACATTAGCTGATAACGGCTTTGATTTTTCATTAAAAGACATGCAAAACAACGATATGTATTTTTATGCAAGCATGCATTCAAAAGAAGCCGTTAAGTTTTTAATGAGCCTTGCAGTTGCGCATGACTTTTCTAAACCTGGGCTTGATATTCTCGACCAAGCACTGGAGCAAAGCTATAACACACAAACCCTCGCTGACTATATGCCAAGCGCATTAAAACTTGTTGACCAGTATGAGCCTAACCACTTTCGTCGTGCCGAGCGTCTAAAAGTTTTTGTTCCTGATGTTTATGAAGAGCTTATTAAACTTGCGCCAAAACTTGCACCCAAAGATGGCACTGTAATGAATAACTATCAGTACAGCGCTTATTAAGCTCCTTACCTATTTGAGCCGTAAATTAACCTATCTGTTTACGGCTTAGCCGCGTATAATGCCCACTTTTTGTGGGGCGCAAAAATTGAATATTATTACGCTAAGCGTTTTGTCGCTTGCAATGTCGACTGATGCTTTTGCAGCTTCAATCACCAAAGGCAGTACACTTAAAAACCCTCGTGTTCTGAGTGCAATCAAGCTTGGTTTATTGTTTGGCTGTATCGAAGCTATCGCACCGATTGTTGGCTGGCTGATTGGCAGTGCCGGTGCAGATTACGTTGAAGCCTTTGATCACTGGATTGCTTTTGTGTTGTTAGTGGGTTTAGGCATTCATATGTTGCTTGAGAGTCGTAAAGAAGATGACGACGATGAAGAGGAACTTGCACCGAATACCAAGCGAACTTTCATTGCCACACTACTAACTGCCGTTGGCACTAGTATCGATGCTATGACAGTAGGTATTAGCCTTGCTTTCATGAAAGTGAATATTTACTTAGCTGCCGCCATGATAGGCCTAGCAACCACAATTATGGTTACCATCGGCGCGCTACTTGGTAACGTAATGAGTGGCTGGGTAGGCAAAAAAGCCGAAGCAATTGGCGGTGTTGCACTTATTTTTATCGGCTGTGGCATCCTATACAGCCATACCATGACTTAAACTAATAGCTTATCAAACTCTTCTTTGGGCATGGGCTTATAAAAATAGTACCCCTGCCCAAGTTCACAGCCTAAATCGATCAACTTATTTAGGTGCTGTTTTTCTTCTACTCCCTCGGCAACAATTAATAGACTTAATGAATGAGCTAAGCTTGTTATTGTCTTGACTATATCCATACTCTGCGAATCAACCATCATGTCTCTAACAAATGATTGATCTACTTTTAAAACATCGACCGGAAAAAGCTTTAAATATGAAAGACTGGAATAACCCGTTCCAAAATCATCAATCGCAATAGTCAGGCCAAGCACCGCTAAATCATTCAGCATGCTCTTAGTTACTTCAAAATCTTCCATTAACGCACTTTCTGTAACTTCTAATTCGAGCAATTCACTCGGTAAGCCCGACATTTGGAGAGTTTGCGCCACAAAGTTGCAAAAGTTTTTATCCGTAAACTGCTTTGCTGAAATATTGACAGCAACCTTGATACGAAAGCCTTTATCTAACCACTCCTTTGCTGCGTAACAACTTTGCTTTAAAACTGACTCACCAAGAGCGTTAATAAGTCCAGTCTCTTCAGCTAAAGGAATAAATTCAACTGGCAATATAATTTGATTATTAGTATCTCGTAACCGAACAAGTGCTTCAACACCGACTATTTTTTGTGAACCCAGTGCGACCTTGGGTTGATAATAAACTTCTATCTTGTCGTTTTCTATCGAAGTACGAATCAGTTTTTCAACACTTTGGCGCTGTTTAAACTGATGCTCTAAATCATCTGAGTAATAACAAAAGCGATTACGTCCTTGCTCTTTCGCTTTATACATAGCGGCATCAGCATGAGTCATCATATCTTCTGCTGTCACTGATTCTCTAGGATAAATGCTAATACCTACACTCACTGACAAAATATAAGGTTGTTCATCAATTTTGAATGGTTCACTCATTGTATTAATGATGTCAGTAGCAATCACATCAATAATTGATGTTAGCTTTATTTCAGGGATTAATATCGCAAATTCATCACCGCCGATCCGCGCTAATGTGTAGTTTAAATCAATTAAAGATTCTAATCGCTTCGCAACAAGTTTAATTATTAAATCACCTTGTTGATGACCAAGTGTGTCATTCAAGTATTTAAAATGATCAATATCAATTAAAATTAAAGCAACTTGTTGCTCCTTGCTCTTGGCTACTTTGCAAGCATGGGAGACTCTATCATAAAGCAAGACTCGATTAGGCAAGTCGGTTAGTAAGTCATGATTAGCAAGGTGACTCATTTTAACTGCCATTGCCACTGACTCACTAACATCGTGAAAAACGATGATCCCACCACTGACACGACCATCATCATCACGAATTGGCGCAGCAGAATCTTCGACTCGATAAACACGGTTATCTAATGCTGTTAATTGGGTATTTAACGACATAGCAACAATACGATTTTCTCGCAAAGCAAGTAGGATAGGATTAACTAGGTTTTGTCCTGAATACGCATCAGTCAACTTCATCACGTCATCAATATGTTTTGCCTGAGCCTGCTGTGCTGAATAACCCGTTAGCTTTTCAGCAATGGGATTCATAAACGTAATATGGGCTTCATTATCTGTTGCGATAACCGCATCACCAATCGAGTTGAGCATTACTCGCAATCGCTCAGACTCAGCAGCTAATAACTTTTTAGTGCGCTTAATTGATGTTATATCCGTAAGCGTCAATATAACGCCTACCGCTTGTCCTTCATGAAATTGTAAATTAATTTGTGCCCTAACATGCTCAATATTATCGCTCGGATCGACAAACGGTACATTTAACACTTCCTGCGGCTTTTGCTCTTCTAAACAATTATGCAAAGCAAGGTATAGATCATCAGGAAGAATATCTTTAGCTCTGTGACCAATCATCTCATTGCCACTTACGGCAAACCACTGACAAGTCATGTCATTATTAAAAAGGTTTAGCTCTTGCACTGACCAATAAGAAATAAATACCGGAACTTGAGCTATTAGTGCCGCAACGTCATCTTTTGCAGTACTTATTTGCGCTTCCTGTTGCTTCATTTTTAGATGATTTACTATTCTCAACCGACATAGATTTAAGTCGACAGGCTTATGAATTAAATCAACTCCACCATTCTCAAAACTCTGATACTCAAATATTTGTTCATTATGCGAGGTAACAAAAATAACGATTGATAGGGCTGTTAGTGGGTTTTGTTTAATTGCTTTACATACTTCGAAGCCATTCATATTTGGCATTTCAATATCAAGTAAAATAATATCGGGCCTGAATGAAAATGCTACGCCTAAGGCTTCAACTCCTGACGCACATCCAATAACTTCACCTAAATCACCAAGAGCCTCAGTCATCACCAATAGACTTGTAGGTTCATCATCAACAACGAGTATTTTACTCTGCCGATTATTTAGATGAGAAAAAAGCAAGACTATGACCTCAATTAATGTAACTAAAAAACTCTAGTCCTATCTCATCAGTAGCGCCAATAAAAAATACAATTTTCCATTCTTTAGTTGTAGAAATTCTAAAAATTCAGTCTATGCTTAATCAACACTCAGGGAGAAGATAATTTGCAATCTAATGAAGTAAATAACAACAAACTGATTGATGATTCCATCATTTTGATAGTCGATGACGAGCCAATCAATGCGACTGTCATTGAAGGCCTACTAGCATCACATTTTAAAACCCACACGATTAATTATGGTGAAGAAGTGATGTCTGTTTGTGACTCTATTAAACCCGATCTAATATTGTTAGATGTCATGTTAGGGTCTATGAGTGGTCTTGATGTGTGTAAAGAGCTAAAAGCTCACCCTTCTTATAAAGATATTCCGGTTATATTCATCACTGCAATTATGGATCAAGAAGATCAAAACCAATGCTGGCAAGCAGGCGCTGTGGATTTTGTAACTAAGCCAGTCTATGGTGTAACCCTTCTAAACAGAGTGACTGCACACCTGACATTAAAGAAACAAGCAGATCTTTTAAAACAACAGACACAACAAGACAGCCTAACAGGATTAAAAAACCGCCGTTCTTTAAATACGACTCTGACGCAAAATCTATTACTTGCGAAACGTCATAGTCAGGCACTATCTGTGCTGATGATCGATATAGACTGGTTTAAACAATACAACGATCAGCTTGGACATCAACAAGGCGACAACTGCTTAATAAAAGTAGCTACAGAAATCAAAAATAGTATTAACCGACCAACAGACACAACTATTCGCTACGGTGGTGAAGAATTCCTCTGTATTTTACCTGATACCGATATTCAAGGAGCACAGTTTATTGCTCATAAGCTATTGGCCAACATTAAAAATCTAGCTATTAAACACCCAACTACAGAGTCAGGAATAGTCTCGATAAGCGTGGGAAGCGCAACGCTGTCAGATGATAAAAATTTTACTCCAGAAAATTTAATCAACAGTGCAGATACAGCGCTATATCAGGCTAAACAACAAGGAAGAAATCGCTGCGTTTGTATTATCGCAACCAGTGAATAATTTAAATTTTTGTAGATTTTTTCAAAATGACATAACTATAAAGGCAAATAAAAAATGAACAGTGAGATGTCAGGGAAGCAGCAAACAAAAAACTCGAAAAGCGAAAGTTTAGAATTGAACCATTGGAATAAAAAAGCTGCACTTTACCGACTCATGAACAATGAGGTCTTGCTCATTAGAGTAAGCAAAATGTTTTTAGATAGTTCTCATGTCAAATTAGCGTCACTATCTCAGTCCATACAGAACAGAGACTTTAAAACAACTACATCAGCCAGTTATTCACTTAAAGGAGCCTGCGGCGATTTAGGTGCTACAAGATTAGATCAACACCTAAGCGAATTAATTGTATTAATCGCCAATGAGCGTCACCCTTTTGAGGAGATACAATCGAAATTATTTGAAATAAAAAAAGACTACCAAGTATTACTGACAATCTTACAAAAATACACCTCTTGATAAACCACTTAGTTTTAATTTAGCAACCACGTTAGCGTAGCATCAAAAATGCTCGTCTAGATGAATCTTTGTCTTCAAATTTTCATAAAGTGGGAGTATGTTTATACAAACCACTAAAGGAATGACGCTATGACCGCTAAAACGCTGATTTTCAACTTTGATGGCACAGGCAGTGAGCCTCGTGATGCTGAACAATTCAGCGCCGCACATTTCAAAGAAGACGCCAGTATTTCTAATATTCTTAAACTTCATTTATTGTTTGGCGGCGCACTCAATAGCGAACCCGCAACACCATTTCCAACTCAACTTAGCTTTTATTATCAAGGTATAGGCACCCAAGGTAGTCGCTTTCGACGTTTATTCAATCAAGCCCTTGCGCCAAGAGGTGATGATGTTGCCAGCATTTTAAACCGGGCTATGGGCGACTTTAAAAGCTATTACAATGTAGGCGACAAGATACTTCTAACTGGTTTTAGCCGCGGTGCTGCTCTTGCTAGGCGCTTTGCCAAATGTTTAGAGCCACTTATCAGTGATGATGTGTACTTATGTGTATTCGATACCGTTGCATCAATAGGCTTTTCGAAAGTAACAAAAGCAACCCGCGGTGCTGAGCATGTCATTTTTGAAAACTACACACTAGCTAGCAATATAAAAGCTGCCCTTCATTGCGTGGCACTTGATGAAAAACGCCGTGCATTTGAACCCACACTTATAAACAGTGCACCGCATGTGCAAGAGATCTGGTTTGCAGGCGCCCATTCTGATGTGGGTGGCGGCTATTATCGTGATGGCTTAGCAGACATTTGTCTGCGCTATGCGATTGAGTGGCTGATTGAACAAACCGTTGCATTAAACTTACTTACCAGCGCGGATATCAATTACAACACTCTGCTCCCAGAAGAGCATCGTAACCTCATTGCACAAGATGATGTAACCGTTACCCCAGATCCGCTGGCTCTTAGTCATCAGCAAAACTATTTTTGGTTTAACCCGTTGTTCAAACTGGTAGATCGCGAATGCTGTGTATTGGTTGATAACGAACAAAGCGCGCTCGCACCAACCATTCATTACACAGTAGCAGAGCGCATTAATCGCCTAACGAGCTATCGTCCGGAGTCGTTAAAAAGCCTTCATTACGATGTACTTTATAGCGATGAAACCCGCTTGAAATTTAAAGGCTTAAGCCCACATATTGCGCTTGATAAACAAAATATGACGGTGTTGGGCATAGACGAAAGTAAAGATGTGTTTGTGTATGGCGCTGAAAAGTACAATCACACAGGCTTAATGTTAGAGCAAGGTGGCACGTACCGATTTACGCCTTACCCAGAGCAAACTTGGTATGACGACGGCATTAGTTGCGGACCTGCAGGTTGGCACCGCGACAATATCCAACTTGGGGTGAAAGAAATCCCAATGGCCGTGCTTGAACCGTTTAGACGTTTACCCCACGCACAATGGTTTGCGCTAATTGGTGCTATCGATAACAACGACGATCATTTATTTGAAATTGCTGAGGGTGCTGATATTCGTATTGCTAAATCAGGTGAGTTTTGTCCTTTTGCCAACGACCTAAACCGCTTTTATGGGGCGAATGCGGGGCGAATTAAATTGCGTGTGACTCGTTTAGGATAATTTAGTGATTAGGCTAGCTTAGTGCTTAACATAGCGAGCGATAATCTCAGTTATCGCTTGCTGGTTGTTTATAATTGCTGAGTTAATAGCTGCTCTGTCTTCTGCTAAAAGGGTTGTTTCACTCAGCATAAAATGAACGCTGTCATTATTGACAATATACGGATGCAACTCGATCCCCTGCTGGTTATTTTTTTGAATTAAATATAAACCGGCTAATTCATCATCAACAAAAAAATCGACCCGCTTAGCAACCAACATTGCTAGCCGCTGGCGCAAAGAGGGTACAGTAACGAGTAGCTCTTTATACTTTGGTTCTTCTTTTAAATGAGTAAAGTCAGATCCAAAGTAGCTCCCGCTGTTAGTTAAAATAACTTGCTGATGTTCGAGCAAACCTTGCAAGTCTAAAGACTCTAACCGGCCATGAGGATACCAAAACAAGCGCATCACTTCATTACGGTAAGGCTCTGAAAAGAAACTAAAAGAGTCACGCTCTGTGCTATAACTTGCGGCAGGTAGTAAATCGACTTTACCGTGTTTAAGCTCTGTAAACCCGCGTTTAGATGAAGGCATGACGACGTATGTTGCACAAAACCCTGCCTCATTTAGTACTAAGTTGACCACATCGATATCAATGCCGGTGAGTTCACCGTTTTGCGTAAAGACATAAGGCGCCCACTGCTGACTAATTCCCACTTTTAAGGTTTTATCGCAGCTAAATACCGAGTTACTAAATACAAAAACGGTAAGTAAAAACAACGCACTTAACCTCATTTATCCACCTTAGCTTAAATACTTACAGATCATATTATTCAAGTATGGTTGATAATGCCTGAAAGATCAGTGTATGAAATGAGAAACAGAAAGTTAGTAAGTTTTAAGGGGAAAGTTCCGAAATGCGAGGTGGCAGCCCGTAGGACTGGCTTTAGCCGGGAAATGTCTTAAGTTAGCGAGTTTCAAGGGGAAAGAGTAAAGTTAAGAGATTCGAGGTACGAGATACGAGTCCATATAAGAGTTTTTACATCACGCCCTAGCGCCTAAACCCCAGCGCCTATGTTTTCCCCCGTGGGCGTGAAACTTGTTTCGCGCGTCTGACCGCTGAAGGCGGAGTAGGTCGTCATTTATGGCGACACAAAACCGTTAACATAAACGGGCTAAAGCCCGACCTACAAGTTATTTTAGTGGTTTAAATACTCCTCCCGCGAAATAAATTTCAAATATTTCACTTTAATTGTCGCGGCATAAAGCCGCTGCTACAGCTCATCTGACCGCTGAAGGCTGAAAGCTGACAGCTTCTTTCCCCTCGCTAACTTTACTCTTTCCCACTTTCCCCCCACAAAAAAGCAGCCATGCGGCTGCTTTAAAGGGAAATCACATTTTAATGATGGGCATTAAATGTGGTTATTACACTTAAAGTGCTTTCCATACATCCGCGACGCCTGGCTCGTCTCCTTGAGTCCACCATTTCGCTTCGTATTTATTACCTTGGTGAGTGACTTGGTCACCACCGTTGTAGATACCCGCAGCTTGCCATACAACATCACCATTACCGTCGGTTGGTTGTGAGCTAGCTTCCCATGGGCCGCCTAAATCAGGGCGGTCACCTTGTGTCCACCATTTAGCTGTGTATTCTATGCCGTTATAAATCACCGTATCACCACCAACATAAGTCGCCGCTGCATCCCATGTGGTTTCACCATCTGGCGGAGTTGTTGTGCCAGAATCTGTTACGGTAACATTAAAGCTCACTGCAGTCGCTGTTTGCCCATCGCTTACCGAAACCGATACAACATAACTAGTATTTGCATCAACGCTACCCGCTTGTAAACTCACATCAGCACCAGAGCCCACTAACGTTAAGCCTGCTGGCACGGTCCAGCTGTATGAAAGAGCATCGCCATCAGCATCAGATGCCGAAACAGCCACGTCCACACTCGCCTCTTCTGCCACTGTTTTATCAGCAATTGCCGCAACCACTGGTGCTTGGTTCTCGCCTGTTGTTGGTGCTACAACATTAACAGTAACGTTACGGCTTACACTTGCCTCACCATCGCTCACACTCACAGCAACCGTGTATTGCGTATCAGCAGTCACTGATGGCGCTGTGATAACAAGGGTATTTGAATTTTCACCGCTTACTGTTAACGCGCTGTCAGCTGTCCAGCTAAAGCTTAGCGGATCGTTATCCGCATCTGTTGCTGATGCAATCACAGATACACTTTCGCCCGCATTCACAGATACGGTACTTGATACAGATAGAACCGGCGCTCTATTGCTAGGCTCAGTTACTGTGCCACCAAGCGCTTCGTGCATAGCGTTAAGAATATCGCCATTATCAGCGTCAATTTCCCATGCAAACAGACCACCTAGATTATATTGATTAACATAAGCACCTTTTGCCAAAACAGAACGACGGTTATCGTATGTAATTAATTTACCGTTACTGCGGTTCCATACATAAGCGGCTTCGGCTTGTTCGTCATAACCTGTTTCAAACCCATTGATGCCATTTTCTGCAGCGCCCAGCATGTAAGTTTTGATGCCTTTATAATCAATTACACCATCTTCCCATACGCCTTGCGCTGTAGTGCCTTTAAGTTTGCCGTTGCCCGGTGCTGTCATAGGGTTATCAGCGATAGTGGCATTTTCTGGATAAACGCCTTCCCAGCCACGGCCATACATAGCGGCACCTACCACGATTTTCTTCGATGGTACGTTTTGCGCAAGTAGATTTTGCACTGCGTTATCAGTTGTGTAAGCAGGGCCTTTATATGGAACGCCTTCTTCATCAACACCCGTGCCATCACACTGACCAACACGGAAATGCGATGAACAATAAAGCGCAGCCTGATGGCCAGTTACATTGCTCCATGCACCATAGTAGTCATAGCTCATTAAGAAAATGTAATCCATATATTGTTGAGCTTGTGAATAATCAACGTCTTCAATTTTGTCGTAACCTGCACCAATCGCTGATGTTAATTCATACTCACGACCTGTCTCGGCTTCAAGCTTATCAAGCATCGCGCGTAGCTCTTGCATTAACGCAACGTATGCAGGGCCGTCAGCAACTGGGTCGCCTAAATTTGGATTAGCACCCTGACCACCCGGGTATTCCCAGTCAATATCAACACCGTCGTAGAACTTCCACGTTCTTAAAAACTCTTCCATTGATGCCACAAACGTGTCGCGATTCGCTTTATCGGTAAAGTAGGCAAATGGGTCTGATAAAGTCCAACCACCCACTGATGGTAAGATTTTCAGATCAGGATAGCGCTGCTTTAACGCCATTAACTGCGAATATGTACCACGAATTGGGTCATTACTATCAACACCTGGTAGCGCTTTTTGAATCGCAGCCCACGGGTCGTGGATCACCACTTCAAAATCTTGCGAACCCGCACAGGCAGTATTTAACGCGTTTTTAGGGCCACCTGTTAACGAGTCATTAGGTCCACAAATTGGAATAAACCCATACAATATATGACTTAGGTTTTGCGCTGGTATATTGGTTACGTCGAAATCGCGACCATAAATACCCCACTCAACAAAGTAGGCACCGGTAACAAGGCCGTCTTTGGTGCCAATATCTTGGTTGTTTGGATCATAATCCATCGGCAATGGCGCTAAGTGACCGCCATCTGTATCGGCAATAACAATAGGCTTACCTTCACTGCGCGCACAGGTGGTACCGCCTTCACATAGTTCTACATATAATGTGTGACGACCCGCTTTATCATACGGGAAGCTAATAACACCACTTTTAGTGCCTGCTGCAAGTGACCCTTCATTAACCAACATATCATCGAAGTACACTTTATAGCTGTCGCCGCCGTCACCACTCCATGCGTTCCATTCAATGCTGATAGTGACTTCATCAACGCGGTTCACCAAGCTCTTGTATGAGCCTGTACCTTCAAGATCAACCTCAACAAATGAGTACTCTTGTGGCTCCCAAATAATGGTTGGTGTTGAAGGTGCTGCATTCGCTGCACTTGCAAAGAGTGCAACACCAATGGCTGCGCTTAATTGTTTTATATTCATGATTCTCTCTTATCTGTTTTTATATAGCGTTACGCTGTTATTGATAAAGTTTGAACTACAAAACTTTAGATTTCTGTCCATACTTGGCTGGCACCCGGTACATCTCCTTGGGTCCACCACTGCGCTCGATAGCGCTGTCCTTGATAGGTTACTTCGTCGCCGCCTTGATAGGCTTTGCCGCTGTTCCACTCGATTGATGCACTGCCAGATTCAAGCTGCCATGCATCACTACTGTCTGGTTGTGCGCCTTGGTTCCACCATTTCGCGCTGTAGATTCCACCGTTGAAACTCACTTTATCGCCTGTGTTGTATTGGCTTGTGCTATTCCAAGCAGGCACGCTCGGATCAACTGGATCAGGGTCGACCACAGTGCTATTGAGCACAGTCACGGTAAAACTTACTTGGCTTGTGAGCTCGCCATCTGACACCGATACACTTACGGTGTAGCTTGTATCAGCATCTACAGCAGGGGCATTTAGCGTGATGTTGGCATCGCTACCCGTAAAGCTCAGTGGTGCAGGTACATCCCAGCTATAAGTTAATGTGCTTTGTTGATCATCAAAGGCGTGTAAGTGTATCGCGGTGCTGCTTTCTTCTTCGACTTGAAGGTCATCTGGTTGATGAATAATTGGCGCGGTATTATCAGGAGCCGCTTGTACGCTTAGTGCAAAGCTGTAATTTGCATTCGTTGTAAAGACCTGATTAGTCATTAAATCAGACGCATCAAAGGCAATATCTCCAGCACTATTTTGCACGCCAATATTAACTAAGTGCGCGTAATTAAGGTTTAACAGCGCCGCAAATTCAGCCTGCCAATTAGCTTGGTTATCAGCTGTGATCTGCATTTGTTGAGTAAGTAACTCTTGGCCATTTTCATCAAATAACCTCGCTGACACTCTACCGCCAACCTCAGCGTCTTGTCCTTGACGAACAAAGTAGCTAATTGCTGCCCAATCGGTTGGCTCTGTCGGGGTCGCATCGCTGACAATATTAATATCGCTACAGTTGTAGAAGCCTTCGCCACCGGCATCATCTCGTTGCCAACGCGTGTATAAAATGGCATCGCCACTGCGCCCTTGTGGAATAGATACGCTCATTTCATAGTAACGGCCGTTGTTAGCATCAATGCTAAAATCAAGATTACCGTACTCTTCAACAAGCTCTAGGTCGTCCCAAGTAAGCACTTGAGTCGCACTATCAAAGCCCGGTTTTGTTAAATAAAACTGCCAGAAACTCGGGTTATGCGGCGTACTTGCTAAAAAACGCACTAAAATATCGCCATTCGCATTAGGAATAACCTCACTGCGTTGCCAATGCGCTGAAGGTAAATCCATACCGCGTTTTTCAGGGTCGCCTGCGGCACATAATCGGCCATCAGGCACGCTTTGCTTTACTGCATCAAGGCTTGTGTAATCAATGGTATTAGCTGAAAATTCAATGTCTTGCACAAACTGTACATGCCCTGCTTCAGCAAACGCTGCACGACAAGCAAGATTAGGAATACCCGTACCATCAGCAGGCCACCAGTACCCACCATCAGCATTACATATCGCTTGACGAGCCTTCGGGCTTTCTAAAAATCCGTGGGCATTCACATGGCTTGATGCACAGGCAAGCAGCATGCTGGTTGCCACTGCCGATAAAGACAATGCCTTTGATTTCATTACTTTCATTGTTGTTCTCGCTGTAGAAATGCGGAGCAAAGTGCTTGCTCCGCTTAGTTGGTTAAAGCGTGCAACTCACCGTCCAGTCAGCAGATGTGCCTGGCTCTGTGCTCGTCCACCACTTTGCTTCGTAAATCACGTTGTTGTGATTCATTAGGTCGCCGCCAACAGCATGGCTTGGATTACCAGCCCAGTCAGTTTGCGGCCAATTTGGATACACTGGGATGCTTGCTACATCGACACCATTACAGCTTCCCTCGCCACCCGTATCACCACCGGTATCACCGCCAGTATCACCACTGCCAGCTGTGCCATCTGGTAGCATTGGGTATTCGTATTTGAAGGCATAGGTTTTGCCATTTTTCTCAATGGTGAAGTTAGTTGGCCCCGTAATTGGCATGTAGTACATAACTTGCGCCTCAACGGTTTCACCTGTGTTAAATGACTTTTCGATACCGCCCCACTCATTCACTAAGGTGATTGAAAAACGATGGAACTCATTTTCAAAGCCGCCGATATTATCGCCAGCTGCATTAGAGCCATTCGCTTCAACAGCCATACCGAGCTTTTCTTGTGCATTCCAATTTGATTTGAAAATTGCCGAGGTAGAAACGGGCACATCAAAGCTGATTTTTGCGCCGCTTAAGTCGATACCTGAGTTATTGGTGAATGCAAATGTAGGTGCGATTGGGTAGTTATCATCACCAATTGGGAAGTCTTTCACTGTAAAGCTTACATCAACCGCTTCGCTTGGCAGGGTGAAATCGACATTGCCTTGATGAGTGTTGTAAGCCACACCACTTTGGTTAAATTTATCGTAAGCAAGTGTGGTTAAGCTTGAGCCCATGAAGTACTCACCTTTCGCTGAGTCATAATCATAGTCACCAGCAAGCTCCCAGAACATGATGCCACCAAGGCCATTGTTGATAACATAATCAACTTTGGTTGCCATTGATTGCTCATCTTCAATTGATAAGAAAACCTTTTTCTCTGCATTCCAAAGCCATGGAGCAACTGCTACATCATCGTAAAAACGTGTATAAGTTCCTGTTAACACATCATCTGCATCGGTTTCTGGCGTTAGACCATAGATTTCAAGGTAAGAAGGGTTAATGCCGTTTTCGAGATTTTTCGCATGCCATAGTGGGTTCGAACCTGCTGGCATTTCTTCACCCACATCGTTCTTATCGTGCCATAAGTTATCTATGCCAAGTGCACCATTACCGCATTGGTTTTTCTCACCAACCCCAGTCCCTTTCGCACATTTTGATTGATCTGGCAGCGCTGCTTGGCCCCATAAACCATTAGTACCACCGGATACATCTTTAAAGCCACGGGTATAATATGGAATACCAATATTAATTCGACCTGCAGAGACCGCGCCGCGGAAGTAACGCACAGCCCAATCCGTATTTAAGTAGCCAATACCTTCAAACTCAGCGGTGGTATAAACGCCCCATTGCGCTAATTCAGAATCAAGACCGGTATCAAACAAGGCTGCGTTATGGCCTACATGTGAATTCCATGCACCATGTAAGTCATAAGACATAATGTTAACGTAGTCGAGATACTTCACGCTTTGGAATGTTTCCATGCCACGTAATAAGTAACCTGAAGATGGCGAAGCAATCGTTAGTAAGTAATGTTTACCTGCCTTTTCACCTGCAATATCAAGCTCTTCACGTAGTTTTTGCATCAATACACGATACGAGGCGTTAAGACCTGCGCGACGAGCATTAGAGATAGGAAAATCATCAGGGTGGCCTGAGTCATTCATTGACGATGGGTATTCGTAATCAATATCGACACCATCAAAACCGTAGGTTTCAATAAACTCAACGGCACTTTTCGCAAAGGCATCAATCCCCGCTTGGTTCACTGAACCATCGGCATTGGTTGTCATCGTGTAGAAACCACCGCTGTTTACGCGAGTACCGTCTTCACCAAAATAACCACCGGTTTCAGCCCAGCCACCTACAGAGATTAAGGTTTTTACATCTGGGTGTTGTTTTTTGAATTTATTGAGTAAGTTAAAGTGACCTGTGTAACTAAAGCTTGGATCCATTTCAGCGCCTGTAACGCCCGGCCAAGTCATGTTTGTCGCTGGGTTGCCAGCTGCATTTGGATCACCAATCGAGACCTTGTTATTACCATCAACATGCGCAAAGGCATAGTTGATATGGGTGATCTTGTCCCAAGGAATATCGTTAACTAAGTAGCTTGGCTGACCATTGGCACCATTTCGCCAACTCGTAAAATAACCAATAACGCGGCGTGGATGATCTGGGCCCATTTTCTCGCGGCCATTTGCATCATACACGCTACAGTATGGGGTATTTACACCCGGCGTTTGGTATAAACCTTGCGGTTTACAATCTGTGCCTGGCTCTGTTGCTTCAACAACATTCACAACTTTGCTTTGTGTATCCGTCGCGCCTTCGTTATCGGTCACCGTTAAGGTAAATGAAAATTGCCCAAGTGCTGGAGCCTGCCACGTGTAACTTGAAGAAGCAGCACTTGCTTGATGAACTTCAGTGCTGTTTTCAGTTAACGATAACGCAGTCACTTGACCATCGCTATCAGTGCCAGAAAGCGCAAACACCACACTGTCACCCACCGTTACTTGTGACGGCAGTGAGCTAAATTCAATGCTTGCCACCGGTGCTTGGTTGACCGGCTCAACGTCATCAGACACATTCACTGAATGTGCAACCGCTGTAGAGGTTAACCCTAAATCATCCGTTGCGACCGCGCTGATTACATGGCTGCCTAGGGTTGCTTGCCAGCTCGCTGAATAAGGTGCGCTTGTCACAACACTCAGCGAAGTACCATCAACAAAAAACTCTACACTTGCCACACTACCATCAGGATCAGCAGCGATCGCACTTATGACAGCGCTATCACTTGTACTAAATAAAGAACCCTCTGCGGGTGTTAAGCTGCTAATTTGAGGTGCTTGATTTTCATTGACAACGCTGTCACAAACACCCAATAAACGCCACTCTTGATCGACACCAGAAGTCTCCACAGGGTTGGTTTGCGTCCACCACTTGGCTTCATAAGCGCTACCTTGTGCTTGAACCTGATCACCACCAACATGTGTTTGCCCTTGTTGCCACACTTCTAAGTTGCTGCAATCAATCGCAGCCTGTGCTGTAAAGCCGTATAAACCTAGTGACAGCGCACTCAGTTTAAAGGCATTTTTTATTAATTTATGCGAGCTCATTCGCTCCCTCCGCCCAAAGTTTAAATAACATTTATTTTACAATTCCAACTTTAAAGTAACACAAAGCACTATTACGTCAAGCTTGCATTTACCCATAAAAGGTAAAATAAACACACTTTTTGATGCAAAATTTAAATATAAACACTAAAAAAGAATTAATTATTTTTATTGAAAAGCAAAAACGAGGATGATTCTACAGAGTAAAAATGAACACAAAATTAACAATAAATTAACCACAAAAGTACGGTTTATCTGGTTTGCGCACAAATAGTCAGTGGTTTTGTGAGGAAAAACAAAAATAATTACCGTATCGATTCTTGGTATATAACGAATAAATTAGTTTTCAGGTAAAAATTTCTATCAAAATTGGGGGAAATTTATTCTTAACACGAATTTTAGTCATAAAAAAAGCAAACACTCAGTGTTTGCTTTTCACAAAAATCCTATTTGATCACAACTTAATTAAGCAGCGATTAAATAGGACTCTCGTCCTGCATGTTTAGCCTTACGTTGATATGCACCTTTACCTTTTTTAGGTTTCTCTACTTTTACTGTGAACAGCTTAGATGTCACCATTGCAGCGTACACATTGTCGTTGATTACACCACGACCAGTATCAACTTGGCCTTGTGCGCGTTGTTTCTTTTTGCTCATTTTTTGCTCCTATTAAACGTGCTGCGAGTATATACCTAGCCTAGCGCTACGCAAGTATTTTTAATAAAAAAACGATGATTTTTTACCCCTTATTTTGTCTTACTCGTTTTGACTAAACACCATTCCTTGTTGTCATTTTACTGACTAAATTCGCTTTTTGATTGCATTCACTACCTAACTACTGGCAAAACTAGCGAAACCAACCATAGTTAATTAAAAACAAACAGGATTACGATGACTGACTTTCTCTTAATCGCCTATATTTTCCTTATTGCAGGCATTATTGCCGTGCCTATTGCCAGCAAACTGGGGTTAGGCTCAGTACTTGGCTACTTACTCGCTGGTATTATTATTGGGCCAACACTGACATTTTTAAATGTTGATGTGATTGCCATCCAGCATTTTGCTGAATTTGGTGTGGTAATGATGCTGTTCATTGTTGGCTTAGAGCTTGAACCCAAAGCGCTTTGGTCAATGCGAAAACAGCTTATTGGACTTGGTGGCGGACAGGTGGTTTTATCAGCTGCCGCCTTTACGGGTATTGGTTTAGCATTTGGTCATGCTTGGCAAACAGCACTTACAATAGGCTTAATTTTATCACTTTCATCGACCGCGATTGTGCTGCAAACGCTTTCAGAGCGCGGGCTATTAAAGTCAGATGGTGGTCAAGCCTCATTTAGCGTATTACTTACTCAAGACATAGCCGTTATTCCTATGCTTGCGTTTATTCCCTTGCTTGCTTTACCTGAACTAGCGCCAGCCATTGCAGATACAGCCCATACAAGTGAAGACACTCATGCTAGTTTAAGCTTGGTGGCGGGTCTTGAGAGCTGGCAAGCAGCGCTGGTTACTTTAGGTATGATAGCGCTCGTTGTTTTTGGTGGTAACTACTTAACCGCACCCATTTTTAGATTTGTAGCACAAGCACGGCTTCGCGAATTATTTACTGCAACAGCCCTATTCTTTGTTATTGGTATCGCTTTGATGATGTCGTTAGTAGGCTTATCACCTGCGCTTGGTACTTTTTTAGCGGGTGTTGTGCTTGCAAATTCACCTTATAAACACGAACTCGAAAGTAATATCGATCCCTTTAAAGGGCTGTTGCTAGGATTATTCTTTATCACCGTTGGCGCTAGTATCAATTTTCAATTACTCGCAGATAACCTAGCTACCATTGTGCTCTTAACCAGTGCATTGATTGTAACAAAAACAGCTGTACTGCTTATTTTAGGTCGTATTTTTGGTCTTAGAGGCGCCGCACTCTGGTTGCTAGCACTGGGGCTTGCTCAAGCTGGTGAGTTTGGTTTTGTACTACTTGCTTACAGTGTCTCTAATAATGTATTGGCAGACAACATCGCCGACCAACTTTTACTGGTTGTTACTTTATCCATGCTACTTTCACCTGGGTTATATATCCTTTATCAGCGTGTGATAGCACCCCGTTTCATTTGTGAGCAACCAGGAAAAGAAACAGACGAGTTTCCCGATGATAGCCATGTGATCATTGCAGGCTCAGGCAGAATGGGTGGGCTGGTTGACCGTATTTTACAAGCTGGCGGCTATAAAACGACTGTGATTGATTACAACTACAAGCAACTCGAAGCCTTAGAGCGTGTTGGTATTCGTAATTTCTTTGGTGATGCAACTCGACCAGACTTACTCAGTGCTGCAGGCATTGAAGATGCAAAACTGCTGATTGTTGCGCTTGATGACGCCGAACAAATCACTAAATTAGTTCGTTATGCGATGCAGAATTATCCGCATTTACATGTAGTTGCCCGCGCAGTTGATCGCCACCATGTATACGATTTATGGGCTTACGGCTGTCGAGATATTATTCGCGAAACATACGACAGTACCATGCGTATGGGCCGCTCAGCTTTTGAAGCACTCGGTGTTGAGCAAGAGAAAGCCCAAGAGATGGTCGATATTTTCAGTGAGTTCGATAAAGAAATGCTACGCGAAGCCGCCGATGTCTACGAAATCGGCGTGCCATTCGAAGAAAACCATGCCTATATCGAGCGGATCAACAAAATATTCGATGAAAAAGAACCCGAAATAAAACAACAAATGCGCGAGATTTGCGACCGAGTGGTTAATGGTTCGAAATAGCAAAAATATTACAATTATGGAGGAGGTGTTTTCACTTCCTCTTTTTCTTCTCATAAACTTCTCTTTGTGAAAATAATTTTAACCACAGACAACAAAAAGGCGCTTCGCGGTACACAGTGAAAACAAAAACTCTCAAAGAGGCTGCGAATTGAATAGGATAAAACGCGATATGAAATCGCTGCTACAAATTTGATGTCGTTCGTAGGAATGGCTTCAGCCATGAACTCTCAAACACCACACCTATGTAAAACGACTAGACGTAGGCGTGAAATTTATTTCGCGCGCCATGCAAGCTTACGCCTACGTAGCTAGCTGCAAGGTGTAAGAGAAACACGATATGAAATCGCTGCAACAGGCTCGTGTCTCTTGTCTCGAAACTCGCAAACTTTCCCCTTGCAACTCTCTAATTGAAGACAAATGTCGGACACTACAATTCAGCAAAAAAATAGCGCCGTTAGGCGCTATTTAAGTTTCATATCAACTTAGGAATTAAAAACTAAAACTTAATTTTGCGTAGTAGGTCATACCATCAAAACCATAAGGTAGTGCTCGAACAGGGTATTTGAATGCTTTATTCGTTATAAAATCAAGCGCTTCATCTTCACCTAGCTCGTCTGGCGTTACATCAAAGATATTATCAATACCCGCCGATAGCATGAGTTCGTCAGTTAGCTGATAGCCCATGTTAACATCAACTAATACCGCCGATTCTACCGTGCTTGTGTCTTTAAACTCACCGGTAGGTGATAGCTCATCAGGCAAACCAATGTGGTCATTACCAAAGTATTTAACGTCTGTTTCACCATAGTAATTAAAGCGTAGCATGCTGTTGAAATCGCCACGATCGTATTCAAACGTTAGCGTTGCACGCTCACCTGGTTGACCGTCTGTTAAGAAACTACGTTGTAAATCATCAAGGGCGATTGATTCAGGAATACCCTCAGGTGCATTTACATCATCAATTTCAGTTTCGTTAATGTTACCCGCGAAGGTTGCTGAGAAATTACCGTCGTATAAATCGGTGCGGTACGAAGCAATAATATCAACCCCTTTAGTGGTTGAATCAACTGAGTTTGAGAAGTAGTTGGCTTGCTGTGCCCCTGTTGCATTAAGCGCAGCCACAGCCTCGGCACTAAATGCCACATCGTCCGCCGACATTAAGCTGCCAAGGGTAATTCTGTCTTTGATCTCTACATGATAAAAATCAACAGTTAATGATAAATCGCTGGTTACGTTATAAACAAAACCCGCACTTAAGTTTTCAGAGCTTTCAAGGCCTAGACTATCAACGCCAAGTGCTGATGGGAAATCAGAGCCAGCAGTTGCTGTGAATGACTGCAATAACACACCACCAGCACCTAGGTTTGTAGTGTAAGCAGTGTACGCACTTTGTTGCAATGATGGCGCTCTAAAGCCAGACGAAATCGCACCACGCACGGCAAAGTCATCGGTAATTTCATAGCGCGTAGCTAGCTTACCAATGATGTCATCACCGGCATCAGAGAAGTCTTCATAACGAAGCGCTGTACTTACTTGCCATGCATCCGTGATCAACGTTTCGGCATTCACATAAAATGCATAGCTGTGACGACTCTCTTTATTTGACGCTTCAGGGCGTAAACCGTTATAAGCTTGGAAACCACACTCAGCAAATACGCTGCTGTCGTTTACCGCAGGGTATGAGCTATCTGAATTAGCTAAACCACACGCATAAGACGCTTCTTCGCCCGGCACGATTTCATAATTTTCTTTACGGTATTCCGCACCCACTGATACATATAAAGGCTCACTGCGGCCAATATCAACAATACCATTCAGGTCTGCATTTACTGTTGTTTGATCAAACCTAAAGCCACCTGAGTAGCCACCATTAGGGCCTGCATTTGCAACAATATCAGCATCGCTTGCATCAGGGTTATTCGCAACATATTCAGCAGCATACGACGCATTTAGGGTGTTTTTTGACGTAAAATCATAACTGTTTTCACCATATACTGCAGATACGTCATAGCTCCAATCTGGATTTAACTCACCGCGTAAACCAAATGAAAACGAAATATCTTCGGCTTCGTTATCGATGCGAGGTAAAAAGCCATCGCCATATACTTGCACCACGTTCTTCGCTGCTTGGTTAAAGTTACGATAAAAACCATTACCTAGCGCAGTACGGTTTGAGTATCCGCCAAATGAGTAAAGTTCGGTCTCACCGAATGGTAACGCCATGTTATAAAACACAGAGGTAAATTCGCTATCAGCATTACCCTGTCCCCAACGAACCTCGTCAGACAGCGTACCAGCTGGTACATCAACTGAGCCACCAGTATCACGCTGGGCGCGGTTGGTGCCATCAGCATCACGGTATTCTAAAGAAAAGTTAATGAAGCCGCCTTCATCACCTAAATCAAAGCCACGGTTTAAGCCCATTGAAATAGTGTCACCATCGCCTTCACCTGTGCTACCTGCTTGCACATAGCCCGTTGTAACACCCGTTGAATCGTTTAACGATAAGTTGATAACACCAGCAATCGCATCTGAGCCATACTGCGCCGCAGCACCATCACGAAGTACTTCAACGCCTTTTAACGCAGTAAGCGGAATCGCGTTCATATCGGTACCCGCAGCACCGGCACCTACAGTACCATTTAAGCCAAAAATAGATTGGTTATGGCGGCGTTTACCATTGATAAGCACTAACGTTTGGTCAGGCTGTAAACCACGAAGAGTCGCTGGTCTAAATAAGTCAGAGCCATCTGACACTTGCGTGCGTGAAAAGTTAAATGAAGGAGCCGTCGCTTGCAGACTTTGGCCGAGCTCAGTAAAACCACCTTTGTTTAGGTCATCTGCATCAATTAAATCAACGGGTGATGTTGATTCGGTAGCCGTACGATTAGCAACCCGAGAGCCTAATACAGAGATTTGTTCGATGTTTTTATCTGCTTTGGCAGCAGGTGCTTGCTCAGCTGCCTGCACTGAAGTCGCAGAAACAGCCACACTGACCGCAACGGCCAGCATACTTAAAGAATGTGTTGTCATGTGTATCCTGTTGATATTCTGGCTTTCCTTAAAACAAAAGACGCCCCTTTTGGAGAAATTTAGAAAAGCACTAAGCACGTATTATTGATTTTAAAATCACAAGTTTGAAAGCTAACTCAAGCCTGCGAGTTAACCTTTACAAAACATCCTATCAACAAATCCACAAAATGAAAGAAAAAAGAGGTACGACTTAGGTATAAATATTTCTATTTATAGTATTAATAGAGTTTCAGTGGTGGGAATTATTCACTTTACAGCAGAAATAAGCAAAATAATGCAACTATCAGCTTATCTCTACTGAGGTGAGGAGTATTTACTTATCTTGTTCCAACATCGCCAGCTTTTCATCTTCAAGCATTAACGCCATAGTGGCTATTTCAGATAAACTCTCGTCTAGTGCGTTAAAGAAGGTCACAAACCCTTCGCCTAGTTTATCTGGTTCAGGGTGGTTTGCTAGCGCCTGATCCCACATTGCAAAGGTGGTAAGCAAATCGAGAGTTGCTTCAAAATTATCAATAAACAATTGACCATCTTCGCTTTCATTTTCTTGTTGACCATCCGCTTGCAGTAGAAATTGTAAATCGCTGTGCCAAATTTCTTGATTCACGATATAAGCTGCAATATAGCCGCTACAAAAATCTTGCAGTGCTTGGCTTGGCTCATTGCTGTTTACTTCATTTGGATATAATTCGGCTAAAATCTTCTTTTGTTCAACTTGTGCTTCGGTCACATTATCGAGCAGCTCAATCATTGCATCGCGTGGCTCAGAATCCGTCATTAAGGTGTTGAATACCGCTTCATCATTATCAGCAATGTAATTGGCAAGCTCTGACTCTCCAAAAAACTCTGAACAGGCTAACAAACCAGACATATAGCCAAGCACTTGATCCAAACTCACTTGATTCGTTGCACTTTGACTGGCGAGATAGTTGTTAAAAACATCTGAACTTTGTTGATTGAGCATAACGTGCCTTTTCAATAATTTTAAATGGGTTTAGCTCTACACTAGCGAATCCACAAATTTTTGCAACAACTGAAATATTGTCAACTAGTTACCTGACTCAAAACAGGAAATACGCAACTCATTCTTGTGCCAATTCCTTGCGAGCTTTGAATATCAATTCGACCTTTATGTTCATGCACAATAGCATACACCATCGTCATTCCCATGCCGGTACCTTCTCCTACTGGTTTAGTAGTGAAAAAAGGATCATATATTTTAGCGATGGTCTCTGCTGACATACCAATGCCATTATCTTCAATGTCGATATATATGTGTTGCTCTAGCTCATAAACATTGATAGTAATTTTTGTTTGAGAGTCTTGATTATCGCAAGCTTGTTTAGCATTAATTAAAAGGTTAACAATTACTTGGCTAATAGCAGCTAGATTACACCAGCTTTGAGATATTGGGCTATATTGCGATTGCAAATGACAATTTCTTAATTGATTAGCAAGAAGTTTCACCGCACTTGTCACTGCATCTGTCATATCAGCAAACTGCATATCCTGACTTTTAGGGCGAGAAAAATTCAACAAGTTCGACACTATTTTACTAATCCGTTGCAAACCTTGTTCTGTATCATCAATTAAATCAGGTAAATCATCAGCAACAAACGCAAAAGAGTGTACTTGGTTTAGATCCACCAGCTGTTGATGAAAAGCCTCTTTGTCTATGTGATTTTCACTAAACTCGCTGCATAATTTCAGTAGCTTGCTGAAGAAACCACAGTAGCTTTTCAAACTATCAAGGTTACTCATACTATAAGCAAGCGGGTTATTAATTTCATGTGCGACTCCAGCACACAATGTGCCTAAAGTTGCCATTTTTTCAGCTTGAATAAACATAGCTTGATGATGCTCTAAATCAGCAACTTTTTGTTCAAGCTCACTATTAACAGCTACCAGAATCCGGCTTTTATCGGCAAGCAATTGTTCGGCCTCTTCTCTGGCCGCTTTCTCTAATAAATATGCTTGTTTAAAATCATCCATTTTAATCTCAAACTGTGTTTGTCTCTTTTAAAACCTAGCACAAGGCTTAATTTAAGGCTATGTTATTGATTAACGATGATTCATAGTAAAATGGCATGGCAGAGCAAATTAGCAAACAACATATTCAGGTTTTATGCATTGATGATGATGAAATAGTGCTGCGAACTCTTTTGCGGTTATTATCAGCTAACAATATCACCGTAAAAGCCTGCTCAGATCCCAAAGATGGACTTAAAACTCTAGCTAATTATAGTTTTGATGTAATTATCTGCGACATGCGTATGCCAAGCATGAATGGGGCTGAGTTTTTCGCGCAGGCACTCACCATTGCTCCTGAACCACAGCGCATTTTGCTAACCGGTTACTCAGATATAGAAAACACGATTGCTGCAGTCAATATCGGTAAAATTCATACTTACATACAAAAACCATGGCAAAACGAATTACTACTAAGCAATATAAATGATGCGATAGAAAAAACATCTTTGAAACGCCAGAATCAGCAGTTAGAGCAAAAAATTAAAGCGCAAAACAGCCAACTAAAAGAGCTAAACAACAACCTTGAGCAAATGGTAGAAAAGCGTACGTTACAAATTCGAAAAGTGCTCAAACAACTCGAAGAAGTCAACGAGCGTGAAAAACACGAGCACCGTACCACCTTCGAAATCTTATACAACTTTATAAACGCTAACCCCTACCTAGATGGTAACCAAGCGCAAAATATCGCCACAACTTGTAAGCAACTAGCACAAAGCCTTGGCTTAGAAAAACAGCGAATTGAAAGAGCAGAAATAACAGGTTATCTTGCACAAATTGGCTTGCTCGCCATGGAGCCTGAGCTTTATAAAAAGCCAACAAGAGAACTAACCGAAAACCAAAAAAAAATCTTTTACACCCACCCAAGTACCGCTCAGCTGATGCTTATGCCAGCGACCCATTTACATGATGTCTCTGAGGCGATTTATTACCAATTTGAACACTATAATGGGACAGGCCAACCTAAAGGCTTAAAAGGAAAAGAAATTCCGATAAAAGCTATGATATTAGCGGTAGCAAGAGATTTTTGGCTAGCAGTTGAACAATTCAAGAGCGCAGACGAAAGTGACTTTGAAAGAGCACGTGATCAACTACAGCTATATAGCGGAACCTATTATCACCCTAAAATTCTAGAAGCCCTTAACAGCATAGAAATTAAGTGTGCGAGCGATCAAAAAGTCGGCACTATGAAAATTCTTTCAGCACAAAACCTTAAAAATGGCATGGTGCTTGGTCACGCGCTCAGAAATTACGACGGTATTTTACTGTTGCCAAAAGGGCATGTATTTGGCCCTAAATCGATTAATAAACTGCAACAACTAGAATCGAAAAAACCGAACCCTTTCAGGATCATGATCAAAAATTAGCGAATAAAGTGATCACATAGCCAGCTTACTTCGTTACAATGTGATTTATATTACGATTACTTCATACAGGAGCACTCAGTGTCGCGATTTTCCGCCATTACCGATAAGCCGCACGACGGCCGATTCAACAAAAAAACGGGCATTTTACTGACCAACTTAGGGAGCCCAGACGCCCCTACTACCGCGGCACTTAGAACATATTTACGCGAGTTTTTATCAGACCCACGAATTGTCGAGATCCCGCGTTTCATTTGGATGATCATCCTTTATTGCTTTGTACTTACGTTACGCCCAAAACGTTCAGCAGCACTTTATAAAAGTATCTGGACTGAAAACGGCTCACCGCTTACTCATATTACCCGAGAGCAAAGCAAAAAGTTAGCAGCCCTTTTAAAAGACAAAGGACACCACGACACCGAAGTAGTTATGGCCATGCGCTACGGTAACCCTTCAATTGAAGCAGGCCTTGAAGAGCTGCGCGAAAAAGGTATCACTCGCGTGATTGTGCTGCCTATGTACCCGCAATATTCAAGCACCACGATTGGCTCAACATTTGATGCAGTATCAAATGTGCTTCGCAAGTGGCGCTGGGTGCCAGAGCTGCATTTTATTAATGGCTATCACGACAATCCGACTTACATTGATGCTCTAGCCGCTAGCATTAGCGAAGATCTAAATGCCCATGGCACGCCACAAAAGTTGGTGTTTTCGTACCATGGTACACCTAAACTGTTTTTAGAAAACGGCGACCCTTACTACTGTTTTTGTATGCAAACTACCCGTTTAGTGGCTGAGAAACTTGGCTTTGAAAAAGACTTTGCTGTAACAACCTTTCAAAGCCGTTTTGGTAAAGCTGAATGGTTGAAGCCATACACAGACGCAACCCTTGAAAGCTACCCTGCTGAAGGCATTAAAGACGTTGCAATTTTAAGCCCTGCGTTTAGTGCCGACTGTTTAGAGACACTAGAAGAACTCGAAGGCGAAAACCGCGAAAACTTTGAGCATGCAGGCGGTGAAAAGTACCGCTACATTCCTGCATTGAATACCCGCGATGACCATATCAATGCGATGTTTGAAGTGATAAAACCATTACTTAATTAACGAAAGGCCCTAGCTATTATATACAGTAACTAGGGCCTTTTTTAATATTGAAGCGTGTCACTAATCTTTGCGTGTCATAACCAAAGTCACCGTACCTGCAACAATTCCCCAAAATGCAGAACCAACCGAGAACAAAGTTAGATTAGACGCTGTGACCAAAAAGGTCACGATAGCGGCTTCGGTATAATACGCCTCAGTTAAAGCTTGCTGTAAGCTACTGGCAATAGTGGCAAATAGTGCGATACCCGCCAACGCCAAAATCAATGCCTGTGGCAAGCTTGCTACCAAACCAACCAAGGTTGCCGCGAGTAGCGCCATAATAATGTAAAACACCCCACCAGCAATGCTTGCCCAATAACGTTTTCTTGGATCTTTATCAGCCTCAGGGCTCATACAAATGGCAGCGGTGATAGCCGCTAGATTAATGGCATAGCCACCAAATGGTGCAATAAATACATTTAATAGCCCGGTTACATTTAACGCTGCCGACACAGGGGCTTTATAGTGATGCGCTTTTAATACAGCAATACCCGGTAAGTTTTGCGACGTCATAGTCACAATAAACAGCGGTAAACCAACACTTATCATGGCGTTTAAATCAAACTCAGGTGCAATGTAAGCAAACTCGCTCATTTTCCACTGCCAGCTAGAGGTATCAATTTGCCCAGTTACACCTGCTATTAAAAATCCCGCCACAACCACTGCGAGCATAGCAAAGCGTGGAAAGTAACGTTTTCCACATAAATAAACAGCCACCATTAACCCAATCACTAAAGGCAGCTCGTTCATAAAGTTGAACACATCAATACCAAAATTCACCAACACGCCTGCAAGCATTGCACAGGCCAGTTGACTTGGGATCTTATTCATCATTTTTTCGAACACGCCAGTAATGCCAGACAAAAACACCAGCGCAGCGGAGAACATAAACGCGCCAACAGCTTGATTTAAGCTATAGCCTTGGGCACTTGAAATAAGGAGTGCCGCTCCGGTTGTTGACCACGCGATAAGAATAGGCACCTTGTAGTAGTAAGACAACGCAATTGAGCTGACGCCCATAGCAAGACCAAGCATTAATACCCAGCTAGCAACCAAATCAGGTGTGCCACCTAACACCATAACGACCTGATAAATAAGTGCAATTGAGCTAGTAAAACCAATAATAACGGCCACTAACCCCGCAGTTGCTCGACTGATGAGCTGACTCATGTACACACACTCCTTGCAATTAAAAATCTACCATATCCTATGATTTGCCAGATGGCACTGTACACTTTTGTAGTATTTTAAGATTAATTTACTATACAGAAGAGGCATTTACTGCAATGCCAAACATTAACAAAATTTAATTTTCTCTCCACCTTCAAGCAATCCTTACTTAGTTAAACTGCAAACACTGACTAATTTAAGGACCAATCATGACAAAACTAATCAATCAAAATCGCCTATCTATTATTTCGTTAGCAACAATCAGTGCACTACTTTCAGGCTGTGGCAGTAGTAGTAAGAGTGAGGAACCGGTACAAAATACTCTCACTTTGCCAAGCTTATTAGTCGGTGAGGTAAGTGCGATATCAAGTAACAGTATTACAGTTAACCATCATCAAATAGCCACAAATAATGCTGACATTGAGGTGGATGACAACCACGCATTAATCAGCGATCTAAAAGTGGGTATGATGGTTGAAGTTGAAACAAATGGTAAAGAAGCAACTCAGATTGATTATGATCCAAGTTTTAAAGGGCCTGTTAGTATCAATGAACAAGGCGCTACAATTGCGGGCTTCAAGTTAAATAATTTAAATACCGAAAACCTTTCAAATGGTAGCCTGGTTGAATTAAGCGGTTATAACAATAGCCATAGTGAATTCACGGTTACCTACCAACAACCATTATCTAACAACGCAGAATTAGAACTCGAAGGTTTCATAACAAATCTAAACACTGCCTCTTATACTTTTAAACTAGGTGATTTAACTGTTCAATATCAACAGGCAGGCATCGACGGCGCATTAGAAAACAATCAATTCGTTGAAGTAGAGGGCCGCTTAGAAGGTAACTTATTAATGGCACAAGAGGTTGACGCTGAACATAACTTTACAGCTGATGACGATCTAGATACAGCGCTTTTTGGTACAATTACCTTCATCAACAATGACGCTTCCTTGGTTACCCTGAACAATCAATGGCAAGTGAGTATTACCGATCAAACTAAATTTGAAGATACCACTCGCGCTACATTAACCATAGGAGATACGATAGAAGTAGATGCCATCTGGCAGCAAGCTAATAATTGGTTTTTAGCCCACGAAATAGATCTGGAGAAAAGCCACACTTCGCCTAATTTAAGCAGTAATTTTAGTGTTTCTGGCTTTGCCAATTACAGCAATGGCAACATTATTATCAATGGCATCAGCTTGAAAATCACAAATAGCACCGTTTTTGAAGATGGGTTAACAGCAGATACTCTTTCAGGTGAATGGTTAGAGCTTGAAGGTCTTATTGATGGACAGAGCTATATTGTCAGTGAAATCGAACGTGATAACAGCAATGAACCTCTTGAATTAAAAGGCATAGTAACAGTAACTGAATCGCAACAGGCTAGTTTATTCGGCTACATCAGTGAAGATAACAGCTTAGCGAGTTTTACAGAACAATATGTTGATCTAGAATGCCAGTGGGTACAAGATAACATCGTACGTGCATGTAAGCTTGATGATTAACAACAAAATACAACAATGGCAGCACTAAACGTGCTGCCAAACTAATGTCGAAATATTATGAAAAAACTAGTTTTAACTTGCCTGTGCTTAATTTCTGGCCTTGCTTTTGCTGCAAGTTCAGCCATTTTTAATATGCTAGATTCAAGCACAGCCCCCGCCCCGACTGAAGTTTTATATAACATAGAACAGCACTATGCGAAAAATGCCGTTATTGTTGAGTTTGAGCTGGAAATTGAAAATGGTCAAAGCGTATTCGAAGTCACTTTATATGAAGCTAAAAAACAACGATTTATCGAATTACTTTTAGACAGTGCGGGAAAGGTAATAGAGCTTGAATATGAAGCTCCGGAGCTTGATGAACAAGAAGAAATAGCAGCTGCTAATTTGATGAGCCGTAAAGGTTACACATTACATGGCTTAGTAACACAACTAGATAGTGTGCCAACACACTACCTAATTGAAGCCCAATTAGAGCAAGACATGGGGATCACATACATGGTCGCCACATTCGTAACCAGCAAAGGGCGTCACAAAAAAGCGATTGATCTTGAGACGGGTAAGAACTTACCTTTGCTTCGTTGGGGCAATTAATGAAACTATTATTAGTTGAAGACGACCAGCAAAATCGCGAGTTTTTATACAAGGCTTTTATTGAGCAAGGCTACACATTAGATTGCGCAGAAGATGGTCAACAAGGGCTTATGCTAGCGACGTGTGAACATTACGACGCGATTATTCTAGATCGTATGCTTCCTAAGCTTGATGGTTTACAGGTATTGTTAGCATTAAGAGCAACCGGCAAAACAACGCCAGTATTAATACTATCAGCACTAGATAAAGTAGACGACAGAGTGACAGGTTTAAAAGCAGGCGGTGATGATTATCTAACAAAACCCTTCTCTTTTTCTGAATTAGCTATTCGAGTCGAAAACTTAATAAAACGGCATACCTTTCATGCCCCACTGAGCACTAAAATTAGTCTTGCCAATTTATCGCTCGACTACAGTAATCAACGAGTTGAAGTAAACACTAAAACTGTTAATTTACAGCCCAAAGAATTTAAATTGCTTAGGTATTTATTAGATCACCAAGACAAATTAGTCACCCGTACCTTATTGTTTGAATCGGTATGGGAATATCATTTTGATCCTGGCACCAACGTTATTGACGTGCATATTGCGAGGCTTCGTAAAAAGCTCACAGAAGCGTCCGCGCAATTAGAAATCGAAACTGTTCGCGGTGTCGGCTACCGCTTAAAAGCTAGTGAGAGTTAATGTACGAAAATAACCTACGTTTGTTCGACCCAAGAAAAAGCTCAGTTTGGCGTTTAACATTGGCCTTTGCAGCAATTACCGCTGTTACTTTATTACTTGCGATTACTTTAATCTACCAACTGTTACTTGGCGAGCAAAGCCGTCAAGTTGAACGGCGCCTTGATGCCGAAAAAACACGTATCGAAGCGCTCGCCTCCGAATTTGACAAGCAAAGCTTTTTTCAACAGCTTGATGTTTTCAGAAGCGAAGGTGATATTTTAATTTTTTGGCAGAGTGATTATGAACAAAGCCAGCAGCTAAGTTTTTTACCCGATAATATCCCCTCACTCCCTGAAACAGTTGTTTTTCCTGTTCTTGATACCGGACGAGGTCAAATACGCCTACTCACAACAGGCAAAGTTAAAACCGTTTATGGCAATATCGTGCTCGCCACTGCCACAGAGCATTTACAACGTTTAATCATCGATTTCAAATCAATCGCTAGTTGGACTTTTATCTTAGCAATAGCGTTAACAGGCTTGTTTGGTTACCTATTTTCTCGTCGACACTTGCGTCGTGTAAACTACTTCAATGCAACAGCCGAACAAGTCCAAAATGGCAACTTAAGCGCGCGTTTATCCCATAAAGATAAAGGTGATGAATTTGATCGTTTAGCAGCTCACATCAATACAATGCTCGATGCAGTAGAGGAAAATTTCGCTTTGGTACAGGGAATTACCGATAATATCGCTCATGATCTAAAAACCCCACTGACACGATTAAAACTTAATTTAGAGCAGCGTTTACAAAAGCTGCCAGAAATGGGCTACGAGCTTGAACAGCTCAATAGTATCATTAACACCTTTGACGCCATGCTAAAGCTCACACGTTTAGAACATGGACAGTTTCCGTTGCAGCTCGAAACAATTGATAGTAGTCAACTTGCCAATGATATTAGTGAAATTCTACAACCCAGTGCCGAACAAAACGGTCAATCAATTGATGTCGCTATTTCTTCATCTTGGCAATTAAGCGGTGATCGAAACCTGTTGTTTCAAGCAATTTTTAACCTAGTCGAAAATGCTATAAAGTACGCAGGTAAGGGCGCAACGATTAAAATAATAATTGCTGAAAAAAGTATATCAGTTGTCGACAATGGTAAGGGTGTCAACGAACATGATTTACAACAGCTCACAAAACGCTTTTATCGCAGCGATCCGGCGCGTCAAAAAGAAGGGTTTGGTTTAGGCCTTGCAACCGTACAAGCAATTTGCAACCGCCATTCACTCAACTTATTTCTAAGTTCAGAAAATGGCTTTTGTGCAAAAATAACCGAAGATTAAGCTGCGCTCTCAGCTGCTTTTTCTTGCGCTTCTGGTTTTGTGGGCTTATCAAAAATACCTAAACGAATGCGAATAAAGTGCAAAATCTCTTTGGCTACGTCAATACCCAACGCACCTTCTAAGCCTTCAAAGCCTGGACTTGAGTTTGCTTCACAAATTTTAAAGTGCTGCTCATCAAACAATAAATCGATGCCTGCTACATCAAGGTTGAGTACGTTCGCTGTTTGGGTTGCAAGCCATTCGATTTCTGGCGTAATAGGAAATGACTTACCTGTGCCACCTGCACTAACATTGGCTTTAAAGTTTTTACCCTGTGAGTTACGTTCCATACATGCAACAGCACGACCACCGATAGTAAGTACTCGCAAATCACGGCCATGACTGGACTTAACAAACTGCTGTAAAATGATGTTTGCTTGTGGATTTGCCGCTTCAATCAGCTGCATTAAGTCATCAAACTCTTCTTTTGATTTTGATAAAAATACACCACTCCCCTGCGAGCCCGATAAGGTTTTAATAACCACAGGAAAGCCAATTTGCTTTTCAACCAAATCAATATTCACCGGAAATTTAACCAACATGGTATTTGGCGTTGGTAAATTACACTCTGCAAGAATTTGCTGTGCAAATAATTTGTCTTTTACTGTTTCGATGGATTGCGAACTGTTAACACAGTACACACCTAAACGTTCAAGGTGGCGAATAATCGCTAGCGCAAAATAAGTTGTACTTGCCCCCATGCGAGGGATAACAAAATCGGGGAGCTCAACTGACTTACCATCAATTAAAATACTTTTACCGTCTTCACGGGTAATAGTCAGGTCAAATTGATCAGGCGAATAAACTTGTAAATCTATGCCCTCTTCTTCGGCTGCAGCAAGTAAACGTTCTACTTCATAGGTTTCTTGTTTTAACAAGCCTTGGCTATCTTTATAAATGATCCACCCGCGCATGCTTGGTACCTCTGGTCTTTGAGTTTCGGTGACAAAAAAACGCGGATTATGCTGAGCATTCAAAGCCGAGTAAAACAAATTAATTTTATCGACACGATAATAAAAACCACTACTTAGTGATTAACCATTGACCGGGTTGTTAACTTAAGGTAAAAACTAACAGTGAATTAACATAAAAACCCGTAAGAGAAACATGTGAACAGGACGCTTGCATTAATCTTCATTCTGCTACTTACAGCATTTGCACTGAATGAATGGCACATTCAAAGTGATGGTTTTAAAACAAAACCAAGCACACAGCAGTTTGTTGCCTCTTACAAAGCGCAGGCCGACCAAATAGCCCCACAGCCCATTGTGAACTTAACTGCGCCGCTTAATCAGCTATCTAATCATGCGCACGATTATCTATATAAACAAGGCCGTTTGCCTGACCAATTAGCAAACACCGCATTCAGCGAATTTGATTTAGACACCCTAAAAACCTTACAACCCGGCGATCACTTTATTTTAGTGATCGACGAATACCTCAGTTACACCGTCGAAATTAGTAACATTATTGAAGCCAGCAATGGCGATAGAAGTGTGTTTGGCAAAGTCAATGATCAAACTAAAGCAGGCCATCAAGCCGTGATGACCCTCACAGAAAACACCCTACAAGGCCAATTTGATGCCGGTAATCAAAGCTACAAGTTTCAAAGCCATGGTGAGTACGGGTGGGTAACGAAGTTGTAGGTAACGGGTGCGAGTCTGTAGCTGCGATTTTACATCGCGTCCAAGAACCTAAATCCTAGCATCAATTGTTTCCCCGTAGGACTGGCTTTAGCCGGGAATGGTTTGAGTAAGTGACGAGATACTAGGTGCGAGATAGGAGTCTGTAGCAGCCATTTTACATCGCGTCCAAGAACCTAAATCCTAGCGCCCAGTGACTAATGTATTAATTCGTAGGCGTGAAACTTGTTTCGCGCGAAATAAATTTCACGCCTACGGTATCGTATTTAGCCTTAGTAATGTGCTGGCACAAACTAACTCAAAGCTTACTGCTTCATAGCCGGCCACAAACTTGCGCCGTCGCTGTCGATTGGGCTTAAAATCTCAAGGCCTAGAATTTTAGCGATCAGCGGGTACACATCTAAATTACTTACTTCGTCTAAACGAAGGCCTTGTTTAAAGGCGGGGCCGGTGGCGATAAAGGTTGCGGCCATATCTTCGCTGTAAGCGTAACCATGAGTGCCTAGGTAACCAGCCATTTTACTGTCGGTAAACACACGAGGTGCGTCGGTTTGTAAAATAATATCGCCAACGCGCGGGCCTTTATTATAGTGATAATCGCGCTTTTGCTGCTCGCTTAGCACGACGTAACGACCATCTGCGGCTTTAGCAAGCTTTTTGCTGAACTCCTTGATGTCTGCTTTGCTATCTGGTTTTGCATAATATAAAACCCGAGGGCCAGTGTTTTGCACGATGAAGTTTTCATCTTGCGGCAAGCTATCAATTTTAATGCTAAGGCTTGGATCTACCGATGTCATTCCGTGATCAGACACAATCACCAAGTTAATGTTTTCATCAAGCGCTTTTAAACGGCTCGATAAATCAGCCATTAAACTATCGAGCTTTTGCACTGCGTCATAAGTCTCTTTGGCATCTGGGCCAAACTCATGCCCCATGCTATCCACCAGCGAAAAGTAGCTTACAACCAAACGTGGACGCTGCGCTTTTGGTAAGCTCAACCACTGAATAATTTGATCAACACGCTTTTGGTAATCACTGTGTTTTGAATAATGATAAAAGTAATCAGGCAACATACCGTTAAAGCGCGCATCTGATTCAGGCCAAAAATAGGTTGCGGCTTTTAAGCCCTGCATTTGCGCTAGGTTCCAAAGCGGAATACCACTCACCCAAGTGCTATCGTCTTTCCCTTTCCCCATTTTGTAACAGTCGTTGCGCTCAGTATCACAAAAGCGGTTCTCGACAATGCCATGATTAACCGGCAACAAGCCGGTAATAATCGACAAATGATTCGGGAAGGTTTTGGTCGGGTAAACAGGACGCATTTTGCTAGCTCGTACGCCCTGCTCACTGATTGCTTTTAAATGTTTTGCATGGTGTTTTTCAATATAATCCCAACGAAAGCCATCTATCGAAATAAGGACCACAGATTGCTCTTGCTCCGCTTTTACAGCCGAGCTAAACATTAATATACCCGCTAAAACTAATTGCCAAATACGCATGCGAAACCCTTTAGTTCAATTTGTTAATTTGCTCAGAAACGTTACCAAACTGTTTTGAAAATTTTGTGATCATGCTCTCAAGCTTTTTCACACTACGCTTTAAACGTGAGCCGTTTATTAGGCTATAAATAAAGCCCCAAACGCCTGTAACCACACTTAATACAATAAACACAGCAACCGGAAGCCCATCTAAATGTTCGACCACTTGCGGGTAATTATTGAGTAAATCAATCCCGGCCTCTGGTACGAGTGTATTTATCAACGGGTAAAAATCTTGAGCATCAAAGTACCACGCTAGCCCTATTGACGTAAGGCCAAGCAGTACCATACGGTTAAAACCATGTACCATACCAAAGCTACGTACTGATGAGTTGCCATAGGCAATGTCTTTACTCACATTAACCGCATACTCTCGGTAATACTTATAATAACGCTTTGTGTCTACACTGCTGTAGGCGTAATACACCCAATCGCCGATATCAACTGAGCCCAATAAATCTTCACCGGCTTTAAAAACAAACGGCTCACTTGTGGCCGTTTCAAGCATAATTTCGCCTTTTAAAGTCGTGCTACGATTGCGATATACCTCTACGCGCTCTTTTACATCGCTACCCACATACATGCCACCTCGATAGGTGGTTGTTGTTTCAGTGGTGGTTACTGTTTCACGTGTTTCATTGGCATGTGCGCTTTGCTCTTTTTCTAATACTTTACCAAGCACAGCACGATGACGAATAGTGCCTTTTTCGTTACGTGCCCAAACATTTTTATGCACGTAATCGTTTTCATACGCAAGACTATATTCATCCATAATGGCATGCTCAAGCTCAGCGATACTAGTTGGTTTGGTTATAGTTGGCTCTAACGCTTTTTGAATGCTAATAGCTTGCTCATCATCTTTTGCAAGCGACTGTTCGTTAGCAGCAATCGCTTCAACATGTTGCTTAGCACCACAGCAATAGCAATGTGCCGCATCTTGGCTGATACGCTGCTGGCAAGAGATACAAATAACATCTGACTTACTCGGTGTTCTTGCCAGCATGTTATAACCCAATTGATTTAGGGTGGTCGATAGCATCACATCTGTTGCCGCTAAAATCGCATCATACTTTGCTTCTTGTTTGGCTTTGGCTTTTTTATGGTAGTTTTGCTCTGCCATAAACACCCCAATTGCCACAGGCAATGACGCAAGTAGCGCAGGCAAAAACTCAAGCTTTGCAGCGAACAACATGATTAAGAATGTAATAACACTTAGCACCAGCCACAATATCGTTCCACCAGTGTAGTTTCGGCTAATGGTTTTGTCCCAGCTGCGATATTGTTGATCGGCAAAATGCACAATCACAACTGGCATAAAGCGGTCATTTTTAACTACCCGCCTAGCATTGCCATCAGCAATGCGATAATTAAGCGTTAACGGTGTTTCCTGAAAAGCAGTGATCACATTACCCTTTTGTAGGTTAGCAATCACATCTTTTTCAGCATCAACACTAAACTCATGAATAATGCCGTCTTTGTCTTCTACTTCTAGCCACCAATAACCATATAACATGTTGTCGTTATTGGTTTTATAGCGGCGCTTATAGTAATACATTGACTTCACAACACCTGTGATCGTACTCGCTTGTGGCGCATAATTTTTTACATCAACCAGCAAGTCAGGGCTGAGTTCTTCAACCGTGTGCATTTGTCTTTTTTGCTCAAGAGCTTCTCCACAGTCACAACAGTGAAGATCGGTGGCATACACCGTAGTTTGGCAATGTTGCATTTTCATTCCTTGCTTAATTAATTGCTTAAATCAATGGTTAATGTTTGTTCGCCAGCATCTACTTGGTGCCAACGTCGATACGTTTTATGCCCAGGCGCCGACACTTGAATATCATAAGCACCCGTTTTTAAAGTCATGCCAGGGCGGTATTTAGGGCCTATATTCATAATGCGAATAGTGGCATTCGCCGGATTTGTGATAACGGTAAGTTTAGTTTTTTGCTCAACCAGATATTGTCTGCGCTGTTGCTGCTCAGCACTTAAGTTGGCATCGCCATGACGCAAAATATCAACCTTAGCTAAAGCATGGCTCAGCGGGCTAAAGTTCTCGTAAATATGCAGTTTTTCTTCAAACTTTAAACCAAGAGGATGCAGTAAAGGCTGGGCATGTAAGGTCCAACGAATCGCATAACTAAACACCGGATTACTCGACTCATCGACCTTGTCTAAAAAGTAGTTAACAGGGCTTTGGTCGTCTTCGGTAAAGGTGTTATGCACAAACATTACTGGCACTATCAAAATCAGCGCTGGCATAATCAGCTTTTGCAAAACAGATACAGCAGTGGTTGGTTGCTTTTCTTGCTGAGGTTTAATCAATTGCCATAGCTTTAACGGCAGCTTGCTAAAGGTTAAGCAAATCAAAAACAGTGACAGCGACATCGAAATAGGCGGAATAATCACCGAACGGAGTGCTTGTTTACCGTACTCAGCATACTCGCCACCATCTGCAAATTTACCTTCTGAGCTATTAAGCATAGCTAGGTATTTGTCGGTGCGTTTTGCAATGTTTGGATCAAGCACCTTGTCTTTAAAGTTCTTTTTGTTCCAATCGGCGCGAATGTTTTTTACGTATAAATCGCCCATTCTGTCGGCAATTTTAGCTTGAATTTGCGGGTGTAACTGAAACGCAACCCAGCTTAAGTTTGGCTCTAAGCTCATGCCACGTTTACGCATTTCGCTTTGCCATTGTGCATTCGCTTCGTTGGTAACTTTGGTTGCGACTGCATTAGCAAACGCTTGGCGTTGATTCACATTCCAATTGCTTTCAAGTTGTAAACCTTTACTAGCAAAGTGTGCTCTAAGCTTGTTTTGCGTTGTTTCGTGAGTACGAAACGCCACTAAGTTTTCAACCGTAAACGGGTAACCTGTCTCGCTAACAAACATCTTATGAAAGTTCGGATGCTGTAAAAAACGCAGTTGATAATGATCGGGATCATCGGTGTATTTGTAGCGTTTATCCTTAAGACCACCATCGCCACCGGTTGCTAAACTTGCCGCTTGCAGAGCTGTATAAACACCGCCAGTGAGCACCCCCATCAAAATAGTGCCTGCGGCATTTTCTGCAGCCGAGATTTCTTCTTCGATAAGCCAGTAATCAGGCTCTATATAGCCAATACCCGCTTTTAAAATAGTGCTTCGGTAGTCTGCTGCTTCGCGCTCATAGCAGCGATTACGGCGATCTTTTTCGCTGCTCTTATCATAACGCTCACGGCATTTAGCGATACTGTGATGGTAATCATAAATCTTAGGGCCATACTTTTGCGCTCGTGCCGATGCTTTGGCGATGTGGGCTTTTTGTGCTTGCTGATACTTGCTCCAGCCACTGTTGATCTCTTGCTCAACTTGCTGCCAATAACCTTGTTCACGTTCACCTATTCCAGCCAAAGTGTTGTTATACTTTTTACTGCCATCAGCATAGGCTTTGTATTTAACCACCAGCTCATCATATAGCTGGCTGTAGTTTTTATAATGTTTATCAAAATCTTGATACGCTTTCTTCTGCACAAAAGCAGCGATGATCTTACGTTTATCTTGCTCTAAATTATCTGAAAGTGCGGCATCGCTATACAGTAAGCCACCAAATAGCGCCAAAAAGGTTAAGTTCTCTGAACTATGTAATTGCTCAGGGTTATAATCGAGATCATTCACTTTAATTGAGTTAATCGCCAGTGCATCACGCAGTGCTGCACTGTAGGTAGCAAACTGGCGCTGCTCTGCGGTTGAAGGCTCAATTAAAGTTTTTTCAATGGCATACTTTTGACCAAAAAACACCACCGGCCAAACTAAACACAATAAAGCGATAAACGAGATAATGCCACGGCCTACTTTGGCAACCATGGCTTTAGGTAAAAAGTCAGCTAACAGCAGTGCAACACCTACTCCAGATACAGCTCGGCCATAAATTTCGAGGTGTTCAAGGTCTTCAGCAGAAGGCGTTCCTAAACCGACTAAAGAGACTAACTGGGCATTAAAAATTGCTTCGGGTAATAAATATAAAGTAGCTAAAACAAATAGCAAGCAGCGCCACCAAAACGGCTTTATTAAATCAGTCATAGTATTGTTCTTATTGTTTTTTACGTAGTTCTAGTTCAACAGCAGGATCTGTTTCTAGGCTAAAGTCTTCATCGGCTTGGCGAGTCCCTATTTCTAAATTAGGCGCTGAAGGAGTCGATGTTACTTTGGGAATATAAGTTTGTGCTTGCGTTGATTTAAGCGTGCCGCCCACCGCAGGATAAAGCTGATTCGCTTTATAAGCATACAGCTCATCTAAGCGTTCTAAATCAAGGTCTGCGGGCATACTAGCAATTAACTTAGCTTCTGGGTCATCACTAAAAAACGGCTGCATTTTTGGCAACTCGAACACAGAACAAAAACCATATACGGTGTCGTCCATGATCACCGAGTCTGGACGCAGCGAACGTGACTGCGCTAATAAGCTACGCTCATGGTAGTCGTGGCCGTTAATAGAATAAGTGGCAATCATAATACCGCGCGCTTTAGCAACTGGTTTCAAGCGAGCTGCACTTTGCTTGTAATGACGAATATCAAGCACATAGCCAAAGTTACGTTTTAGCTGCTTTGCCAATTTATCAAGTTTAACAGGGCTGTCGTAACGCTTTTCACGATGGTAACGATTTCCAAGTGCTTGCAAGCTTTCAAGTTCTTCTTTGTTACGCTCATAAATAGGATCACTCCCAGCACCGCGTTTTAGATCACTTGCTAGCTTATTCATTGAGGCTTTTGCCGGTGATTGAATAAATGCCAAGTAAATGTCTGGGTTAATATCGCGCATACGAGTAAGGTTGCGCATTTCTAAGCTACTAAAAAAGTAGTTTCCGCCGCCAACAAACTCATATGCCAAGTAATCAAGCATTTTTAAATCGTTAACTGAGGCCTTTGATTTTATTTCGATATTCAGTTTTTGATGGGGTTTACGATAGCGCGCAAACGTAGCTGCTAGCTCTCTAAATGATGGCGGCATTTTATCGGTAAGTAGCCCAGTATCTTGATTACGATGACGTAAATAGCCCCACTCTTTTTTGTAGTTCATCGACTCAATTTTACGACGCTTATTATCAACCGTGCCTGTTTCGCGGCCGGTGCGAGCATCATGATGCACAACCCACACATCATCACGGGTAATACGCACGTCAATTTCAACAACATCAAAGTTGTTGTCGATAGCATCAATTACTGCGTTAAGCGAGTTTTCGGCGTAGCGAATTGAGCCACGGTGACTTTGTAAATTAAAGTTACTGCATTGCCTCGTTGTAGCGTAATTGATATTACCTAGCTGACTTTCGTAAAAACCACGGGCGCGGAGTGCATCCTGTTTGGCCTTAATGGCATTTTTTTCGACTACTGTTAAGGTGTTTTCAGTACTTGTTTCAGGGGTACTTTTACAAGCAGTTAAACCAATACAATACAAAAGAATACTGGCTAGCAGCCATGTTTTTTTAGACAGAGTTTGCATCATTGCTATACAGCCAAAAGGCTTTCCTTTCTAATTCAAGATAATGAAGAAGTGCGTGAAACTGAATAATATATGAATAAAGGACTTAATTTAAAGTAATAACTTTAATAAAAATGAATATTTTAATTTAAGATACAAGCTGTTAGATTAAATTTAATAACTAGCAAAGTTTTGCTAACAACATATAAAAGCCCGATTTTTACCGCTTTGTGGGAACGAAAAATGATCGATTTTGGTAAAAAAATTACCCCAGCACGCGAAATGCGTTCTACCAATAATTTACACACTGCGCTTGAAAGTGATCGGGGTCGTATTATTAACAGTGCAGCAATTCGCCGCTTACAACAAAAAACCCAAGTATTTCCACTTGAGCGCAATGCCGCAGTGCGTTCACGGCTGACTCACTCGCTTGAAGTGCAACAGGTAGGCCGCTTTATTGTGCAAACCATTTTTAATAAGCTCAGTGATGCAAAGCAAAAAGAATATGGCCTAGCTGGACTTGAGCGGCCACTAGAAAGCCTCGTTGAAATGGCCTGCCTAATGCACGATATTGGCAACCCACCGTTTGGTCACTTTGGCGAAGCAGCCATTAATCAGTGGTTCGAGAAACACTTAGACTCACTAACCCCAGAACGCTGTAAAAGCATTGGCATCAGCGTGATTTTTAAACACTTAGCCCAAGATATAAAAAGCTTTGAAGGTAATGCCCAAGGTATTCGTATAATTCATTCATTACTTTCACTAAATTTAACCTACAGCCAAAGTGCCGGAATTTTAAAATATACCCGCCCGGCCAGCATGGCAAAAAAAGACAGCCCACAAGATAAAAACTACTTGATGAAAAAAGTGGGTTACTATTTTAGCGAAAAGCCTTTTGTTGAAGCACTGCAAAATGAGTTAGAGATTGAACAATATTGCCGCCATCCTGCAAGCTACATTATGGAAGCCGCTGACGATATTTCGTATTGTTTAGCCGACATAGAAGATGCGGTCGAAAAAGGCATTATTAGTGTCGAGTCGCTCTGCGACAAGCTAAAAGAGCAATACACCCGCACACTCACAAACCTAACCATAGACGATACCAAACACAGCGACTTTGCCGAAAAAGCCATTGATTATGCGTTAAGTAAAGCACAAGAGCAGCCATACAATTTTAACAGCGAATTTTTTATTTACCTGCGTGTGACCTTGCTTCATCCATTAGTGAGCTACGCAGCAGAACGGTTTATCAGCAACATAGAAGCCATTTACCATGGTGATTTTAATCAAGCGTTATTAGAAGATCGTAGCCATCTGCACGCCGTCACGCTCACCTTAAAACAAGTGGCATTAAAGCACGTTTTTTGCCACAAAGAGGTAGAGCGCTTAGAGCTGCAAGGTTATCGAATCATTAGCGGTTTACTTGATTGCTACAAACCCTTACTTGCCCTTGACGCCGATGCTTTTAAACGGGTTTTAAAAGGCGATCAACACTACTTAATTGAAACTCGTCTGGTGAAAAAACTATCTAATAAACATTTAAATAGCTATCAAAAAGCCATTGATGCCCTAAAAGCCGAACCGGATCATTTTACCGCCTACGAGTTCTATTATCGCTGCCGCTTAATTCAAGATTACATCAGCGGAATGACCGACCAATTTGCTTATGACGAATACCGAGCGCTCATGGTGATCGATTGACTTTG
Organism: Pseudoalteromonas sp. PA2MD11; assembly: GCF_017808125.1. NCBI lineage: Bacteria > Pseudomonadati > Pseudomonadota > Gammaproteobacteria > Alteromonadales > Pseudoalteromonadaceae > Pseudoalteromonas > Pseudoalteromonas sp. PA2MD11. Next base: position 94,006 of record NZ_JADKNF010000016.1, read on the forward strand.
CTATTTCGCTGAAATTATTTAATGAATGTGGATAAATTGCCCTACTGGGCTTAGAATTAACTCATTGTTTGGGTAACCAGATAAACCTTACTGGTCAGGAAACTATGCCAATTATAAAAACAACTTTATTACTATTACTTGCAAGTCTGAGCTTTACATCAAAAGCACAGTACAACGAAGCTATGTGTATTTTGTTAAAGCAACAAATGCATGAGTATCGTAACAACACTAGTAACAAAAATTATCGTTCAGCTGCCAGAAATTACGAAAAAAATTGCCAAAATCCTACCCCACTCAATAATGGTTCAAACCTTAAAGTTCAGCAACAGCCAACACAACCCGTTGAACCAGTAATTCAGAGTAAAAGCACCCGCTCAACTCAACATTCAGGAGCAATACAAGGTACACCTGAAGAACCAACACAGCCTACAGTTGAGCAAGCATCAGAGATTATTGAGCCGCAACAGCCTGCAGAACAATTACAAATAGAGCCAGAACCACTAGAAACGCAAAATACACAGCTAACACCACCAGTGCAGCAAACAGAAGAGCCCGCTGACGTTGATCGCATTATAATCTCTGATACCCCGACAGAAACTGTGGCCGAGCCTGTAACCTCTCCTGTGATGGAACAACAGCTTGATAACGCAGCGCCTGACAGTTCGCAAAACAGTGAAACTACAGATGTAAGAAAAGCTGTCGAGGCAGAACCTGTTGAGCCAGCATTTACACCGGAGCCTGCTGCTCCTTATGAAAGTGAAAATAGTTCATCAAGCTCATTATTAATGCCAAGTTTAATTGTCTTGCTAGTACTACTTATTGCAGGCTTAGTGATTGTTCGTATTCGTCAAAATAAAAATACTGATGCAGACTCAGAGCTTGAGCAAAGCTTAATGCAAGCTAAAGCCCTAAAAGCAGCGGCCCAAGCGCAAGCTTCAGCAGAAAAAGAAGCCGAAGAACTTCAAGCAGCAACGGCTGCCGTTCTAAATGAAAACTCAGAGCAGTCACAGCAAGACACTGATTCATTTCCTGACTTCACAAACGAATTAACCGAGAAAAATGATAACGACGATCTCTCTGAACTAATGCACTTTAGTGCACAGCATGATAGTGAAAAGCCACAAACCCCATCTGCACAAACAGCTGATGATTTTGCTGACGCCAAGCAATTTAATGATCTTGAACTTGGTTACGACGATAAAGACGTAAACGACTCTGATGACGACTTCTTAGATGAGCAACGAGGCCTAGAGCAAGAGCTAAAATTAGCGAGCCTTGCTTCATCTTACAGCATCAATGAAGAAACAGCTCCAAAAGCAGAGGAATCTAAACAAGATGAACCTGAACTAGAAGAACCGAGAGATTCCGCTTCGTCATCATTCGGCTTTGATGAGTACACAACAAAAGAACCAATTGCCGACGACGAGCCAGTTTTAACTGAGATAGAAGAGCTAGAAAAACCTGAAATCGATAAGCTTGAGAAACCTGAGATTGACGAGCTAAGCTTTACGAGTTCGTCATCATTCGGCTTTGATGAGTACACAACTAAAGAACCAATTGCCGACGACGAGCCTGTTTTAACTGAGATAGAAGCGCTAGCAAAACCTGAAATTGATGAACTTGAGAAGCCAGAGATTGACGAGCCAAGCTTTACAAGTTCTTCATCATTTGGTTTTGATGAGTATAAAGCTAAAGAACCTATTGCTGACGATGAACCAGTGTTAGCTGAAATCGAAGCGCTAGAAAAACCTGAAATCGATGAGCTTGAGAAACCTGAGATTGACGAGCCAAGCTTTACAAGTTCGTCATCATTTGGTTTTGATGAGTATTCAACAAAAGAACCTATTGCTGACGATGAACCAGTGTTAGCCGAGATAGAAGAGCTAGAAAAACCGGAAATCGATGAGCTTGAGAAACCTGAGATTGACGAGCCAAGCTTTACGAGTTCGTCATCATTTGGTTTTGATGAGTATTCAACAAAAGAACCTATTGCTGACGATGAACCAGTGTTAGCCGAGATAGA
>NZ_JADKNF010000016.1:96122-97017 GCF_017808125.1 Pseudoalteromonas sp. PA2MD11
GATAGAAGAGCTAGAAAAACCGGAAATCGATGAGCTTGAGAAACCAGAGTTTGACGAGCCAAGCTTTACAAGTTCGTCATCGTTTGGTTTTGATGAGTATTCAACAAAAGAGCCTATTGCCGACGATGAGCCGTCTAAAGATGACGTGCCTGAATATGACTTATCGTCATTGATGGGTGATGATTTATCGTTTGCTGATCATTTTGCTGAAGATAAACAAACAGTCACGGCTCCAAGCACAACAGACGATCACGACGACATCAGCGATGATGATTTAGCAAAAGCCTTACAAGCGCTTGAACAAGAGCTACAGGACGAACCTGCGTCATTTAGCCCTGAAGAACCAACAAAACCTGCTGAAGATACGGTTGATTTGTCTGTCGAACTGAGTAACGACGATATGCTAGAAGAGATGGCTAGTGACTCTGATGAAGCTGATAAAGAAACAAATTTAGAGACCGAGCAACAAGATGATAAGCCGTATAATCCATTTGCAAACTTATCGCTTGATCCTACGTGGGATCCTAATTCTGACGAAAAACCTGTGATAGAAAGTAAAACCAAACAGCCAAAATCACAAGCTCTTATTGATGCAGAAGAACGCGCTAAACAGCTTAAAACAGATGAGTGATTAAGTAACGAGAAACGAACCTGTAGCTGATTTTACATCGCGACCTAGCGCCTAAAGCCTAGTGCCTATTGTTTCCCCCGTAGGACTGGCTTTAGCCGGGAATGGTTTGAGTAAGTAACGAAAAGTGAGTTTCGAGAGACGAATTAGTAGCAGCGATTTCATATCGCGACCTAGCACCTAAAGCCCAGTGCCTATTGTTTCCCCCGTAGGACTGGCTTTAGCCGGGAATGGTTTGAGTAAGTAACGAAAAGTGAGTTTCGAGAG
>NZ_JADKNF010000016.1:97115-115807 GCF_017808125.1 Pseudoalteromonas sp. PA2MD11
AGACGAATGTGTAGCAACGATTTCATATCGCGACCTAGCACCTAAAGCCCAGTGCCTATGCTTGCATGGCGCGCGAAATAAATTTCACGCCTACTATATACTCACTTCACCACAGGTCGTGGGCGCATCAACCAATGAAATATAAAAATCAGCCCAAAAAACACTGATACCGCTAAAACACATAATACAATTATATTGGTCGGTAAGAAGGAATCTGTTGTGTTGCTGTAGCGCTTTAATTGCTGTTGCGCACTCAGTTTTGCTCGTTCTGTTTTACTTGGCAGCACAAACTCATGAAACGAATCTGTCAGCTTAGCTTCAGAACGCGCGATTTGTGTATTCTTTTGCTGCCAGAGCGTATCAAATTTCTGAAATTGAAACTGTTTATTGTCAATACACCAATCTAGATATTTAAGCTCAAGTGGCTGATTAAAGCAGCGTGTTGGCATCACGTAAAAACGTTGCCACGCAGCTTGTTTTTCTAAATAAGCTTTTTGAGACAACGGTTTAGCTAGTTGGTTTTCAAGTAAACTAATATCAGGATTAAAAAGCGCAGCTTTACGGTCAGCTATTTGTTCATTGGTAAAACATGTTTCAGCAAATCGAGCTGATAAGTTCTGAATTTGCTGTTTATAAATTTCTATTTTATCAAGTACATGAGACTTTCTTAACGCAGATTGCAATTCAGCGCGCTCAGTTTGAATACTTTTGCACTCATTAGAAAGGATTGGCTCTTTCGCCCGTGTAGATACAGCTACTAGCAATAGCACTGTAAGCATTAAAGTCCGTTTAAACATGAATTTACGTCACTGTAAAATTTAGAGGTACAGACTAACAGCTTCAAATAAAACTGCAACAAATCTGCGCTAAATTCACCTGAAAGACTGATAAATTGCTAGTTCGATTTATGTTCTCACAAAGTGAAAGAGCAATAACAAATCTGAATATTAATTCTTACCAAAGTAAAACTGTTTATCATCCAATGCAAATTGCTCAAATAACCACACTTTAAACAGCTGCATAACCAATACATAGGCAAAGAACAAACAGTCTCAGCCAAACTGTTTGCAAAACGCCCAATGGCCGCGTGTTTAACCCGCGAAAAAGCCAAACAAATTCTGCATATGCTGAACCATTTCAACCTTGTAAACTAGGCTACGAATAGCAGTACTTACCCAGTAGCCTATTTTTTTACCTGTCGGCGTGAAACTTGTTTTGTACTTTGAGAGTATGAAATTTGAAAGGTTTAAATGGGTTTCTCTATGCAGCGCGAAGCGCTTCGGTGCTCCCTAAAGTTCAAATATTTTTATTCACAAAGAGAAGTGAATGAGAAGACAATGAGATACAGCCAATTAATGTTCTTCTCTAAAGCGCAGCGCCTCTTAATCCTCTTTGTGCATATTAAACTAAAGCTCTTCCACTTTCTCTACCTCAACTGGCTCTGCCAACGCATTTTCATAAAATGCGAACACCGCTTGGGTATAAGGCTGAGCATAATGCTCATCAAGGGCGGCTTGCGATTCAAACTGCTCAACTAAAAACAAACAACGCTGCTCTTTGCTCGCAAACAATTCAAAACGATTACAACCAGGCTCTGCACGAGTGGCTGCTAATATGCCCTGTAAACGCCCTTTACAGTCATCAAATAATGCTGCCTTTGGGGTAATTTTTGCTACGATATTAATCATACTGACTCCTTACTATATAACTTTAAAACCAATGCCCTAACTGGCGGGGCAACCGTAAAAGCCACCACAAACGCAGCAGGCCATGCATTAGCAAACGCCTTCATCCAACTTAGAAAAAATGTATCGCTCAGCCCTAAGTTGACATAAGTGACCCATGCCGAAAGTAAAAACGACATTAAAAACGAAAATGCCGCAGTAAAAGTAAAATGAATTTTCATATGTCCTCCTTGGCGTTACTATATTTGCACAGGCCAAGTGGCAACAGTCACGAAAATGCAAACTAAGATTGAGGGAGTCGTATGCTGGATGATCTGCATTTATTTATTGAAATAGCGCGCCGTAAAAGCATGAGCCAAACAGCAAAAGATTTAGGACTGAATCTATCAACTCTATCAAGGCGCATTCAGGCATTAGAAGAAAAACTCGCCGAGCCATTACTGCAACGCACAGCCCGCGGCATTGTGTTAACCACCAAAGGCGAATCTCTTTATAATGAGTTGGGCGAGCAAGTGCTTGCTCTTAACAGCCAGCTTGAGCAACTAAATGACTCGCCCGCAGCTAAAGAGTTTTACCTGTTGTGCCCACAAAACATCATTGCGGGCCCACTGATGGGGGCAGTTAATCAGTTTGCGATGGAAAACCCTGCGCTAAACCTCCACATTTACCCAAGTAATGCCAACAGCCAACTAAGCCAAAAACGTTTTGACTTAGCTATTCGCATCGGCGAACAACAAGACTCAAGCTATTTTCAAAAGCGCCTAGGCATGATTGCTATAAAGCTGATTAAAAAGAAAGATGCCCCAACATCAAGGCTGATACTGCCCTATTCAGAGTCACAACTACCCAGCGGTTTGCTAAATAAATTAAAAACCGAGTATGAACATATAAGCTTTTGCTTTGATATTACAATCGCCAGAAAAATGGTTGAAGCAGGCTATGGCATTGGCTTACTGCCGATGAGCGAAATTTGCTGTATAGACGACACCAGCAACTTTAGTTATATCGACTCCCCCCACAGTATTCCTGCGAGGCCAATTTACGCCCTCTGGCCACATTCACGCACGCCATCAACAAATGCCCAGTTGTTGATAGAACAACTCCAAACCAGCATTGCAAACTCACCGAGTTTACAAGGAGAGGTGTTGAAACTGTAGTTGCGAGGCATCGTAGGTCGGGCTTTAGCCCGTCAAATAACTCAATCTTTAAACCAACGATAAAGACCAAACACAAACAACATGGCCGCAATGCCAACCAAGGCTAATTGCCAAATTTTAAGGTCATTCAACTTTGTCACTTGCGGACCAACACTCTCATTTGAAGGAGTTGAAACTTGTTTTACAGGTGCTTCGATTATCGGACTTTTTATCGCAACTTGGCTTGTAGTTTTATTTGCATTTATTTCTGTAATGGTTGGCTTTACTGTAATAACAATATCTTTGTATTCTGATTTTTGTTTACCACTCCAAGCCGATTCAAATAGCGCCTTTTGCTCAGCTTTATTTTCGCTACACCATACAAAATCAGCTTGCTGAATTTTCTTCGCTCTACAACGTTTTGGTAATTGATAAAATTGCCCCCAAGCTTGGCGCTTTTTATCGTCATTATATGAATTTGAATACACAGTAGAATTATGTACTTTGGTGTTTAAAAGTGCGGTAGGGTTAGAGCGATACGTATAATTACCGCCATTACCAGAACTTCTTTTTGGGTGTTTGCAGTGTCTAGCCAGCAGCGTAAAAAGCTCATCTAAACGTTGATTCCACCGTTCACCTTGCTTAGCCGTGTAGCTACGATTCATTCTTTTACGAATGCCCTCGCGCTCAGCCTCAATGTTATCGCAGCGACTTTTTGAATATTGCTCATCAGCAACCGTGTTGAAACTCGCAAGCAAAGTAGCGAGTAATAAAATCCATTTATTCATAACATTACATCTGTGTAATTTGGTAAGCCACATTGTACCAAAATTAGGGCGAGGAAAAAGTGACCTTTTAACGATTTATTTAAGTTATGTCGCGTTGGCGACGGCAACCAAAGAAAAGTAACCGCCGACTTCTCTTTGCAATTTTTCAGAGCCCAAAATGATATTTTTAAATTTAGATCAATAATATGTATAACTTAATTCTTAATCGTTTATTCGCACATTAGTACGACTTAGAACTACAATATTGGCTTTTGGTACGATGTTTAATTCCATAGAAGAACTTAACAAATAAATCGATTCATTAGAGGTCGCGACTAAAAACCCCTTATACTCTTTTGTTTTTGTAGCTAACGAGTAACACCCGAACTGCCCACTACCGTCATCACAAGTACCTTTCAGTTTAAACTCTATAATCTTCTTTCGAGCGATATCTGTAGCTTGCTCGAACACATACAACGAGCAACCAGTAAATAAGACGACTATAACTAAAAATATGGCTGTAAAAATATAAGATGTTTTTGCAAGACCAAAAAACAGCCCACCTTTCTTTTCAACTCGCTTAAAATAGACAACCAAAAACCTCTTATTAAGAGATTTTTTTGGTGCTTTTTTCAAAGGGGCTTTTTTAGTTTTTAGACTTTTTACAAGCCTTTTAAGGCCAAAGTAATTAATCACTGAAGGATATAAAAAAGCACTAATACATAATGTAAGGCTTAAACCCATTACCCATGTCAGCATAGGAGAAAGAACGATAAACATATCAACCCAAAGCTGTTGTGCTTGGATAGCATCCCTCTGAATTGTTTCGTAGGTTATTCCGAATGTTGATAAATAACCCAATTGAAATATCCAAAATGCTATTTTTAATGGGACAATAACTAACAAGCTAAGTAAAAATAAATTACTTAGCAAAAATTTTGTAATTGGTAGTAACAGCCCTGTATTTTTCTTGAAGTCGTTTAGCATTTCCATTGCGGCTTCTGACAAGTTCATTCTTCAATCCTTTGGATCTATTTTTCTATATTTTCATCATATATGCGTTCCTAAAGTAATACACGTCAAAAATGTCGCGTTGGCGACGGCAACCAAAGAGAAGTAAACGCCGACTTCTCTTTGGAATCTCTCGGCGCCCCGAGGTTCACACTGTTCCCTCAATTTGAATAAATTAAATGAACGTAAACAGCGTAGATAGGCCATCCATGGCCAAGCTACGCTTTTTACAGCATCCATGCTGTTAATTACTCATAATTAATTTAATTTCGGGTGTGAACACGGGTAAAACCTCAGCATTAACCTGAAACTAAGCAAGGAGAAAATATCTAGCGGTGGTACTAAGACAATAAATGATAGTTAAAATATAACTACTTACTTAGTTCATCATCTACTTTTTTTTCTGTAACTTTATAAGAAAGTCTGTAAACAAAATCTAAGTTACTAGCAATGATTTTAAGAATAGAAAAAGACTGGATAATTGTTAGGTAAAAAATACAACTGACTATTATACAATCAAAATTCTGCTTGCATTCAACAGAAATTACTTTATTAAAAATAGGTTCAAACACGTTAATTAATAAAATGAAAAATAATACCAAAGCTGATGTACTAACTACATAAACAAGATTTTCAACTCTTTTAGCGTCTTCACTACCTTTAATAAGCCCAACTTTACTTGATGAGGTTATACTACTTATTGCTTGTGGGTATAAGTATGCTATCCATATACCTGACAAAGTAAAGACCGCGGCCGATATATTTTGAAGAACACTAATAGCTGGGTTAAAGTCCTTATAGGTCAAAACCCCTATGGAGTAGTAGCCACCCAGAGCACTAACTAGGATATAAAGGGAATGAAGTAATATATTACCTTTCATCTGCACACCTTAATATTTAATAGTTCACAGCACTACTTTCATTGACATAAAAATCCAAAAGATCTGCTTTCTGTTTTTTTAAGATCTTCATGATAGATTCAGCTGGATAATAACTACCTTCCTTTTTATCTTTTGGATCAAGCAATATATACTTCCTTGCTAAATAGCTATCAAACCACTTTGTGCTATTATTAGCTCCTATTTTGAACCCTATGTTATTCCATATACTATTTGGTTGGAGATCATCTGAATACGTATTAATTAGCTGTTTTAAAGAATCTGCAGTTAAAAAAACTTCTTCAATTATTTCCACATGTTTATTTCTTGTTAAATCATTCGACTTATTTCTGAATGTTCTCCACAGTTCAGACAATGATTCCGTTTCTATAGCCTTTTTTGCAGAAATAGTATCTCGTATTACAATATGGGTAATCTGTTTACACAACTTACCTAAGTTTTGAGTATTTTTAAGTTCAATTTCTTTCATCTCTGCATTAAAGCTATAACTCATAGAAGCTTTATCAGGAGCTTCATAAGTAACTCTTTTGACAGCTATATCTCTTTTTGAAAAATGATTGTAGATAGTTGTATTTTTTACACACCTGCCCTTGTTAGGTATAAAGTTATCAATACACTTCTTAAAAAAATAAGTAACATCATCAGTCGAACAAATAGAGTGCGGGAACTTTATCGAAGCTAAAAGATTTTCCTCTGGTAGAAACCAATAATACATAATATCAGCAACAATTAGCTCTTTTCCCTTACGCTTATTATCAATAGGAAAAACATCTTTTTTGCCATCGCCTATTTTAGTGCTGCCATCAAAACCATGAAGGCGGCTAGAACCATTTTTAATTGACTTACATAAAATAATTAAGCATTCACCCGTTTCACTATCAATACTGTAATCTTTAAAAAAAACTTTTGCTCTACTAGGAGCTTCTTCTGTGCACCAAGGAACTGTTTGCTCAAATTCTCTATTAGCTGCCCATTCTATTATTTGTTCAACACTTTCTTTTATAGAACCTTGAACATGTATACTTTCGAACTTGCCTGAGTCAGAGCACTTTCTTTTTTTATAAAAGCCACATTCAGTTACATCAAAAAACGTTATTAAACCACTTTCCATTCTATTACCCTGTGTAATTTCTTCTAACTTTTTTAAGTTCAAATATTCTTCGCAATCAATTCAGCTTTCAACAAACCACCTTTTGTAAGTAATTTAGGTGCAAAGCTAGGGTTTCGTTTAGATTTAAAAGCATCAAGAATTAACTTCAAACCGTGAGCTTCAAGAAGTGAAATATTTACTTCTGTATCCATTTCTGCTGACTCAATAAAATCATCAGAAAAACTAGGTGCAATAATTAGCACTTGAGCAACTCTTTTGCCCTGATTCTCTGCACGATTTACATATGCTTTAACTTGACGAGAGGTAGTAGAGTATTTGGCAAAATCACCGTTTTTGCAGGTTTTCGCTTCACCAATAATGATATCGTTATCACTCAATGAAATCACAATATCGGCTTTATCTTTGGTTGTATTCAAGTCTTTACGCAGATCTTCATCAATGTTTAATTCTAAAACTTCTAATATAGCTTTAGTGACTTCTTCAAATTTAATACCCAAGTCAGCTTCGATGACTTCTACACCAGCGTCTTTAAGCCCATTTACATCTCTTCTTGCTAATAAGTCATAATTTTCAATTAACTTGTCTGTTGCATTAGCAAAACTTTCTAGTATGGCAAAGCGTGGATTCCCACGTTTTGATAACCCCATACTATCCCTGACCTCTTTGACTTCATCATTAGAGAGAAGATATAAAATATCATGCGGAGTAATACTTAATGAACGTAGCTTTTCAGTATCAATAATCTCTGTTGGTTCTAATTCGAAAGCCTCTTTAAGAACAGCTTGCATAGATGGAAAGTGATCTTCCAAGGTTTTTAATAATTGCTTAAAACCACTCACACTTAAACAATCGAACTCTTTTTCAGTCGCTCCTGAAAGTGAATTTAGAATTAAGCCAATTCTTTCATCGAGCGTTGTACCTAATTTATCTGTATCTATTTCCAGATCAGTAATTAGCTGCTTTAATCTTTCTTTGCGCTGATTTTGAGTATCTTCAGGGTTATGGATATCATCACTCAAAAGCTTAGAGCCACTGATACCAGAATGGATAATTGTTTGAATCTTCTCAGCTCGGCTTATTCCTCTAATTTTACGACCATGAGCTTTTAGCGCATTTGAGAGCTCGGCATCAGTTAATGTCCTTAGAATTCTCAATATATATTTATCTGCTAAGTCTTTACCTTGTAATTCATTCAAAAGAGTAACTATTTCATCGGGGACAAAGACTTCCTGTCTTTTCTTACTAACAAAAACTAACCCCATATCTCTTAAGTTATTTAGGGCATCTAAAACTCCAGTTTCAGGTATCACATCAACTAGATGCTCAATAGCTGCACACTCATCTGTTGTAAGTTCAAGCTCATTAGCGAGTACATTAAGAATACTTCTTTCATCATCTGTTACTTTCGCATCCCGATTATTTTTCTGATCATTAAAATAAGCCTCACTCATACATGCATGATAGATTTTAAGTGCTTTATTTCTATCAAATGTGCTTTCAGGTGAACCTTGTTTTATACAATTTTGGAGGTCTTTAGATAACTTTGATAGCTCTTTCCACTCTTTCGCATATAGAGTTTCAATCCAACTTATTCTAGCTACACAATTACCATCTCGGCTTAGCAAATTAATTAAAAGGTTTAGCTGTGCCGAACTCATTAAGATTTGTTCTTTAACTGATTCTTTAAAAAAATCTCTGACAGTATTAAAGAGCTGAGTAATTTCACTCCCTGATGCGTTTTTTATTTGGCCATCAATATTATCTATTGTTTTTGCTAGCTTTTTATTGTTTTTAGCAGCATCAGAGCATAGACGATCTAGGCATGAAATGAATTTTGATTTTTCGACTTGATTTACGATAGATAAAACTTGGTTAAGTTTCATTGATAGAGTCCTTTCTTATTATGTGGTTATAAAACTATCAGGTATTTAAAATTAGAGCAATTACTGTTCAGCCCAAGTTCACCTTTGGAGCTAAGTTTCATAACCAAACGTGCAGTTAACTCCAATTCCCCGTGAACACACCCGAAAGGAAAAAGTTGATGAGTAATCACTTGCATGGATGCAAGTTAAGCCGTGACTTCGCCATGGATGGCGATTAAACGGCGTTTACGTTCACATCAATTTTTAACTTGAGGATTCAGTGTGTTCCTCGGGGCGCCGTGGGGTTCCAAGGGGCGGACGGCGGTATTCGCCCCTTGGTTGCCGCCAGCAATCTGGCAAACTTGAAAAAGCTTTCTTGCTTCAAATTTTATTTAAAATCAAATGCTGGCTTACTGTCCGCTACTAAGCCAAGTTCATTACTTGGCAATTGGTGAGAAACATTACTTCCCGCCAACTCAAATTTATCTTTTGCAAGCCAAAGTTTTGCGCCATTGCTGCTTGCAACTTGGTATGCCCAATTGCTTACTGCAAGGGATTTATCTACATCACAATGAAAATAGCGAGTTAGTTCATCAGTGAGTAGCTGGCTGTGGCGATCTAGATTTTGGTCTTGCCAACGTTCGCGGTGCAGCTGGGCTGCTAAAAAGTCACGCTTACTGTTATTACAACTTCGATGGGCGGCAACAAAGTTATGGCCTAAATCGTTAGCGTAGCGAGCAAAAGGAATAAAGTGATCAACTTCAATAGCACTTGTGAGTGGCTTTTGACAATAAAAGCACTGGCCTTTTTGTATTTCGACTAAAACTGGTTTTGCTTTATTAAGTGCTGTGCGGTCGAAACCAAATAAAAAGTCATGCAGTTGGCTTTGAGGGCCAATAAGCGCTTGGTTATGCTTAATGCTTTGAATCTTTTGTAGCCATGCATTCTTAGCTAAATAGACAACTAAATCGTAAAAGCGTCTAAAACAAGCGGCTATGCCTGCGTTTAGAGTGATATAGCTTTTGCCTTTTGTGTGCGGATATAAAAAGCACTCTTCTTGCTTAGCGAGAATTTGTAAGCGCCACAACGGGCCTGTTTTTAACGTGTCTAATGCAGCTTTGTAAGTGGTGTGCCAGTAAGGGCTTAATTTGAGCTGGCGCAAGCTACGAATATTGTTTTGCTGGCACTCGTATAGCACCGCAATTACTTTTGATTGCGCACCCGAGTTTTGTTTTAGTAAAGCACTTTCACCATTACGAGCAGAAGAAAATGGTACAGCATGGTGCCAATAAAGCTCTATTAACTTTTCAGCAAGCTTAGCAAGATCAATGTTTAACTCGCTAGCTTCATACATCATTGGTTGCTCAACACAAACATCAGCCAACGCATGCAATAGTGCAAACTTATAGGTAGCACTAAAATCACCTTCCACCAGCATACGCTGGATGTAAGCAATAAAATCGAGTTGCTGCTGCATGGCCATCATCAATCAAGCCTTATGTGTACTTTTAAAAAGTGCTCTAAAGTTCATGAACTGTTCCCTGTTTACGCCGACACATTTGCCTCTTATGCTCATAACGCATTGTTGTAGCTTGAATATCGGCGATTTAGTTTAGGAACAATCTAGCATGAAAAGCTATTGAAAATATAGGATTTTAGGTAGAGCTATACTCTAAAACCCATACAATATTGGGAGAGTTGCGGTATAGCCTGCTATACCGCATATAAATTATTAAATCGTTCTTCTATGCAGAATGGCGTTTAGCCATGTTTCTGTGGCGCGCTCTGGACGTTGGTCGGCGCTTTGCCATGACTTGAGGATAAATAGGTCTGTGCCTTTAATAATGCTTTCAAGGGCTTGTTCGTTTAAGTCGGTAAATTCGCGACCGTTGTGTTCACGTTCGCCTTCACCGTATTTAAACGATACATACACGATGCCTTGTGGCTTTAATGCACGGGCAAGGTTATTGAATGCGTCGGTTAAGTCATTTTTTGCTACGTGAATAAGGCTTGCGCAGCACCAAATGCCGTCGTATTTAGCAACGTCGTTTAGCTCTAGGAAGCTGCTTACAGCTACGTCTTGGTTTAAGTATTCTGACGCCAGCTTTGCCATAGCTGGGCTGATATCGAATGCATCTACGCTATAACCACGCTCTTTAAAGATGAAAGCGTCGCGGCCAGAGCCACAACCGGCATCGAGTAAAGCGCCTTTTTTTGGGATCAGCGGTAAGAATTCGTCGTAAAGTTCATTGAGGTCTACATCGAGTGTGGCATCGACAAATGCTTGCGCATTTTGGTTGTAGTATTCGACGGTTTTGGATGCCATTTTACTTCCTTTATGGGGGCAAGATTGCTTGGCGCTAAAATACCATTAAAGCTAGGTAACGCAAAGGATGAAATGTGATTTTAAATGCTAAAAATCAAGGGTTTTAGGGTAGGCATTAGAAGTTAGTTGGAGAGAAATAGGAGACCATAGTTACGAGGTGCGAGAAGAAAAAAGGTGATCAATTTTAGTACGCTTGATTAAAGACTTTTTATTTCATTTATAACTATTTTCATTCGCTTGGCTAATGGCCTATTGCGATGATGGCATGCATATATATCTTCACAAACGGGGTGCGTTAGTGTGTGCACGTGTATTTTTTCTTGATTATGAAACGCACTAACAGCATGAGCAGGGAGTACAGTGAAGCCAAGCCCTAAACTTACTGGCTCTAGAATTAAGTTGATTTGATTCGAAAAACCACTGCACTCAAACTGAGCTATTGATTCAAACTCTGCAAAGTTCGCACTTAATAACTGTTGTGCATGATGTTTTCCATCTGGGTGATTAATAAAACCTAATTGGCAAAGTTGCTGCCAATCTATAGTTTTGAACTGGGCTGGCGTTATCAATAACAAGGGTTCATTAGCTATTTTTTGCCCTGTAACCTCAAGCATTGTAGGTGCTTGGCTCATAAAACCAATGTCTATTTGATGACTCGCTATGGCCTTTTCGACCCCCGAATTAGGCGCAAACGCATATTCTATAAAAAGTTTTGGGTGCTTTGATTGCAAGCTTAACAATTCGTTATAAAACTTAAGCCCACAACTTCCCGGCGATTGTATTTTTACGCGGCCTTCAAAAGGTGAATCATTTTTTATTTGTTGCTCCAAAAATTGCCATTCTTTTAGTAACTGGTTACCTCTGTTGTATAAGCTTTGGCCCTGCGGAGTAAGTGTAAATTGTTTGCCGTGTCGCTCTAGCAATAAAGCTCCAACTTGCTGTTCTAGCTTTTTAATATGCTGGCTTACGCCTGATTGGGTCATAAACAGTCGCTCAGCTGTTTTTGTAAAGTGATTAACTTCGACTAGTTCACAAAATGTTTTTAACCAAACCGGATTTATCATAACAAAATATACTTATTTGAATGTTAAATGATAATTTAACTTAATACCTAGGCGCTCGTAAACTATAAACTCATTCTTATTTAGGAGAGTTAATTATGAGTAATACATACCCACGTACTTTTTCGCATATTGGTATTTCTGTTCCGGATCTTGATGCAGCCGTTAAGTTTTATACCGAAGTATTAGGCTGGTATCTTATTATGGAGCCAACGGAAATTACCGAAGATGATAGCCCTATTGGCCAGATGTGTACTGATGTTTTTGGTGCTAACTGGGATAAGTTCCGAATAGCTCACTTATCAACGGGTGATCGAATTGGGGTTGAGATTTTTGAGTTTAAAAACCAACAAAATCCAGAAGATAACTTTGAGTATTGGAAAACAGGTATTTTCCACTTTTGTGTTCAAGATCCTAATGTTGAAGAGCTTGCAGAACGCATTGTTGCTGCAGGTGGTAAGAAACGTATGGAAAAACCACGTTATTATTACCCAGGTGAAAAACCATACCGCATGATTTATATGGAAGACCCGTTTGGCAATATTTTAGAAATTTATAGCCACAGCTACGAATTAACTTACAGTGAAGGCGCTTATTAATTAAACCCATCAATTAGTAATTAGCTAGCCATTATAGTAAGTAACGATTTACGAAAGTAGATCGTTACTTATCATTTGGATTTACCAAAATGATGAAAAGTTAAACTTCGATGTACTTGAGTCTTTTTATTCCACTTAACATTGCGATAAAGCCAAATGTAGAGAGATGATGCAAAAAACGAGATATTTATCAATTGCCCTTACATATTTGGAGACAAACCTACCATCAAACAGTAGTGTAGGCTGACGAGCTATTTTAAAAAAATAGCAAGTGCATAAAAAGGAGTGCTTGTTCCAAGCCCTTTATCCCAACTAGGTGGGTAGCCCCATTTTCTGGCATTTTATTATTAATATGCCTTACTGATATTCTCGAGAATATAGTCATTATCATAATTAGGAAAAAGAAGAAAATGGTGCAGTATAGAATTGAGTTGAGTATAAACATTTTTTAATATACTTCACCCGGTTACTTATATTTTAGTAAATAAACGCGTAGATCTAGCTATGCTTTAAAAAAGTTATTATACATAGGCTGAGTACAGCTCCGATAATAGAAACCAAATGGATTGCACCAATAATTTTATCTAATGTTCTTGTGTACTTTGCGACAAAACGGCCGTCAAACATAGGCGTCGGTATACGAGAACGTTCAAAAAACATAGCAAATATATAAAACGAAACGCTTGCGCCGATGCCTTTATCCCAACCAGGCGGAGATACTCCATCTTTTTCCATATGCTTATCTATATACTTAACTGATACTCTATAAAACAGCACGCCTGAAGCAAAAGTAACTACTGTAAATACGAGTAGGGAGTAGAAAATAAAGATTTTAAAACCCATTTCGCAAGTTCTCTTTTATTTAGACTGTATCTAAATACATGGCTGTAAACGCACTGATTGTGAGCCCTGCCACTGTGAAAAGGTGCAAGAATGCTAAAACTTTATCTACCGGCCTTGCATGTTTTGCTATAAAACGGCCATCAAAAAGAGGTGTGGGTAATCGCGAGCGTTTAAAAAATATTGCCATAGCGTAAAAAGGGGCGCTAGCGCCAACACCTTTGTCCCAAAGCGGAGGGGTAATATTATCTTTTAGCATTTTTTTATTTATGTGTTTGATAGAAATGCGTGCAAATAAGACCACAAAAATAAACGCTAAAGCCATAAAGATGAACATACTTGCCAGAGCAAACTTATCTATACTAGGCATTATAATAACGGCTCTCTGTCATAAATTTTTTCAGTTAGCGACTTCACTTTTTCGTTCACAAAAAACGATGATTTAAATTCTGTATATAAGCCAGTTCCTATAGCTACAACCCAAACATCAGGCGTTAGCATGAGAAGTGTGCTTGCTGCTAACTTGTGGTGTTAGTTATAACAAAACATATTCTAATAAGACCATAATTGAAATACTAAGAATAAAGCCAAATGTAGAAAGAAGATGTAAAAAAG
Organism: Pseudoalteromonas sp. PA2MD11; assembly: GCF_017808125.1. Classification (NCBI taxonomy): domain Bacteria; kingdom Pseudomonadati; phylum Pseudomonadota; class Gammaproteobacteria; order Alteromonadales; family Pseudoalteromonadaceae; genus Pseudoalteromonas; species Pseudoalteromonas sp. PA2MD11. The sequence continues at coordinate 111,028 of NZ_JADKNF010000016.1, forward strand.
CGAGAAACTTATCAATTGGCCTTGCATGTTTGGCGACAAACCTACCATCAAATAGTGGTGTAGGCTTACGAGCTCTTTTTAAAAAAATAGCAAGTGCATAAAATGGAGCGCTTGCTCCAAGCCCTTTATCCCAACTAGGTGGGGAAGCCCCATTTTCTAGCATCCTATTATTAATATGCCTTACTGATATTCTCGGGAATATAACAGTCATTATCATCATTAGGAAAAAGAAGAAAATGGTGCAGTATAGAATTGAGTTGAGTATCAACATTAAAACAAATCTTTCATCAAAGGCTGCCTATCATATATGTTTTCTGTTAGCTTTTTGCTTTTTGTATTAACCGCTAGGCTCATTAAAAAACCAGCACCTAACCCAACCCCTAAAGCAACCACCCATCCATATGGGGTTAACATTAGAAATGAAGATAGGGCCGTGGTGACTGATGATGCTGTTATGATACCTGCAAATGTTGAAGCCCCAAAACTAGCTAACTCTGTAGATAAACTTCGCTGCCAGTCCTTATTGTTTTTATAGTCGTTGTAAACTTTGTTCGCTCTAAATGCACCATCAAGTAAAATCATGCCATTGCCAAGCCAGCGTCCGGTATTTTCAATCCGCTTAATTTTATTGAATTCAGCGGTGCTATTTATATCGAGCTTGGCAGAATGCCTTGCTGATTTAGCTATATTGATTCCCCGATTCGGATTAGACCAAACCGTGCCACGACGGCTTGCACGGTTTACACTCATAAAACGTTGCAATTCTGCACGAAACTGACCGTTCAGCTCTTTGAATATACTGAATGCTTTTTGTTCTAATGCAACCATATGATACTTGGGCATTCCTGATTTATGAGCCATGCGAATATCTCTTAAAGCGGCTTCATATTTGTTGGCATAGGTGGCGAACTTTGAACTACGAGCCTGAATTGATGTTGCTCCAGACCCAACTATTCCATGTGTATTTTCAGACAAAAATGGCATAACTTGGTTTTGAAAATCAGAGATTGCCATAAGCGTTTCACTGCCAAAATCGCGAAGCATATATGCAATGTTTCGGCGGGATTGCGCAGGCAATAAATCAAATTGACGAACTATACTTTGCTGTTCATTTGTAGGCGGAGTGTAAGAGTCAGAGTATTCTCTTCGCCATATATATGGCGTGCCTGAAGTGATAACTTGATTTTTTATATGGTTATTGTCTTTGGTAAAGCTGTCTTCTTTATCTTCTTTACATTTCACAAATTCAGCGGTTACTGAATCAATACAAATTCTAATTTCTAAAGCCATAAGTAGTATCCATACTAACTAATCATCCTTATTTAGAGGTTATCTTCATCACTGTAATGAGTCAATGAAGAATAAATAAAATGGGTACATGTTATGTGGCAAATGATTTTTGCTAATAGTTAATGGTTTTCTCGTTCACTTATCTTTGTGCGTGACGTTTTGAATCACTGAGGGCACCGAGGCGCTACGTGTTAAGCGCTACGCAGAGAAAGACAAATACTCACAAGACACTTCACTTTAAAGAAGTACACTTTAATACCTCCTTGTCTTCCTCTGTGTTCTCTATGTCCTCTATGGTTAGAGAAGATCTAATATGTCTATGAAAACATACGTAAAGTAAATACGATAAACCCTCATTGTTTTCTCATTAACTTCTCATTGTGCATAAGAATATTTGAACCACAGAGCACATAGAGGCGCTTCGCGCTTCACAGAGAAAAACAGATACTTACAAAGAGGATAAGAGACGCTGCGCTTCAGAGAAGTAAGTTTTTATATCTCATTATTTTCTCGTTCACTTCTCTCTGTGAAGAAAGAACCTACAGTAAATAAATGCCTGTTTGACGCTATGTAAAACGGCAGCAACATATTTTCTCTATAGTTTTATACTTTTGACTCAACAACATTGCACAATTGATAATTTACTAGCACTATTGAGTTATTAAGACTTCATTCAGAGGTGCTAAATGCACAAAGAGCAAACTCAATGTCAGCCAACAGGTTGTAAACATTGCGAAGACCATTTAGCACTTGGTTTTGATTTTACAATGGCTTTTCAGCCAATCGTTGATTGCACCGATAAACATATTTTTGGCTACGAAGCATTAGTTAGAGGCCTTAATAATGAGTCGGCTTATTCGGTCATTTCGCAAGTAACCGACGAGAATCGCTACACATTCGATCAACTTTGCCGTATTAAAGCTATTTCACTTGCTGCCCAACTGAAAATTGATTCAATCGTGAGCATTAATATTTTACCTAATGCAATTTATAAACCTGAGCGTTGTATAAAAACGACACTTGAAGCTGCTAAGCAATATGATTTTCCGGTAGAACAGATTATGTTCGAGTTTACCGAGGTTGAAAAAGTTGAAGATACTACACATATCAAACGTGTAGTTGATTATTACCAATCTTTGGGGTTTATTACTGCGACCGATGACTTTGGTTCAGGTCATTCTGGGTTAAATTTGTTGGCTGATTTTCAGAGCAATATAATTAAACTCGATATGAATTTAATTAGAGATATACACCTTCACAAAGCAAGACAAATTATTGTTAACCATTGTATAGCCATGTTTGAAGAGCTGAATATTACAGCCCTTGCAGAAGGCGTTGAAACAGTTGAAGAATACCAGTGGTTGCGCCAAGCTGGTGTTAGCTTAATGCAAGGCTATTTTTTCGCCCACCCTGGGTTTGAGAGCTTGCCAGACGTTGACTTTAGTAAGTTGGGTTAAGTGGTTATAACGAGAATCGAGTTTAGACAAGGCAAGAGCTGTCAGCCTTCAAACGCGCGAAACAAGTTTCGCGCCTACATGTAGCAGCGAGTTTATCCCGCGTCATCAGCGAGTTCTAGGCTCTAGGACGCGATGTGAAATCGCTGCTACAGACTCGCATCTTTTAACTTCCTCTTTCCCCTTATCGCTTTTATCTAGCAACTTTATCCACTTTTAGTACCGTTTTTTTGAAAAATAACGACTTATTCATTGATGTAATTACAATTTATATGTAACTTGTGTCGCCCATTTCGCTACGCACTACTATAATATTAAGCGAAATCAACATTTTCACACTAAATACTAGGGATACATAATGAAAAAACTTCCTATTGCATTGGCTCTATGTGCTGCATTTGTGTCTGCAAACGCAATGGCAGAGGTTCGCATAAACGGCTTTGCTTCTATTGTTGGCGGTAAAGCCCTTGACGACGACGCAACTCTTTACGGCTACGATGACGATATTTCGTTTAAAAACGAAAGTATGTTCGCATTACAGCTTTCTGCAGACTTACAAGAAAAACTAAGCGCTACGGCACAAATTGTGGCGCGTGGTAGTGATGATTTTGATGCTGAGTTTGAATGGGCTTATCTAACTTATGAGTTCAGCGATGAGCTTCAAGTGAGTGCTGGTAAAATGCGCGTGCCTTTTTACCGTTATTCAGACTTCTTAGACGTTGGTTACACTTACCGTTGGGTTCGTCCGCCACAATCTGTTTATAACCTTCCGTTTTCAACGTATGAAGGTCTTAGCCTGTTACATAACACGCAATTAGGTGATTGGGATTCAACCGTTCAAGTTATTTATGGTAGCTTCGATGGCAACATTGCTGTGGTATCGGTTAATGGCGATACAGAGCTTAATGATATTGCTGGTATCAATTGGACAATGAGCTATGACTGGTTTAGCGCTCGTGCTGCGTACTTTGTTGCAGATACAACAATTGATATTGAAAATGACACTGACGCAGGTGTTGCACTTAATGGCCTTGAGCAGACTCTTAGAGCAGCCGGTTTTGTTGATCAAGCAGATGATATTGCTGTAAACGAAGATGATGGCTCTTTCTTCGCTGTGGGCTTTTCAATTGATTACAACGACATTCTATTTGATGCTGAATACACTGAGTTTGAAGTAGAAAACAGTGCTCTTGCTAAACAAACTCAATACTACACGTCTATTGGTTACCGTATGGATGAGTGGATTGTGCACTTAACTTACGAAAATAATGACGACAAACACGATAGCAACCGCTACAACGCGCTACCTGCAGTACCAGCTTTAAATGCGGGTATTAATCAAGTGCTTGAGGGCGTGAAAGTAAAAAGCAACGTGTATACCATTGGTACGCGTTATGACTTCCACCCATCTGCTGCTTTAAAAGTAGATTTCAGCCGTTTTAAAGATGACATTTCAGATACAGAAACCGACGTTGTAGCTGTTGCTGTTGATTTAGTTTTTTAATTGGAGTTCATAATGAAAAAATTGTTAATCGCGACAGCACTAACGCTATGCTCACACGCTGTACTTGCTGATGTTGCAGTTATTGTGAACCCAGCAAATAGCAGTGCTATTGACGAAGGTATGATCAAAAAGATTTACCTTGGTAAGGCAAAGTCGTTTGATGATGGCACAAAAGTAAACCCAGTAAACCAAGATGGCACCAGCGTAAGCGATGAGTTTAACGATAAGGTGGTTGGAAAATCGAGCAGCCAGCTAAATGCTTATTGGTCAAAACTGGTATTTACAGGTAAAGGTACTCCACCTGAGAAACTAGCTAATGATCAAGCTGTGATTGACTTTGTTGCAGGTAATGCTGATGGTATTGGTTATATCGATGCAGCAAAAGTAACTGATAAAGTTAAAGTGGTTGGTACTTTTTAAGTTCTACTACGGTTAATAAAAAACCAGGCGATGCCTCAATGCCGATCAGTTAAGCAATTGACATTTGGCATAATAGGATCAAAATCCGATGATCACAGGTCATCGGATTTTT
>NZ_JADKNF010000017.1:0-112545 GCF_017808125.1 Pseudoalteromonas sp. PA2MD11
AAAAATCAAACCGAATATCAGCCTCAAGTTACTTAAACTTCAACTTGAAGCTGGTTGTGAGAGATGGTATCTACAAGCAAGTGCTAACCTAGCACCTAGTTCCTAGAGCCTAGCTCCTATGACCTAACCACTAACACCTTTCCCCTTGCAACTCGCAACTAGCAACTCAAATCAACAATACTGCCCTGCTGCAAAGCCGCAGCTCCAGGCGTATTGGAAGTTGTAGCCGCCTAGCCAGCCGGTGACGTCAGTGACTTCGCCGATGAAATAAAGGCCCGGTGACTTTTTCGCTTCGAAGGTTTTTGAGCTTAACTCGTCGGTGTCTACACCGCCAAGCGTTACTTCGGCTGTTCTATAACCCTCTGTGCCGTTTGGTTTAATTTGCCAATTGTGAATGTAGTCATGTAATGCGTCGATTTGCGCATGGCTTAGCTGGTTTACATTGCAATCAGGGATCGCTTTCGTGTCGTGCAGCATTTCAACAAAGCGTTTTGGTAAAATTGTCGCAAGGGTATTTTTTAGTGACTTTTGCCCTTGGCTTTGACGCCAAAGCTCAAGCTGCAGCTTTAAATCGAGCTCGGGTAACAAGTTGATGTACACAGTTTGCCCTGCACGCCAAAAAGAGCTGATTTGTAAAATAGCTGGGCCCGAAAGGCCACGATGAGTAAACAAGATGTTTTCTTTAAACTGGGTGCCATCTTCACTGGTAACCAGACAAGGAATGCTGATCCCCGATAACCCATCAAAGCGATCTTTATCATGCTGGTGCAACGTAAATGGCACTAATGCCGCCATCGTTGGTAGCACTGCTAAACCAAATTGCTCGGCAATTTTATACCCAATTGGTGATGCACCGAGCTTAGGCATGGTTAGTCCACCCGATGCGACAACTAACGACTCGCATTGATAGCTATCTTGCTCGGTAATAACTTCATAGCCCGCATCGTTTTTTGTCACGCTGAGTACTTCGTTACGCAGCGCTATGTTAACACCTGCCCACTCACACTCAGTTAAAAGAATGTCAACGATATCTTGTGCGCTGTTATCACAAAATAGCTGACCCAGCGTTTTATGGTGATAAGCCAAGCCGTGACGGTCCACCAGCTCTATAAAGTCATGTTGGGTATAACGGCTTAAACACGATTTTACAAAGTGAGGATTGCCACATAAGTAGTTGTCTGGGCTTGCGTTTTCATTGGTGAAGTTACAACGCCCGCCGCCGCTGATTAATATTTTACGGCCCGGCTTCTTGCCCATATCAAGCACAGTAACATTGCGACCACGGTAGCCTGCTTGTGCAGCGCACATCAAACCTGCGGCGCCGGCACCAATCACAATTACATCTACTTGGGTCATTACTCATACTCACTAAAAAAATTTAGCTGATTATAACAAGTTATTGTCGTCGCTGTGTTAACTCAGAGATGTTTTTACAAAAAAGATAAAACCAAAAAACGAAATAAAGCAAAAACTCAAAACCATAAAATTATAACTTTATTATGAGAAAACAACCAAAAAACACCACAAAAAGACTGATTTAGACGTCTATACATTTAGTTATAACCAAAATAGAGACAACCATAATAAAACGATATTTTAACTAAATTAACATATATTTTACCTTTGTCCCCCTTCACGAAAAACATCGTGGAGATTTACATAACAATCTAGGGATCATTATGACAACTAACAACAACTTGAAGAAATGCGCAATTGCACTGAGCTTGACTGCGTTGTTTGGAACAACAGCAGCTATGGCTACTCCAGATCAACTTATGTCACCATCTATGCAGGAAACTGCAGCTAAATTACAAGGCCAAGAAGGCTTCGGTACTCAATTTATCATCAAGTATAAAAACAATAGTGATGAAATGATGACCATGTCGGCAGCAGAACAAACGCCGACTATGATGAACAAAAAAGCAAAAGGCTTTATTAAAAACTTCAGCAGCAAAAAAGGTAAAGTAAAAGCACAATACGTTCGTGCAATGGCGATGAGTAATCACCACGTAATGCGTGCTGATAAAAAACTATCAGCTGAAGAAACCCAAGAATTTATGCAAGAAATGGTCGCTTCTGGTAATGTTGAATACATCGAAATCGACCAAATGTTAAAGCCGTTTGCGACGCCTAACGACCCTCGTTATGACGACCAATGGCACTACTACGAGCAAGCGGGCGGTCTTAACCTTCCTACTGCTTGGGATACAGCAACGGGTAGCGGTGTCGTTGTAGCGGTACTTGATACTGGTTACCGCCCTCATATTGATTTAAATGCTAACATTCTTCAAGGCTATGACATGATCTCTAACGTGTCTGTAGCGAACGACGGCGGTGGTCGTGATAGCGATGCACGCGATCCGGGTGATGCAATCAGCGCTAACGAATGTGGTTACACACACAGTGCACAAAGTTCAAGCTGGCACGGTACACACGTTGCGGGTACTGTTGCAGCAGTCACTAATAACGGTGAAGGTGTTGCCGGTGTTGCTTACAACTCAAAAGTAGTGCCAGTGCGTGTACTCGGTAAATGTGGTGGTTTAACTTCTGATATCGCTGACGGCATCATCTGGGCATCGGGTGGTTCAGTTTCTGGCGTTCCTACAAATGCTAACCCTGCTGATGTTATCAACATGAGTTTAGGTGGTAGCGGTTCATGTAGCTCTACAACACAAAACGCTATCAACCAAGCGCGTAACAACGGTTCTGTAATTGTAATCGCTGCAGGTAACGATAACGATAACTCTGCAAACTACAACCCTGGTAACTGTAATGGTGTTGTAAACGTTGCATCTGTTGGTCGTAACGGTGGTCGTGCATACTACTCAAACTACGGTAGCAACATTGACGTTGCAGCACCGGGTGGCGCGCAAAGCTTTGCGAATGACTCTGAAGGTGTGTTATCTACTCACAACTCAGGCTCTTCAAGCCCTAGCAGTGATTCATACCACTACTCACAAGGTACATCGATGGCAGCTCCACATGTTGCGGGTGTCGCAGCATTAATCAAACAAGCTAAGCCATCAGCAACACCTGATGAAATCGAAAGTATCTTAAAATCGACAACTCGTTCTTTCCCAGCAACATGTACTAGCTGTGGTACAGGTATTGTTGATGCGGCAGCCGCGGTTGCAGCAGCCTCAGGTACAACACCACCACCAACGGGTAACGTATTAGAAGATGGTCAAGCACTAACTGGTTTAAGTGGCTCTGCTAGCAGCCAAACTTTCTACACAATGGAAGTGCCAACAGGTGCGACTAACGTAACCTTCACAATGAGTGGCGGTTCAGGCGATGCTGACCTTTACGTTCGTGCAGGTAGCGCACCAACAACATCAACCTATGATTGTCGCCCGTATAAAGGCGGTAACAACGAAGTATGTTCTATCGATAACCCAACAGCAGGTACTTACCATGTAATGCTGAATGGTTACTCTGCATACTCAGGTGTTAGCCTTGTGGGTGATTTAACAACTTCTGGCGGTGGTTCAGGCTCAGGTTCACCACAAGCAGGTGGTGGCACAGTAACAGATATCTCTGCAAGTGCAGGCCAATGGAAGCATTACACTATTGATGTTCCTGCCGGTATGGCAAGCTTTACAGTAACGACATCAGGCGGTACTGGCGATTCAGACTTATTCGTTAAGTTTGGTAGCCAACCAACATCATCAAGCTATGACTGTCGCCCTTACAAAAACGGTAACGCAGAAACTTGTACGTTCAGTAATCCACAAGCAGGTACTTGGCACTTAAGCTTAAATGCTTACCGTACTTTCTCGGGTGTTACACTGGATGCGCAATATCAACCTTAATAGTTGATCTCCTAAGTCACCCCCAGGGACTTTCAGCCGGACTTACGTCCGGCTTTTTTGTACTAACTTAAGCACGAATTGCTATTAAAGCTTTTCTAGCACAGCTTCAGCGCGGCTTACTACAAACTCTTTGTCTTGTTCAACAAACAGCCCTGTTACAGTTTGGTTTTCAACGATCATTGCATAACGCTTAGAACGTATACCACCAAAACCAGCTGTGTCTTTATCTAAACCAAGTGCTTTGGTAAAACTTGCATCACCATCTGCTAACATACGAATATGCTCAGCGTTATGAGCTTCTCCCCATGCTTTCATTACAAATGCATCGTTCACCGATACACAGTAGATTGCATCAACGCCTTTAGCAGTAATTTTATCGGCCAGGGTAATAAACTCAGGTAAGTGAGCATTAGAGCATGTTGGTGTAAATGCACCCGGCACCGCAAACAACACTACTTTTTTATCTGCAAATAATGCCTCTGTTGTTAAGGTTTGCATGCCTTCGCTAGTTAATTCACTAAGGGTTGCTGTAGGTATAGTGTGGCCTTGTTCGATCATCGTAATTCCTTGAAAGAAAATAAGAGTACAGAGTATATACCTAAAAAATTGAATACAGCATGATTTTAAGGACAAACAACGTAAACCATTGCTCGCCCTTTGAAGGGTTATAAACCTAAGCTGGCTTTAATGGTATGCATTTGCTCTTGTAGGCGATGCTGAATATCACTAACCAGAGAGTTTGATTCGCTTACCTGCCCTTTCATGCTTTGCATTGATTGACTGAAGTTTTCTAGTAAGGCGTTTTGCTGTTTAGCCAGCTCCATAGCATCAAATGCGACCTTATTTGCATCTTGCGCGTTGCCAGCTACGCCTTCGGAGTTACGTTTAAGTTCTTGGGCATTTTGTGTTTGTAGCTCGGCATCATTAGCCAGTGCACTAATTTGCTCCGATACCATGGTGGAGTTTTCACTTAAGCGGTTTAACTGATTGTTAATATCATCAAGTGAACCCTGCGTTTGTCTGGCAAGTTTTCGTACTTCGTCAGCGACCACCGCAAAGCCTCGGCCATGCTCACCTGCACGCGCCGATTCAATCGCTGCATTCAGTGCTAATAAGTTTGTTTGCTCAGCAATATTTTTGATCACCTCAATAACTTGGCCCACATCATCAACGCCTTTTAATAGCTCTTTTAAGCTATCTAGGCCTTGCTCAACGCGTTCTTCAGTACGAGAGCTTGCGGTTAACATGCTATCTGCAAAGCCTAGGCTCTGCTCCATCGCACCAAAGGTTTGTTTGGCGTTATCAGCAACTTGACCATTGATGTTATTAACCTGTTCACCAATGTCTTGAATATCAGTAAGTAAACTTTGGTTTTGTTCAACCTGAGAGTGGCTAGCATCAGTTTGCTGGGCAATCGTATGTAAGTGCTCGCTCATCTCTAGCATAAAGTCATTAATAACCTTAAGCATTTGTGCTCGTTCTTCTGCTTCACCACGCTGGCGCTCAATCAATTGATTAAAGTAATGGGCAATTTCACCGACTTCAGTTTTCGGATTTTTACTCTCAATGTTTTTAAGCTCATTACTCTCAATTAAGAAAGCAAAGCCATCACGCAATTGACGCAGCGGGTTAAGCACTTGGTTACGCTGTACGAAATACACACCCGCTGCTAAAACCACCAGCATGCCAATGGCTACACAAAACACGATAAACACTTGCTGCTTAAGGTCGCTCTGTTCATCTTTTAGCTTTTGCTCTGCACCGAGCACCGTTGTAGACAAGGCGCCTATTTGCTCGCGCAATGCTTGCATGCCGGTTTGACGCTGCTCTGCTTGCTCAAGAGTGGATGCTAAATCACGTGGGAAGCGTTTGGGCCAGCTACTTAACTCAGCTTTTATGTCACCGGCCAAATCTTCTGCTTCTTCGCCAAAAAATAAAGCGTCTTCATCCACTTCGCTCATTACACCTAGGTTTTCGAGTCTGTCGATTTTAGTAGCAAGGGCATTTAAGTTTTCAACACTTTGATTAAGGCTGTTTTTAGTGTCTTGATCAAAGTTGATCACTAACTTGTAAGTATATAAAGCAAGTGATGTCACTTCGCTGTAGTAGTCAGCAGCAAGTTGATAATATTCAAGCGCAAGCGCTGTTTGCGGCTGTGCTTTACGTGCATAGCCAATTAACGAAGAGGCAGAGCCTGCCATTTGTCTTAACGAGTTATCAAGCAGCGCCATTTCGTTACCCGACAGCTTACCTAAAGCGCGGTACTTACCATTGATGTCTTTATCGAGTGCTGTTAGCTGGCTATTAAGCTGCCTTGCAAGATCACTAGGCAACTTAGCTAAATGCTGCTTTTTAACATCACTTATCAGCGTAGAAGCTTTATTTAAGTGTTGGCTGTCACCTTGTTCTAAATAATCATCAAGGTAGCTTTTTAAATCAATAATAATGGTGTTTTTTAGCTTGTTATAAGCGTTATCTTGTTGCTCTAAACCGAATAAGGTTTGACTTGCCCAAAACAGAGTGGCTGCTAATAAAATACTAGCGAGAGTAAGTAAAACGGCCAATAGCCGAGTAAATGATGACACGCGCATAAACGATATTCCCAAGTAACGTTGCGCGCGTAGAATATTAACCTTTTATGACAATTTGATGAAATACCACCATAAACAACTACGCGAAAAAACCAAATACATCCAAAAACATTAGATTTAAACCATTGCCGCTTTTACATATACATCAAAGCGGTTCTTTTTGGTTTTGATTTGCATACTCGGGGTTTTGTCATTTAAAAATGGCGCGTAATCAGGGCGCTTCACAACCACTCGCTTACTAGCAAGCGGATAAGCAAACTCTAATAGATCATCGGCATCGCTATCTGAGCCCACAAGCTCTTGGAATACTCGCATTTCTTTTTTAACGAGGGCTGATTTTTCACGATGAGGAAACATAGGATCTAAGTACACAACATCAGGAGTATCACTACACTGCGCCAGTAACGAATGACTAGAGCCAAACACTAAGCTCATGTTTTCTTTCATCCAGGGGCCAATTTCTGCATCGTTATAGGCACGTTCTAGGCCATCAAATAATAGCGCGGCAACTACTGGATGACGCTCATGTAAAATAACTTTACAGCCTAGTGATGCCAGTACAAAGCCATCACGACCAAGGCCTGCGGTGGCATCAAGAACCACTGGTGTGGCACCTTTATTTAACCCTACAGCCTTTGCTATAGCCTGCCCTTTACCTCCACCAAACTTACGGCGGTGAGCAGCAGCACCCGTTACAAAATCAACATGGATTGCACCTAGCTTAGGTTCGTCCTTTTTTTTCAAGCTAAGACCTTGGTCGTCATAATGAAGCGAAAAGCCCGCATTCTGCTCAGCCCACTTAGCTAAACCAAAACGCAACTCTATTGCATCTAAATAAGGGCGCATTTCTTTAAAAGGACAATGAATTACCACACAAAACTCCGAGCTATATTAATCGGCGTCAGTATAGCATGCCTTAAAATAGCTCGATATCCGTTTGTGAAGTGACATCTTCAGTGTGACTAGGCTCTGCCATTTTTTGCAAACTGGCGAGAAGATCACTACGCGCTTCAATAATGTGTTTTAACTGATATTTTATAAACGCTAAATCATCATTGAGCGAAGAAAATAATAACTTAGTCTGCTCTAGTTGCTGTAGATGAAAAGTTACTTCATCACTACTCGACAAATTGCTTTGTGCGACTGACTTATTTAACTCATCCAATTGCGCAGCTAGCTTTTCAACCGCTCGTTCGCGTGAATCACTGTTTTGATACATTTGTTGAGATAGTTCATTAAAGGCATTCCCAATTTGCTGTGCCTGAGTCAGTGCCCGCTCATTAATTTCCATATCTTGAACTTTTGCGTTTGTGACTTCGAGGATGTGCGGGAATAAATCTTTATAACGACCATAAAGTTGGGCATCATCTAGTGGCATGTTTTTGACTAACATTGACACTTTAGGGTAATTAATAATGGTGCGGTGGCTAAAATCAACAAAGCGATTCGCATCACGATGTTTTTCAAGTAACTCCTGCTCTAAAGGGCATACTCCACCTTCGGCACAGCAAAACACACCGACATCGTGATACCAAAACGCCAGCACGACATCAAGCTCCATCGGGTTAAAAAACTCAAACATATGCTCAGATAACGCTTTGATATCATGCGCATGATAAGTCTGCCCAACGTAGCGCATGATGCGTCCCATATCACCTGAATCTGTCATCGCTATTTCGGCGGTTATTTGCGCTCGCTCAACGTCACTGGTTAATTTTTTTGAATGCTGGCGGTACTGATATAACACACGAATTCGTGCCATCAGCTCTTCAGCATTGAATGGTTTTACAATGTAATCAGCTGCACCTGCGTTATAGCCTTTTACACGGTCTGGTAAGTCCGCTTTACCCGATAAAAACATCACAGGAATATCTTTAGTTTGCGGGTTAGCTTTTAATTCGTTACACACCTCGTACCCTGATTTAGCAGGCATTTCAACATCAAGTAAGATAATGTCTGGGCTGTACTTTATCGCCTGTCTTAATCCTTCTTCACCATTTTTAGCATGGATCAACGTGCAAAAGCCCGATAGTGATTCTTCAATCACATGATGGACATACTTATCATCATCAATGGCTAATACAAGTTTTGACATACTTAATTCCTGCAACTGTTTTTAAAAAGAATAGTACGCAAGATTGAATTTGCTAAGAATTATTAATAAAAAAGCGCCTTACGGCGCTTTAGTTTAAGTAATGTGTATTATGCTGAAATACCACTATGTCTTAGTAGTGCATCAACTTGTGGTTCGCGTCCGCGGAACTTTTTAAATAGCTCCATTGGCTCTTCGCTACCCCCTTTTTCTAAAATGTTCTTTAAGAAAGCTTCGCCCGTTGCTGGGTTAAAAATGCCTTCTTCTTCAAATTTAGAAAACGCATCGGCCGAGAGTACTTCAGCCCATTTATAAGAGTAATAACCTGCGCTATAACCGCCTGCAAAAATATGGCTAAAGCCATGCTGGAAACGATTAAACGCTGGCGCTTTAACAACAGCCGTTTTACTGCGTACCTCATCAAGTGTTGCTTGAATATGACATGGCTCACCCGATTTGTAAGTATGGTGAATAGTAAAATCAAACAACGAGAACTCAAGCTGACGCAGCATTTGCATACCTGATTGGAAGTTCTTCGCCGCAAGGAGTTTATCTAGTAACTCTTTTGGTAATGGCTCATCTGTTTCGTAATGACCCGAAATAAAGCTCAGCGCTTCTTCTTCGTAACACCAGTTTTCAAGGAACTGACTTGGTAACTCAACCGCGTCCCATGCAACACCGTTAATACCAGCAACTGGCGCTGCATCAACTTGTGTCAACATATGGTGAATACCATGACCAAACTCATGGAATAATGTAGTCACTTCGTTATGCGTAAACAAAGCCGGCTTATCACCCACTGCTTTATTAAAGTTACACACTAAGTACGCAACTGGGGTTTGTAATTCGCCGTTTGCACGTACTTTTCGACCCATGCAGTCATCCATCCAAGCACCGCCACGCTTGCGATCGCGGGCGTATAAATCTAGATAAAAGCGACCACGTAACGTGTTGCTGTTATCGTAAATTTCGAAGAAACGTACATCAGGGTGGTAAGTATCAAACTCTGTCACTTCTTTAACGCTAATACCAAATAAACGATTAACGGTAGTGAATAAGCCACTTAGAACTTTATTGGCTGGAAAATATGGGCGCAGCACTTCATCAGAAATCGCGTACTTCTCTTGCTTGAGCTTTTCGCCGTAGTAAGCGTAGTCCCACGCAGCCAGTTCCGTCACACCGTGCTTATCTTTTGCGTAAGCTGTTAGCTCAGCAAGCTCTTGCTCAGCTTGTGGCTTAGACTTAGCAGCTAAATCTTCTAAGAATGAGAAAACTTGCTCTGGCGTTTCTGCCATTTTAGTCGCCAATGACATATCAGCGTAGCTGTTAAAACCAAGTAACTCGGCAAGTTCATGACGCAGGGCAAGCTCTTCGCTCATAATAGCTGAGTTATCAAATTCACCAGCGTTAGGGCCTTGATCAGAGGCACGCGTCACAAACGCAGTGTAAAACTCTTCACGTAACTCGCGGTTATCAGCATAAGTCATGATTGGTAAGTAAGATGGAAAATCTAGCGTGAATACCCAGCCTTCTAGCTCTTTGCTTTTAGCTGTATCTGCACCTAGTGCTAACGCAGACTCTGGTAAACCAGCCAGTTCGCTTTCATCTGTAATATGCTTTTGCCAAGCAAGCGTGGCATCCATTACATTGTTACCAAACTTAGAGGCCAGCTCAGATAAACGCGCACTGATTTCGCCATAACGCTTTTGTTGCTCAGGCTTTAAGGCAATACCAGATAGCTCAAAATCGCGCAGTGCATTAGTAATGGTTTTTTGCTGGGCAGTCGTTAGTGTTTTAAATTCATCACTGTTGTGAAGCGCGTTGTAAGCATCGTACAAACCTTGATGCTGACCAACAAAGGTTGAATACTCAGATAACAACGGCAAACATTGCTCATAGGCTTCACGTAGCTCGTCGTTATTAACGACAGAATTCATATGTGATACCGGTGAAAATAAGCGTGATAACTTGTCATCAGCTTCTTCAAGCGGAAGCACCAAATCATTCCATGTGTATGATTTGCTTGCCAGTACCTCATCTATTTTGGTACGACACTCAGCAATCGCTGCTTTTAATGCTGGCACTACGTGTGCTGGTTTAATTTTAGAAAACGGCGGAAGCCCTTCTAAACCAATGAGCGGGTTATTTTCTGCAATTGTCATTTTCGTTCTCAAATTTTATGCGAAGATGATTTTGAAGTTGGGGCGAATTGATGAAATACAAGGGGCTTAACCTTGGTCTTTATTATGCTATTATCAACTTATTACTAAATCGATTAATTAATAAAAAGTTATCTATTTTTGAGGACAAACTATGGCTCAGCATTTTGATTACATTGCAATTGGTGGTGGTAGTGGCGGTATTGCCTCTGCAAACCGTGCAGCAATGCGTGGCGCAAAAGTCGCTCTTATTGAAGCAAAACACATGGGTGGCACCTGTGTAAACGTGGGTTGTGTTCCAAAGAAAGTAATGTGGCACGGCGCACAAATTGCTGAAGCAATTAACGCATATGCACCTGACTACGGCTTTGATGTTGAATTAAAAGGTTTTAGCTGGGCTAAATTAGTTGAAAGCCGCGAAGCGTATATTGGCCGTATTCACCAAGGTTACAACAAGTACTTATCTAGCAATGGTGTAACTGTAATCAATGGCTTTGCTAAGTTTGTTGATAACAAAACAGTTGAAGTAAACGGTGAGCTATACACTGCTGACCATATCCTTGTTGCTGTTGGTGGTCGCCCTACTATTCCTAACATTCCAGGCGCTGAGCTTGGTATTGATTCAAATGGCTTCTTTGAGCTAGACGCACAGCCTAAGCGTGTTGCTGTGGTTGGTGCAGGCTACATTGCCGTTGAAATCGCAGGCGTACTTCATAGCCTTGGTACAGAAACACACCTGTTTGTTCGTAAAAACAAACCACTACGTACTTTTGACCCATACATTGTTGATACGCTTATCGATATTATGGCAAAAGAAGGCCCAACTCTTCACACTGAGTGCACACCTAAAGAAGTAGTTAAAGAAAGCGATGGCAGCTTAACCATTCACTTTGAAAATGGTCACAGCCAAAACGTTGATGAAGTTATTTGGGCAATTGGCCGTACACCTACAACTGACAAGATCAATCTTGCTGCGGCAGGTGTTGAAGTAACTGAAGCTGGTTACGTTAAAGTAGACGAATTCCAAAACACCACAGCTGAAAACGTATACGCAGTTGGCGATATCATCGAAAACGGTATCGAACTTACGCCAGTAGCCGTTAAAGCAGGTCGTATTTTATCAGAGCGCTTATTCAATAAAAAACTACCTGATGATTTAAAAATGGACTACGAGCTAGTACCTACTGTGGTATTCAGCCATCCACCAATCGGCACAATTGGTTTAACAGAGCAGCAAGCGATTGATCAATACGGCAGCGATAACGTTAAAGTATATAAATCAAGCTTTGCAGCAATGTACACAGCGGTTACTCAGCACCGTCAAGCATGTAACATGATGCTAGTGTGTGCAGGCGAAGACGAAAAAGTTGTTGGCTTACACGGCATTGGCTTTACCGTTGACGAAATGATCCAAGGCTTTGCCGTTGCAATGAAGATGGGCGCAACCAAAGCAGACTTTGATGCTGTTGTGGCTATTCACCCGACTGGCTCAGAAGAGTTTGTAACGATGAGATAAATCGCGTTGCGAGTCAATGTTAAAACCTTGTGGTGCTGCCACAAGGTTTTTTATTGAGTAAATTTGGTAGTGATTTCAGTACACTATCAAAGCTCAGAAATTGCTTGACTAAAAATACGTTTAAGTAAATCTAGGTTTAAATTCACACCTGCAATATTCGCATCAATCCACTCTCTCTGAGAGATTGGAGGCCACGAAACCTTATAGCCGATGCTATATAACATTTCTTCAAAAAAGAAACGTAACACTCTACCGTTACCTTCGCGGAATGGGTGAAGTAAATTTAGCTCACAAAACAAGTCTGCCACTTTTTCAATTAGTTCATCATTATTCTGACAATTCGATATTGCCGGAATGGTTCGAAATAATTTGTTAGCTTCAGGCTCAATACGCGTCCAAGTACAAAAGCGGGTATTACCCTTGGAGATATCAACATCCCTAATTTGACCTGCCCACACATATAAGTCTTGAAATAAGTGGTGATGAAGATGTTTTAAATGCTCAAGTGAAAACTTAGATAGAGGTTGTTCGGGGGAGTCATAAGTTCTATAGCGTTCAGCGGTAAACTCAGCTTCAGCTTGATCTAATATATCCGATTCTCGAATATCTAATAAATTAATTAATACATCAGAGGCAGGGTAGCAATATTTATCTTGAGCTACCCCGTATTTATCGCGCATATTTACGCTTCAATTCAGCAATACTTTTGCCTTCACTATTAGTTTTCAGCGTTAGACCTTCATAGCTTAAACTGACCTTAAAGTTATCCATATCGGGCATAAACTTAGTTTTTTGCTGATTGCTAGTCTTAGCAGTTTTGGTAGTCATAAACCCTCCTGTAATACTGATAATTCTAGCTTATTCAAGCATAAATTGCCATTAATCAACTTATTCGAAAGTACAGCCAAAAAGAAGAGAAAAAGGCAATTAAAATACTGACCAATTTAAACTTTTTAATGCCTATGATTACAAAGTGAGGGGGAGTTGTTAAACTCAGCTAAAAGAATAAAAACGTAAACTACTTTGCAATCAATCACTTTATTCCCTGTACACCTTGTACAGAGTATCTTTCTGTTTCAAATGTTATTTGGTGCATTATTAATTAATAGCCAAAAACAAAGTCGTTCCTTGGTGTTGCTGTTTGCATTTCAAGGCTGTGTGTGCGCCTTTAACCTGCTAGAAGGATTAGGGTTTTCTAGTTACTTAATTACCCCTGCATTTACATTACTGTATGGGCCTATGATTTACTTTTTTACCTTGTCGATTACAGGTAAACAGCCCTTTAAAACATCACACTACGCGGTACACTTAATTCCTGCGGCTATTTCCTTGACCTTTACCCACTACACGCAAGCGATCATTTTACTTGGTTCGCTCAGTCAACTTGGTTATTTCTACTTCGCTTATGGCATTTTAAAGCGCTATCACAAACAACTTATGCATGCGCGATCAGATGCTGAGAGCCTTAAATTAAAGTGGCTGATCAAAGCATTATTTATTTTTGCCATTATTGTCGTATTTGATTTGCTGCGCATGAATGTACAACCAATCACGCCGCTCGATTTAAAGATGCACTGGTATTTATTAAACGAAATACTGTTACTGCTAATGTTTAGCTTTTTGTTGTTTCACACCATCAAAAATAGCTTTCAATTCGAACCAGTCACATTGCCTGAAGAACCCGAAGCTGAACAAACTAATTCGGCTGACGAGCAACTTGCGCAGCAAATTTTCTCAACCATTGATAACTTGGTTATTAACGAATCGCTTTATCGACAACCTAGGCTCTCACTAAACGACTTAGCAAATCAAACCGGGCTCGGTAGTAAAGAAATATCTTGGGCTATTAACAGCTCAACGGGGAACAACTTTTGTGAGTACATCAACCAGCATAGAGTGAATGATGTTAAACGCGAAATAGAGCAAGACTCACCTCAAAAACTCAGCCTGATAGAGCTGGCATTTCAAGCAGGCTTTAATTCTAAATCTACTTTTAATGCCGTGTTTAAAAAAGAAACGGGATTAACACCGAGTCAATTTAAGAAGCAAACGCAAAAGAATTAGCTCATAAAACAGACAAAGAACGTCCTAAATCCTGTTTTAGGACGCTTTTTTACAACTCAAACGCTAATTTAAACAAAAACAACTTTGAGACTCCTGATGTACAAGTCCTATTTTTTACTACTAACTTTGTGCCTATTAATAAACTTTTCGGGTTTTGCTTTAGCAACGAATCACTCTTTAGAGGTGACGAATCAAGCTTTAAAAGTGCAGCCAAGTCGCGTTGGTGCAAGCGACCCAATCGCTTACTTTCAATCGAAAACAGCAGCAATAGAATTTGCTAAACAACAAAACTGGGCTCAGGTGAATAAACTCACAAAAATGCTCATTAATGAATATCAAAATGATGGCGATACTTGGTATTTACTTGGCCTTAGTTACTTTCAATTGGCCGATTATCAAAATGCCAGCAATGCTTTGCAACGCGCACTTGCAATTGGGACTAGCTTAAAAGGCATTCCTAATGGGGCCAGTAACCCGAACGATTTAATGGTGAAAATTGCAGAGGCATACGCAGAGCTTAAAAACCAACAGCAAGCTGAGTATTGGCTTAAAAAAGCACTGGCAGCAAGGTGGGATGACCGCCCAACACTTGCTGGCACCAGCTTATTTAAATCTGGTATTAACCCTCACTTTGAACGCTTTGCGCAATCGGCCAGTTATAAATCACTTGCGGGTAATAATTTGGATACTGAACTCAATCGAGATCAAAAATGGCGCGCCGATTTAGCGTTTTTAGTCTCAGAAATTAAACGTTTACACGTGGCAATGTATCAAAACATGAGCTCACAACAGTTTGCAGAAAAAGTAGCTAAGATTGATAAATTGATTCCTGATCTGACTGATCAGCAAATTGTTTTTCAGTTTATGGAGCTAATTGCATTACTTGGCAATGGTCATAATCTATTGATCCCAGCATGGGGTGAAACAGGCAACTTTCAGCAACTACCATTTCAGTTTTATCAATTTAGTGACGGTTTATACATCAGCAAAGCAAGTAGCGATTACCAGCAATATGTTGGCTATAAAGTTGAGGCATTTGCCGATACACCAGCCCAGCAAGCTCTTGAGTTAACTAAACGTGTTAATGCTCGCGATAATGAAATGCAAACCCTTTGGCTGGGTCCCTATTATTTAAGTTTGCTTAATGTGCTAAACGGGCTTGGCATTAGCAAAGGGAGCGAGGTAACACTTACGCTCAGCTCACCAAAAGGCGCTATCACCACTATTACACCAGCGCTCAAATCAATGCAATTTGCAGGCTTTCCTAAGTTACCAAAACTTGCTGAACACCCTACGCTTAGATACTTAGCAAAAAACAATACGCCGTTTTGGAGCGAACAAATAAAAGCGAATAAATTACTGTATGTGCAATTCAATGATGTGCGTAATAGCAAAGATCTCACTCTTGTTGAATTTGCCATGCAGCTACAAGAACAGATCAAACACGATGACATTGAACATATGGTGCTAGACCTTCGCCATAACAGTGGTGGTAATGGCTCGCTCACCCCGCCTTTGGTGGCAACGGCCGCATTTTTTAAAGTATTAAAGCCACAAGGAAAGTTATTTATATTAATTGGCCGCAATACGTTTTCGGCAGGTCATGATGTAGCTGTTAAGATTGCCAATATAGTGCCTGCTATTTTTGTAGGTGAGCCATCAGGCACCCGCCCAAATGTGGCAGGTGAAGCTGGCTGGTTTAACCTGCCATACAGTAAACAAACAGGCCTTATTTCGAGCCAATTCCACCAGCAAAGCCGAGCGGAAGATCATCGAATCTGGTTAGCGCCCGATATGCCAATTACACTTTCTGCAAAAGACTACTTTGCAGGTATCGATCCGGTAATGGATGCTGTTTTAACTATAACTAAGCAATAACCAGTGCTGGCACAAACCTTGTAACTGTTAATAAAGTAACCAGTTATAGCAAGAGTTTGCTCTTGTTTACTGTGTAATTAAATAGTTATTACGCAGTAAACAAGGCATTTTTACAAGGAGGCACTGTGTCTAAGTCTGCAATTTTATATCGCATGGTGACCGATGAGCATATTTGCCCATTCGGTTTAAAATCAAAAGATTTACTAGAGCGTCATGGTTACGATGTTGATGATCGTCACTTAACCAGCCGTGAGCAAACTGACGAATTCAAACAGCAGCATGATGTAAAAACCACACCACAAACCTTTATCAATGATAAACGCATTGGTGGTTACGATGATTTACGCGACTTTTTTAATCTGGCCGAGGCTGGCCAACAAGGTACCAGTTATATCCCTGTTTTAGCCATTTTCGCAGTAGCTATGCTACTAAGCTGCGGTTTCACTTATGCCAGTGGTGAAGCTTTATTTTCTATGCAAAATCTGATGCTGTTCGTGGCATTATCAATGGCGGTATTAGCGATACAAAAGCTGCAAGACTTATTCAGCTTTTCTAACTCATTTATTACCTATGACTTACTAGCCATGCGTGTCGTGCCCTACGCCTATGTTTATCCATTTATCGAGGCGTATGTAGCGATAGGTATGGTGGCTAAATTACCCGCCTTAGCTGTTGCACCATTTTCATTATTTATTGGTGGTATAGGTGCGGTATCAGTTATTAAGGCTGTGTATATCGATAAACGAGAGCTGAAATGCGCCTGTGTTGGTGGCGACAGTAATGTGCCGCTCGGCTTTATATCACTGAGTGAAAACTTATTTATGATTGCCGCAGGTATATGGATGCTATTGAGCTAATACAAAAACGCGAGGGATTACCCTCGCGTTCACTATAACTATCAGTAGGGACAATTAAGCCGTACCACCCACAGTTAGGTTATCAATTTTAAGGCTTGGTTGACCCACACCAACAGGTACGCTTTGGCCATCTTTGCCACATACGCCAACGCCTTTATCAAGCGCTAAGTCGTTGCCTACCATCGAGATTTGCTGCATCACTTCTGGGCCATTACCAATCAGTGTTGCGCCTTTGATAGGTTGTGTGATTTTACCGTTTTCAATTAAGTAGGCTTCAGAAGCACTAAATACAAACTTACCCGACGTAATATCCACTTGGCCACCACCGAAGTTAGGAGCAAAGATACCTTTTTTCACTGAGCTGATGATATCGGCTTGGCTGTGCTCGCCACCTAGCATATAGGTGTTGGTCATACGTGGCATAGGTAAATGAGCATACGATTCACGGCGTGCGTTACCAGTAGGGTTAACTCCCATCAAACGGGCATTTAGCTTATCTTGCATATAGCCTTTTAGAATACCGTTTTCAATAAGCACGTTATACGCAGCAGGTGTCCCTTCGTCATCCACGTTCAATGAACCACGGCGATCAGCAATGGTGCCATCATCCACGACTGTACACAGCTCAGATGCTACCTTTTGCCCTACTTTACCGCTAAACGCTGATGCGCCTTTACGGTTAAAGTCACCTTCTAGGCCATGGCCTACCGCTTCGTGTAGTAACACACCCGGCCAACCTGCGCCTAGCACAACTTCCATGCTACCGGCAGGTGCATCGATTGCTTCAAGGTTTACTTTTGCTTGGCGAACAGCTTCTTCGGCGTATTCCATCCAACGCGGTTTGCCATCGACTAATTCTTTAAAATAGCCATAATCTAAACGCGCACCGCCCCCTGCACCACCGCGCTCACGACGGCCGTTCTTCTCAAGTAACACTGAGCAGTTTAAGCGAATAAGCGGGCGAATATCGGTGGCAAAGGTGCCATCACTTGCAGCAATTAACACTTCTTCATAAACCGCCGACATTGAACTGATCACTTGCTCAGCATCCGGCGCTAATTGACGAATATAGTTTTCAAGTTCGCGTAGCAGGCTTACTTTGTCATCGTTGCTCATGCTTTGAATTGGTTGATGCGGCGCATACTGCTCTTTAGCAGCTACATCACTGAACACCTGAATCGTTTTGTTTTCGCCTGCATTAGCAATGCTGCGCGCTGCCGTTGCGGCTTTGTTTAACGCTTCAAGGTTAATCGCATCTGAGTATGAAAAACCGGTTTTTTCACCGCTAACAGCACGCACACCCACACCACGCTCAACGTTGTATGAGCCTTCTTTTACTAAACCGTCTTCAAGCACCCAAGATTCGTGGTGACTCGATTGAAAATACAGGTCGGCATAATCAACTTGGTGCTGATGAATAAAAGCGAGCGTTTTTTCTAATTCTTCTCTCGTTAGTTGGCTGTCATGTAATAAATGCTGTTCAACCGTGTTCATAATAAATGCTCTCTAAATCGTTGCTGAGACTGCACAGGCATGTCTTGGCGAATTGTATTCAAGCGGTTTAAATCAAGCTCATGGCTGATAAACCCGGTACCAGAGGCAAGCTCACTGAGCGTTTCTCCCCATGGTGAAATAATAATGCTGTGGCCATAAGTGTGGCGGCCATTTTCATGCTCGCCCCACTGCGCTGCGGCAACCACATAACATTGTGTTTCGATTGCCCGCGCAGCTAATAAAATATGCCAATGAGCTGCACCGGTAACTGTGGTAAAGGCACTGGGCACTAAAATAAGCTCAGCCCCTTGGCGCTGAATGGCAGTGAATAAGCCACTAAAACGTAGATCATAACATACTGCTAAGCCAATTTTACCAAATGGCGAATCAACCACCACAATATCCTTGCCGGCTTCTGTCGCATCTGACTCTCGGTAACTGCGGGTAGTGTCGGCAACATCCACATCAAATAAGTGAATTTTATTGTACTGCGCAACTACATCACCTTGGTTGTTAAATAAAAACGAGGCGGCTAAATACTTACCATTTTGCTGCGAAACAGGCAGGGTGCCAGCAGCTAACCAAATATCATGTTGCTTACATAAATCGGCAAGCTTCGCTTTATATGCCTCACTTTGCAGACCTAATTCATAGCTTGCTTGGCTTTGCTTACTAAAGATCAAAAAGCTTTCGGGTAAACACACTAGCAATGGCCGAGTTGCAGGTAACTGATTCAATGTCTCTGCTAAAAAAGCGAGATTTTGCTCAGCATTCATGCTTGAGCACATTTGCACAGCAACAACCTGTGGATGAGGATTAGCCTTCATTATTATCTAAACTCGCTGAAGATGCGGCATCTTTTAATTTTAGTTGCGTTGACGACTGCGGCTGGCTTTGCGCGGCTTGCGGTAACGTCACTTCACGGCTCTTACGATCCACTTCTTCGACGACAGGATCGTTCATACTGCCTGTTACTTTAAAGTTGATCTCTGAGATCACCCGCGCCGAGTGAATCACTTTATCGATTGCCAGCGCCGCAAGGCCACTTACCGGGTTAACCATCCATGCCACAATCACTGGAATACTCGACGTTACCTGTGGCGCAACCGCTAGGTCGTAATCAATTTCAAAGGTATTTAAGTTTGTATGGCCTTTAATCGTTAAATCAGCAGGCACACCATCAAGCTTGGTATCTTGAGTGTAAGCAATGCCCTTTTCTAGCTGCATGGTGCCTTGCATACTGTTATAAAAAAAGCCTTTGGAGAATACATCTCTAAAGTCCAGTTTCAGCTTACGCACTAACGAGTCTAAACTCAGTAATGAAAATACTCGCGCACCACCATCACTGATCTCAGCAAGGTGCCCTTCACCTAAACGCCAATCTAACTCACCGGCTAAACTTGGTACATCAAAGCTATAAGGTGCGCCTTGCCAAGCAAGATCAAACTTAATATTGGCGTCAGAGTCTTTTACTGTAGTAGTGATATCAAACTCATCAAATAGCGCACCAATATCGTCACTTTGTAAGTTACCACTAAAGCGTGTTTGCCCATCGGCAAATTGCCCTTTACCGCGCAATACGTGATCGCCTTTGTCGATGACCAGCTCAGTAAACAAAAGTTTATCGTTCTCCCCAACTAAGCTGCTTTTAATTTTATCGAGCTGATACTCAGCGACTTTACAATCTTCACAGTTAAACTCGATGGCTGGGACTCGGGTTAACCAGCTTAAATCTTCTGGTTCAGTGCTTTGCTCTGTTTGCTCTGCAGCTTCGTTAAAATTAATACGCAGGTAGTCAGTAAAAATTTGAATTGGTCTGCGTGTTTCACCGGTTGGGATCAGTGCATCGGCACGTAATTCTTTAGCATTTAGCTTTAACTCTAAATCTGATTGTTTTGGCGCTAAGCGAAATTCAAAATCGTTAAAGTCGATATTGTGTAGTGCCAGTTTATTAAATTTGCCCGTTACGTTGTTGAATGCAGGCATCACACTTGGCGCATCTGACTTAACTTTGGTAAGCGCAATAATTTGATCAATTAAGCCAAACCAAGGCACTATTTCGGTTTCTGGTAAATCAATAGATACCGCAAAACCTTCACGGTTCAAACCTAAATCTTGTGCACCTAAAATTAAATGGGCATTACTAAATTTCTTTTCGCCATTATCTAAAATCGCATTAAAAAATAACTGCTCATCAACATTTGCGGTGATCAAATTAGAAATACGGTCGCCCTGTACCACTGCAGTTAATGGCCATTTATGCTCTGCGCCTTTGCTATAAGGTGCAGGTAGTTGGCTAGTCACACCGATTAAATTACCACTCACATCGGCGCGGTAATTAAAGTCATTCGGTAAAAAGTTAAGCGACACATTAATATCTACATCACTTTGGCCGCTTAAGTAACCGGCCAGTAAACCATGGGCCTGTTCAATTAAAGGCTCAGCTTCAAGCGCTAACTTTATAGCAATTTCAGCGCGATAATTATCAGCCACACTTTCACTGTTATAACTTGCTGTGAGCGGCATACCCATCCAATCTGCTTTGGCATTTTTTAAGTCGATTTTATCGTTGTTAAACTTAACAATACCGGTCATGTGATTAAGTGTGATCCCAGGCTGTGCAAGGTAAATCGGAATATTAGCTAACTCAACTTCACCAATCGCATCAACATGACCAGATTCTAGATCTACTAGTAATTCAATTTCAGCCTGCGCTTCCCCTTTAGCTTGAACTACCTCAAATACATCAGCTAACGGTTTTGCTAACGGAGTCGCAGAAAAGAAGGGATTAAGCTTATCGCCATGGGCGCGTTTATTAATAGCAACTTTTAAGACATCTGCATTCATTAAATCGGCAATACTGACATGCACGCTATCGCCAAGGACTAGATTAACCAGCTTGCCCGACTTGCTATAGATATCCATGCGCTCATTTTCGAAATGTAAAATGACATTGGCATCTTCAACTTCTGGCCAGCTTGGTGAAAACTTATAGTTCGCGTTTTCAACATTCGCTAACACTTCAAATTGACCTTGCTGCTCTTTGAACGGAAACCCTTTAAATGGCCCTGAGAACAACACTTGCGCTTTATTTACTTCGCCACTTTTAATGGCTCCATTGAGGTAGCTAACAAGGCTTTTGCTCATGACAGGTAACGGAAAATAATGCCCAGCGACTTTGGCATCAGGGGCATAGGCTTCAGCATATAAATCTAACCGCGGTTCATCAGTGAGGCTGAGCATCATCTCAGCAGCCACAGTTACTTCGTCGTTATCAAGCCAAATGTTATCGCTACTAATGCGCCAGCCATCATCGTAATGATGAAGGTCTAGTTCTACATTTAATTGGTTATAGGCAATATCTTGGCTAAAGCTGCCGTTTGTTAATAGTTGATTATTCTCGCCATAAAGCTGAATTCGCCCAGCTGATTGATTAATTAAGCCATTAACGCGGATAGCTTGCCCACCCGGAACACCTTGCAGCGACAGCCAATTAATTTGTTCGCCCTGAAACCAAAGTTGCCAGTTATCCTGCTGACCTAACTCAAGGTAGGCATCACTTAACTGACCATTGGGTTGACGCGCTAAAAACGGGGCAAGTACTTCAAAGTTACTTAACTGCGATAACTTGGCCAGCAATGCAAAATCAAATTGCTTTAACCAAATTTGATTTTTATCGCCAAGCTGAGCTTCAAATTGTAAGGTTGGCCATTGTTTTAAATCGCTTTCAAAGGTAAGTCCGGTGCTTTTTAAGCGCCAGCCACCTTGCTTTGGAAATAAATGAAAACCTCCTTCGCTTAAACTGATTTGATGCGCTTC
Organism: Pseudoalteromonas sp. PA2MD11; assembly: GCF_017808125.1. Lineage (NCBI taxonomy): Bacteria > Pseudomonadati > Pseudomonadota > Gammaproteobacteria > Alteromonadales > Pseudoalteromonadaceae > Pseudoalteromonas > Pseudoalteromonas sp. PA2MD11. The sequence goes on from NZ_JADKNF010000017.1 coordinate 22,283, forward strand.
TTGGTTTTGTTGCCAGTTGATAAAACTCGGTAGCCACTGCACTTTTACATCGCTGATCAGGCCTTTATCAAGGCTAAACCAAGTTTGTAAGTTGATGTCTGAATTAAGCTGCTGCTTGTCGGTATTAATATATTGTGCCAGCCATTTAGATACATCAACGTTCGCCGCTTGCACATAGATATCACCTGCCATGGTTTCGAGGGTCGAACCATTCAGCGCCATACGGGCGTCAAAGCTACCAACAGAAATTCCTGGTAACGCTAATGTACCTGAGCCTTGATGTTGCTCAGGGGTATTTTGCCAGACAATGTTTTCAAGAATGAGCTTACGCTCTTTACCATCATTGAGGATAAAGTTAAGGCTACTATCTTGCACTGCAAAGTGCCCTGTTTCACCAAGAAACAAACCTTCAATAAGTTCTTTTTGCTCAAAGTTACCTGATTGTTGCTTATTGCCTAAATCAAGCATCGTTGGTAAATCGACATCAGCATGAAAACCATTGATCACAAAGTAGCTCGATTTAAGCTGACGGGTTTTTACCGATTCCCATAAGTTAACTTCAAGGCTCGCTTTATCAATGGTGAGTGCAATGGGTGAGGTTTGGTTATCTTCAAAGGAAATATCTTCGATGACTAAGGCGGGTCCTTTCCCCTGCCAACTGGCTGAGATTGAGCCAATCGCTAAATTTACATCAAAACGTTCATACAAAAACGCTTCAATGTCATCTTTATAGTCATTCGCGTATGGCAGTGAGTACTTTACCACAGAGACAATAACGGCCAGCAGTACGAGAGTAATAGCAAATACTTGCCATAACTTACGTAAACAATAAAAGCAGACCGTTTTTGCCTTCATTACATCATTACCACATCAAACTGTTCTTGGTTGTATAAACTCTCTGTTTGAATACTGACTTGCTTACCAATAAATAGTTCCAGCTCAGCAAGGTTGTGATACTCATCATTGATCAATGCTTCGCTTACCGAAGGCGCTGCGTAAACCATGAACTTATCAGCTGCATAGGCACGGTTTACCCTCACGATTTCACGCAAGATTTCGTAGCAAACCGTTTCGACCGTTTTTTGCGAGCCGCGCCCTGAACACGCTGGACACACATCACAAAGAATGTGCTCCAAGCTTTCGCGGGTGCGTTTGCGGGTCATCTCTACTAAGCCTAGTGCAGATAAGCCATTTATGTTGGCTTTTGCACGATCTTTTGCAAGCGCAGATTCAAGTGAATGCAATACTCGGCGTTTGTGCTCATCACTAATCATATCGATAAAGTCGATGATAATGATGCCGCCTAAATTACGTAAACGTAGCTGACGAGCAATCGCTGAGGTTGCTTCGATATTAGTATTAAAAATGGTCTCTTCGAGGTTACGATGGCCAACAAACGCACCGGTATTTACATCAACGGTTGTCATCGCTTCGGTTTGGTCGATAATTAAATAACCTCCCGATTTAAGCTCAACTTTACGATGTAGTGCTTTTTGGATCTCGGTTTCAACATCGAATAAATCGAAAATAGGTCGCTCACCCGGGTAGTATTCTAATGCTCCCGATAACAGCGGCACAAATTCTTCAGTAAATTCTTTAAGCTCTTGATAGGTTAGTTTTGAGTCAACACGAATACGCTCCATGTCTTCACCTACATAGTCACGTAGAGTACGAAACGCCAGTGTTAAGTCTTCATGCAAGATACTTTCTTTACTGGTTTTTTTGCGCTTAGTGACGATTTTTTGCCACAGCTTTTTTAAAAATTCCGCATCGTGACGTAGCTCTGCTTCAGATGCACCTTCTGCTGCGGTACGAACAATAAAGCTGCCGTCATCATCACCATATTCAGCAACAATTTTCTTTAAACGCGAACGTTCTTCTTCGGTTTCAATACGCTGGCTTACACCTACATGTGTTGCATCTGGCATAAACACTAAATAACGAGAAGGAATCGTGATATCGGTTGTTAAGCGCGCGCCCTTGGTACCTAGCGGGTCTTTAACCACTTGCACCATGATATGTTGACCTTGGCGCACAAGCTCTCGAATATCTTGTACTTTTTTGATTGGCTGTTCGTCAACGCCTTCTACAATTGAGGCACTGTTTACAATGTCTGATGCATGTAAAAAGGCCGCTTTCTCTAAGCCAATATCGACAAACGCAGCCTGCATACCCGGTAGTACGCGGCTGATTTTACCTAGGTAAATATTGCCTACAATCCCAAGGTTGCCAATTCGCTCTAATTGGATTTCTTGCAGTACGCCATTTTCGATAAGCGCAACGCGACTTTCGCTCGGTGTAACGTTGATCAGTAATTCGGTGCTCATGTTACCCTCTTAAAAATTCGTTTAATAACTGCTCTGTCTCATATAAAGGTAAGCCGACAACCGCAAAATAGCTACCCGAAAGATGACTCACAAAGCGGCCACCTAAGCCTTGAATGCCATAACCACCGGCTTTATCTTGCGGCTCACCACTGTGCCAGTAGGCATCAATTTCCGCATCGCTGAGTGGTTTAAATGTAACATCGGTGACAACAAGGCAGCTTTTTACTTGCTCACTATCAGCAATTGCCACAGCCGTCATCACTTGATGGGTACGGCCAGATAAGCGCTTCATGGTAGCGGTAAAATCAGCTTGGTCTAGCGGCTTACCAAGTGCGGTATCATCAATGACAACCACGGTATCGCTGCCAAGTACTGGGCGGTCGGTGTAACCCATAGCAACGCCCGATTGTGCTTTGAGTTTGGCTAGGCGCTCTACATAATCACGCGGGGCTTCGTTTGGAAATTGGCTTTCATCAGCATCAACGCTAAATTGAGAAAACTCAACGCCAAGTTGGCTGAGCAACTCTTTTCGGCGCGGTGATGCAGACGCCAAATAAATTGCGGTTTGCATTATCTAATCCTGAAATGACGGCGATATTTACGCAAAATTAAGAATATCCACCACCAACAAAGCATGCCGGTTAGCACTGGCCACATATAATGCGGGCTAAAATAAACGCCCATTAAAAAGTGGTTAAGCCAAAATTGCATGAGGTGGTAAAGCGTTAAAAACAAAGCAATTAAAATGCTTTGCTGCCATAAAGAAAAGTTTCTAATTTTTTGGAAGTTACTAGCAGTGATAAATATACACACCGAATAAGTCAGTGAGTTCACACCGAGTGGCGAACCTGATGCAAGGTCCATTAATAAACCAACAACCCAGGCTGTACCAATATTTAGACGGTGCGGCACCGCTAACGACCAATACATTAATACCATTAACACCCAGTCTGGGCGGTATGGCTCAAACGAAATTGGTAACGGCATTAGTGCCATTACCAATGCAAAAAAGATACTGATAGCAATCAGCAAAGAGTGACGACTATTCATTGCTGATGCTCTCCTGCTGATTACGCCACAGCACAACCAATAAGCGAATACGGTCAAGTTGCGCAATTGGCTCAGCATAAACTTGCGCAAAAGGACGCCCTTCATCGCGGTTAATTTCGGTCACCACGGCAACCGGATAACCCTCTGGGAAAGTACCACCAAGACCAGACGTAACCAAGATATCGCCAATGCGAACATCAAGGCTATGCGGTACATGCGAAAGCTTTACCACGTTAATTTTACCAATACCCTCAACCACGGTACGCACATCGTTACGTAAAATACGCACAGGTGTGGCATGAGTTGTATCTGTCATCAGTAGTACGCGCGAGGTAGTTGACCCCACTTGAGTGATTTGCCCCACTACACCCATTTCGTCAATCACAGCTTGGCCTTCGCTTAGGCCATCGGTTGTTCCTCGGTTAATAACCACTTGGTGGCTATACGGGTTTGAGTGAACAGAGAGGACTTGTGCAATAATTTTACGATTTGATTGTTTAGCCGATGAACCGAGTAAAGCACGTAATTTATCGTTTTCACGAGATAGAAATTGCAGTTGTTGTAATTGTTCGCTTTGTAGTAACTGCTTCTTTTTTAATGCTTCGTTTTCGGTTAAAAGCTGTTCGCGGGTATGCAGATTCTTCGCGCCAATACTAAATAGCTCATAGGGCAAGTTGGCAAGGTAAATAAGTGGGCTAACTAGAGTGTTTAGGCTGGTGCGGATTGTTGTACCACCTTGCGTGTAGCGATCGCCCACGATCAGCACGACACTCAAAAGCACTGCGACAAAAAGCCGCAGTTGCAAAGAGATGGTACGACCAAAAAGTAACTTCATTAGTCGTAGCTAAATACGTCACCACCGTGCATATCAATCATTTCTAGTGCCTTACCGCCGCCACGTGCAACACAGGTTAATGGATCATCAGCAACCACAACTGGGATACCAGTTTCTTCCATTAATAAACGGTCTAGATCCTTTAATAATGCACCACCACCGGTTAATACCATACCGTGAGCAGAGATATCAGATGCAAGCTCTGGTGGAGATTGCTCAAGAGCAACCATTACCGCGCTTACAATACCCATTAATGGCTCTTGCAGTGCTTCTAAAATTTCGTGTGAGTTAAGGGTGAATGAACGCGGCACACCTTCCGCTAGGTTGCGACCACGTACTTCAATTTCAATTGGCTCATCTGTTTTGAAAGCCGAACCGATTTGGTGTTTGATGTTTTCTGCAGTTGCTTCACCAATTAAGCTACCAAAGTTACGACGTACATAGTTAATGATAGCTTCATCAAATTTGTCACCACCGATGCGTACAGATGAAGAGTAAACCACACCATTTAATGAAATAATGGCAACTTCAGTTGTACCACCACCGATATCAACAACCATTGAACCGGTTGCTTCAGACACTGGTAGGCCAGCACCGATAGCCGCAGCCATTGGCTCTTCGATTAGATAAACTTCACGAGCACCGGCACCCATAGCCGACTCACGAATCGCACGTTTTTCTACTTGTGTTGCACCACAAGGCACACAGATAAGAACACGCGGGCTTGGGCGCATAAAGTTGTTGTTATGCACTTGCTTGATAAAGTGTTGTAGCATTTTTTCGGTCACGTAGAAGTCAGCAATGACACCGTCTTTCATTGGACGAATCGCTTTGATGTTACCCGGTGTACGACCTAGCATTTGCTTAGCTTCGGTACCTACAGATGCTACGCTCTTAGGGCCACCAGCACGCTCTTGACGAATAGCAACAACTGAAGGCTCGTTTAATACAATACCTTCTTCTTTTACGTAAATTAGGGTATTGGCTGTACCCAAGTCGATCGATAGATCGTTTGAAAAAATACCACGGAGTTTTTTAAACATGAGGCTGGATGACCTTTGAAAATTCGTTCTTATACTAGCTGCTCTCACTCTATCATGCTAATCATGAAAAAGCGCAACTGCTTTAATTAAATTGCTAAAAAAGGAAGCATCCATTGCTTCCTTTTTAAATTCTTATCGTTCGCGTACTAAACGGAAACCGATATAGTTTGCACGAAAATCTGGCGCTAAGATTAAGCGCGTTGAAACGCGTGCTAGGCTTGGAGCAAAATTCCATGCACCGCCTCGAACAGCCACATCAGACTGCCCTGACTTTTTGTTTGTCCATTCCCACACATTACCTACTGTATCGTATAGGCCGAATGCGTTAGGAGAAAACGACCCTGTTGGTGCTGCGCTCCTGTTTGACCATTCGCTTCCACACCAGCCACAGTTCGCTAAATTTTTACCAATTTCGTTACCCCAAGGGTATTCAGTTTCTTTACCTGCACGTGCAGCGTATTCCCACTCAACCTCGTTTGGTAAACGAAATAACTGGCCTGTTTGACCCGATAACCAATCTGCATACGCTTTGGCATCGTTGTAAGTTAAACAAACCGCCGGGAAATCGCTTTCTTGATCAAAACCCGGATTGCGCCAGTTTAGAGTAGCTTCCCAAACTGGTTCACCATTTAAGTAATATGCACAGCCGCGATCTTTTTCTGCTTCTGTTTTATAGCCGGTATTCGCAACGAATTGCTCATACTCAACAACGCTTACTTCTTTGCTTTGCATTGCAAATGAGTTAGCAATGGTTTTTTCTACCACTGGGCGCTCATTCGCTAACCCATTGCCGTTAATATCACCCATCTTAAATTTACCAGCGGGAATAACGACAATGCTGGCAGAACTGGTTTTATTAACAATACTTGCAACAGGTGCTGTTACAGGTTGCTCTGGTGCCGCTGTCACTTCAGCAACAACTGGCTCAGGCACTTTAACTAGGTTTGCATTAATGGTTTGTGCTTTACGCAGATCAATTCGCGCTTTGTAGCTTTTGTAGCCACGTTTGCGAATTTCAATATTGTGAAAGCCCTTTGGTAATGACGTTGTTAACCTAGTTGCACCATAGCTCACGCCATCAATAAACACTTCATCATCATAAACATTTGAACGCAGTGTTAATTCAACCATTTTAGATTTATTTTGATCAGGTAATGGTTCAACCTTAATTGGCTTTTTTACAGAATAATCGCTTACAGGTTGCTCATTAAAACGTGATACAGAGACCACTTGATTATTATCCTGAGAGTTACTGAATGTTAACTGACTATCTGAATACGTTGCGTCGTAATTTGCTTGATAATTACCGGCCAAAGGCGTGCCATAATCTGCACAAAAACGATTGTCTAAATTAAGTAGGCTACATAAACGACTGCTGTTTACATCACCGCGCATGGTCACGCTTAAATTAACGTTGTAGTTACCTTGACCACTAAAAGCACTGTTCACGACATGGCTACTTAAAATCTTAACCTGTGCACCGGCAAGGTTACGTTTCGGTTCAACTAAACGCTCTTCTGTTAAGTTAGCAAAAATCTGGTCTACAAAGCGTTTAGTGGCTTTTTGTAAACCCATTTGTTGGCCGCGCTGCTCACAGGCAGCAAGTGTTTCGGTACGCTTACAGTTAATCGTATGATTAACTTCTAGCGTGCCTTCACGTGTAAACTCGTTACGTAAACGCTCAACACGTGCTGTTGCTAACTGCTCTTTTAAGCTTTCTAAGGTATTCAGCTGAGTGTGCTTTGATACACGAATTTGCTCGATATCTTTTCTATGTGAAGCAATTGCCGCCAATTGCATCGAAATATCATCTTTGTTTTGTTTATGATCAACCACAGCTTTTTGGTAACGCGACTGCGCATTGCTGATATCAAGAGTTGGGTCATCAATCAGTCGGCGGTACATCTCGTTCATTGCATCTAGCGCTTGGTTTTTTTCTTTATCTAGCTCAGTTGAGCGGGCGCGCAATAATTCGAGTTGTTTTTGTAACTGACTTTCTTCTTTTAGGTGTTTTTCGAGGATTAGGGTCGAGTTATCGTATTCGGCTTGTTTTTTACTGATCTCTGATTCAATGCCAGTTACCGTAGCTGTATCTTGTGCAAATGCACTTGTCGCTAGCAAACTAACTGAAATTAACAGAGATAAAGGAGCAATTCGCATATATTCCATTCCCAAAAAGCGGCAATTATTTGGTCATTATTATTTTTTATAATTAAACTCTTATGCTATGTACTTGCAAGGCAAAACACAAGCTTTGTTCAATTATTATCTCAGTTTACCTCTATTACCTTAGTTGATGCCAGTAAATAACAAAATCATTTTGGTTTAATTGACTAATTTCTATCTCTAAGACGACTTTGCTACAATTGGGCGTGTTTATTTACTAAAAAATGATACCGTGAATAGTTCTTTTGAATCACCAGTACAAACAATTCATCACCCCTTATTAGCGGCACGTAAAGTTCAGCTCAGCATCAAGCGTGATGATCTTATTCACCCGCAAATTAGTGGCAACAAATGGCGTAAGCTAAAATTTAACTTGCAAGCCATGCAGCAACAGAAGAAATCTGAACTACTCACTTTTGGTGGTGCATTTTCAAACCATATTCATGCCACAGCAACTGCGGGTAAACTATTTGGTTTTAAAACCCACGGTATTATTCGCGGCCCTGAACTAGACGAAGCAAATCCAACACTTAACTACGCAAAGCAATGCGGTATGAGCTTACACCCAGTAAATCGAATTACTTACCGGTTAAGGCACGACCAAACTTACCTAGCACAATTGCAAGCACAATTTCCTAATGCCTACATACTGCCAGAAGGCGGCACCAACGCAGCTGCGCTTTTAGGTTGCAAAGAGTTAGCACAGAGCCTACCAAGTTCTGATGTGATTGTTTGCCCTACTGGCAGTGGCGGTACATTGGCGGGGTTAATTGAAGGCGCACCGCAGCACACAAAGCTGTTAGGTGTCGCAGTACTGAAACAAGCGCACTACTTAATTGATGAGATAAAGAAGCTAAGTAATAAAGCAAATCAGCAACAAAACTGGCAGCTGCTTTGCGACTTTCATGATGGTGGCTACGGAAAGTTTAGCGATAACTTGTGGCAATTTTGCCAAACTTTTAGCAAGCAACACACTATTGCGCTTGAGCCAATTTACAGCGGTAAAATGCTCTTTGCTGTATGGCAACTTATAGAGCAAGGCTACTTTGCTAAAGGTTCGCACATCATTGCAGTCCATACAGGTGGGCTACAAGGGTTAAATGGCCTCAAGTACCGAGGCCTCATTGACTAACTATAGGGCGTAATATCCGCCAGCTTTTGTAATGGCTCGGCAAAGTAAAAACCTTGAGCAGCAATGACACCTAGGTTTTTTAAGGTCGCAAGTTCGTTCTGTGTTTCAACTCCAACTGCATAGACAGGAAAGTTTAGCTCTGCCCCTTTAGTAATTATTTGCTTAACAATTTTTTGTTGCTGAGCACTTGTGTCTATATTATGAATTAGCTCTAAAGCTAGCTTAATACTACAAATGTTATTAATGCCTTTGTAGGTCGCTAGGTGCTCACTGCTGCGTACATTATCAATAACTATACCTACCGAGAGTTTTTCTAAACACTCGAACTGTGTACTAAGCTTTTTATGCTGTTTTAAATAATCATCTTCGCTGAGTTCAAATTGCAACCTGTCGATACACTTAAAGTCATCTGTCTGCTGATTTAACCAATCCCAAAACTCATCATTGAACCAGTTCATCGCATGCAAGTTAATACTTACCTTTAAGCTACCAGACTCATTCAACAACATCTTTTTTACTTGTAAAATTACGGTTTTATCTAACAGTAAAACATCTTTTTTACTACTCATGTGTGGAATAAAGTGCCTAGCAGCAAGCAAACCTAAGCTTTTGTGTCGAATACGGATCAATGCCTCATGCTGCAAAATATCGCCCGTTTGCAAGTCAAATAACGGCTGAAAAAACAACATAAAGTGTTTTTTCTTTATATACTCAAAAAGATGTTCTTTGCTATCAGCCAGCATGTTTGACTGCGTGTGACCAAAAGGTAAGCGATGAATATGCTGCCAAGCGCTTTGTTTCGCCAGTGCTAATGCCGATTTAGTAAGCTGATAAACCACTGCCTGATCAGCCCCTGTGCGGTAATTACACACACCAATTTTTATATCAGCGCGAGACAAATCACTACGGTAATTTAGACAAGCTTGATAGATAACTTGATGTAGTCGCTTTGTGTATTTATCAATTTCAGTGGCAGGTACATTATTTAAGGTGACAGCGATACCGCCAGAAGGCAGTAATTTAACAGAGCGATTTACAAGCTCACCAAAGCCTTTGGCAATCACTAATTTAAAGTAGTTATCGATATCAAGGTTAGCAGGAAACGGGCTTTTCCAAAAAAATAGTGCAAACAAATGATTATAATTAGTTGGCACACCATATAAGATATTCAAATCTTGGTGCGCTAATGGTTTTGGAGATGTTAACTGCTTTGGCGGTGCCTCAACCACTTGCTGCTCTTGGCTTTGTATTTGTGGCTGCTCTAAGGTTTCTAATTGCTTGAACATTTTTTTCCACCAACGAAAACCCCAATACCCAGTGCCAAGCAATATTAAATTTAAAAATATAAATAAGTGACTTTCAACTAACCATGAAGGCCAATGAAATAAGCGTAAATTAACGGTCTTATAGCTAAAAACCTCCTGCTCAAGATCGATGAAATTCGCAAAGTTTTGCGGAACGTCGCTAGCATTCATTGCAAAGCCTTGGCTTTTAACTAATGTGGCAATGATATCTTGCGACACAACCGGATCAAGGTTCAGCTCATACACCTGCTTGGCTAGTTCAGTGCCTGTTCGGTGCACTTTATCGTGTAACACATCACTTAAAAAAATATTAAAAACAACTAACAGCAAAAATGCGGCCGCCACGTAGATGGCCTCCGGTTGCTTTATTCGTGAAGTTAAGTCTCGTTTCATTTCACAGGTTAGTTGCTTAAACATACACAAAGTGTTGTTCAAGAACCCTATAAATACAAGGCTGTGGGGCGATTTAAAGCAATATCAGAAATATCCTATAACCAGCGCTGTCAAAAGTTTTGTAATTTTAAACACCTAGCAAAAAGAGTTAATGAGAATTATTTTGTAATCAACACAACCCAAACAAAAGTAGTGATTACGAAGTATTGCGTAAATAAAAAACCCAGCAACTAAGCTGGGTTTTAAAAATTAACTCTACAATCTAATTATATTGTGAATTAGAACGGGATATCGTCATCAAAGTCGATTGGTGGTTCCATTGGATTTGATGCGCCGCCTTGTGGAGCATTTTGAGGCTTAGGAGCAAAACCACCTTGTTGAGGTGCATTGTTTTGCTGCTGACCATAACCGCCACCATATTGGTTATTGCTCTGCTGCGGTGCAGACTGCTGTTGTGGGCGCTGTTGCTGCTGTGCTGGCGCAGACTGTTGCTGTGGAACATAGCTGTTATTGCTTTGTGATTGCTGTGCACCACCGCCGTAACCGCCACCTTGTTGCTGACCACCTTGGTAACCGCCTTGTGATTGGCCACCTTGATAGCCACCGCCACCACCTTGCTGCTCACCACGGCCGCCTAACATTTGCATTTGACCGCCCATGTCTACCACGATTTCTGTAGTGTATTTTTCTTGGCCTGATTGATCAGTCCATTTACGCGTTTGTAAACGACCTTCGATGTACACTTGTGAACCTTTACGAAGGTATTCACCAGCAACTTCTGCTAGTTTGCCAAATAACACGACACGGTGCCATTCAGTACGCTCTTGCATTTGCCCTGTGTTTTTATCTTTCCAGCTATCTGTCGTAGCAATGCTGATATTCGCTACGCCATTGCCATTAGGCATATAACGTACTTCTGGATCTTGGCCTAAATTACCAACCAAGATAACTTTGTTCACACCGCGTGCCATGGAACTTCTCCTATAAAACGTTAGATTAAACCAGCCACTTTGCGTGCTTGGTCTAGGTCAAATTCTTTATCATTAATCTTTAAATAGCTGCGATTTTCATCACAGACAACCGTTGCTTCAATTACGCCCGGTAAAGCAACAAGACGAGAAGCAAGCGCTTGTGCCTGCTGCTCTGAACTTAATTCAGTCATTAAGCTAATTATTTTACTTCTTGGTGGGACTTGCATATTCCAAGCAAGGATAAGCCATATTACCCCAACAAGTGCCGCCGCCGCAAACACTGCTTGCGCACTTAATGCTTGAGCAACGTAACCCCCTAATAAACCACCTAAAAAGGCACCAAAAAACTGCGTAGATGAAAATACCCCCATCGCAGAACCTTTCTGGTTTGCTGGGGCAATACGCGAAACAAGTGCAGGCATGGTTGCTTCTAAAAAATTAAAAGCAATAAAGTAAACCAACATACAAATACCGATGCCAATCACCGAATCAACCCATAACGACATCGCGAGCATACTTAAAACAAGCAGTGCGATTGAGCCAATAAAGGCTTGTTTTTCTTTTTCTTTGCGAATAGCCACAATCATCATTGGTGCCATCAAGAAAAACGCTAAAAACAGCACAGGGATATATAAATACCAATGATGGTCTGCGACTAAGCCGTCTTTTATCAGTTGGCCTGGTAAGGCTACAAATACGGTAGTTAATGTAAGATGAAGCAGCATTACGCCAAAATCGAGGCGTGCTAATTGTGGGTGTTTAATCAGTTGCTTAATATCATCAAGCGTAGCAAGTGTGTCACCTTTTGGCGCCTTATTGACAGCATTAGGCACCAAAAACAACACAATTAAAATACCTAAAATGGCCAGTCCTGCGGTAAGCCAAAATACCCCAGCAACTCCCCACGATGCAGCAACAATAGGCCCTAGTAGCATAGCAACGGCAAAGCTCATACCAATACACATACCAATCACGGCCATAACTTTCGGACGTTGTTCATCACGGCTTAAATCAGAAGCAAGCGCCAATAAGGCACTGGCAATCGCCCCCATGCCTTGAAGTGCACGCCCAAGCGTAACCATTTGCACAGACTCAGCGGTTGCCGCAATTACAGAGCCAAGTGCAAACACACAAAGGCCACCAATAATCACTTTTTTACGACCAATTTTATCAGACAACCAACCCATAGGGATTTGCAGCACGGCTTGCGTTAAACCATAAGCACCAATAGCAAAGCCAATCCAAAGCGGCGAAAACCCTTCTAATTGCTGCCCATAGATAGCCAATACTGGCATCAGCATAAATAGGCCAAGCATACGGAATGCAAAGACGCTCGCCAACGAAACGGCAGCGCGTTTTTCTCGAGAGTTGAGTGAAGATGCTTTCATGAATTACTGATCTTGCTGTCTATTAAAATTTGAGCGTGGATTCTATCACAAGCGAAAACTAAATAATCACCTGTAAGTGATGATTTTTTCTTTGATCAAGGATTAATCTTATCGCGTATTATGAGATACTGAAAAAATAATTAGGTAATAAAACGAGATAGCATGGAAAACATTGAAGTCCGAGGCGCCCGTACGCACAATTTAAAAGACATCAGCCTAACCATTCCCCGTGATAAGCTGATAGTTATCACTGGCCTATCTGGTTCAGGGAAATCGTCTTTAGCGTTTGATACCTTGTATGCAGAAGGGCAACGTCGTTATGTTGAGTCACTGTCAGCGTATGCACGACAGTTCTTATCACTAATGGAAAAACCCGATGTCGATCACATCGAAGGCTTATCGCCAGCTATCTCTATCGAGCAGAAATCAACGTCGCATAACCCGCGTTCAACGGTCGGTACGATTACCGAGATTTACGATTACCTACGTTTATTATTTGCCCGTGTAGGTGAGCCTCGCTGCCCTACTCACGACTTGCCACTTGCAGCACAAACGATCAGCCAAATGGTCGATACGGTTTTAGCGCTTCCTGAAGGAAGTAAGCTAATGCTATTAGCGCCAGTAGTAAAAGATCGTAAAGGTGAGCACGTTAAGCTGCTTGAGCAACTCGCAAGTCAAGGCTTCATTCGCGCCCGTATCGATGGCGAAGTCTGTGACTTATCAGATCCACCGACCCTTGAGCTTCATAAAAAGCATACTATCGAGGTCGTGGTTGACCGTTTTAAAGTTAAAGATGGCCAACAACAGCGTTTAGCTGAATCATTCGAAACAGCCCTTGAGCTATCAGGTGGTATTGCCCATGTAGCGGCAATGGACGATTCACTCAGCGAAGACATGCTGTTTTCTGCTAATTTTGCCTGCCCAACGTGTGGCTACGCTATGAGTGAACTTGAGCCGCGTTTATTCTCGTTTAATAACCCGGCAGGTGCGTGTCAAAGCTGTGATGGTTTAGGTGTGCGTCAGTATTTTGATCCAAACCGTGTTGTACAAAATCCAGAGCTAAGTTTATCGGGCGGTGCAATTAAAGGCTGGGACAAACGCAGCTTTTATTACTTCCAAATGCTGCAAGCTGTCGCAGAGCACTATAAGTTTGACCTAGAAGTACCTTTCCAAGAGCTTAGTAAAGAGGCCAAAAAGGTAATTCTTGAAGGTTCTGGCAAAACTAAAATTGCCTTTAACTATCGTAACGACCGTGGCGACTTAATTACGCGTAACCATGAGTTTGAAGGCGTTTTAAATAATATGAATCGCCGCTACCGTGAAACCGAGTCAAACTCAGTGCGCGAAGAGCTTGCTAAATACCAAACAAGCCAAGCGTGTCCGAGCTGTCATGGCTCGCGACTTCGTGAAGAAGCTCGCCATGTATTTATAGGTCAAACAAACTTGCCGGCTATCACCACAATGAGTATTGGTGAAAGCATGGCATTTTTTGATGGCTTGAATTTAACTGGTCAGCGCGCACAAATTGCCGAAAAAATTCTCAAAGAAATTCGCGACCGTTTATCTTTTTTAATCAATGTCGGCCTTAATTATTTATCACTTGAGCGAAGTGCCGATACCCTTTCTGGTGGTGAGGCTCAGCGTATTCGTTTAGCAAGCCAAATTGGTGCAGGCCTTGTTGGTGTTATGTACGTACTGGATGAACCATCAATTGGTTTGCACCAACGCGATAACGACCGCCTACTAAAAACCCTTATTCACTTACGCGATTTAGGCAACACCGTTATTGTGGTTGAACATGACGAAGATGCCATTCGCGCTGCGGATCATATTATCGATATCGGCCCGGGTGCCGGTGTTCATGGCGGCCATGTTATTGCACAAGGTACCCATGACGATATTCTAGCTAGCAAAGATTCAATCACGGGTCAGTACCTCTCTGGCGAAAAGAAAATCGAAGTACCGGCGGCTCGCCATCAAACTACCGACAGATGGCTTGAGTTATTTGGTGCCACAGGTAACAACTTAAAGAACGTTGATTTACGTATTCCATTTGGCTTAATGACCTGTATCACAGGTGTATCAGGCTCAGGTAAATCGACGCTTATCAACGACACTTTATTTAAACTGGCTCATACCGAGTTAAATGGCGCAACGACCGCAGAGGCGGCACCGTATAAGTCAATCAAGGGTCTAGAGCATTTTGATAAAGTGATTGATATTGACCAAAGCCCAATTGGCCGTACTCCGCGCTCAAACCCAGCAACTTACACCGGTATTTTCACCGGTATTCGAGAGCTATTTGCGGGTACTCAAGAAGCCCGTTCACGTGGCTATAAAGTGGGCCGTTTTAGCTTTAACGTTAAAGGTGGCCGTTGTGAGGCTTGCCAAGGCGATGGTGTGATCAAGGTAGAAATGCACTTTTTACCTGATGTGTATGTACCTTGTGATGTATGTAAAGGTCAGCGCTACAACCGTGAAACCCTCGAAGTACAGTACAAAGGTAAAAACATTCACCAAGTACTCGAAATGACCGTAGAAGATGCCCGTGACTATTTTGATAAAATTCCGGCTATTGCACGTAAACTGCAAACCCTAATGGATGTAGGCTTGTCGTATATTCGCTTAGGTCAAGCTGCTACTACCCTCTCTGGTGGTGAAGCACAGCGTGTAAAACTAGCTCGCGAACTTTCAAAACGCGATACAGGTAAAACCTTATATATCCTTGATGAACCAACTACGGGTTTACACTTTGCTGATATTCAGCAATTATTAGTCGTGCTTCACCGCTTACGCGATCACGGTAATACCATTGTTGTTATCGAGCATAACCTTGATGTGATCAAAACCGCAGACTGGATTGTCGATTTAGGCCCTGAAGGCGGCTCAGGCGGTGGTGAAATTTTAATTTCTGGTACACCTGAAGACGTTGCCGATTGTGAGCGTTCACACACAGGAAGGTACTTAAAACCATTACTATAAAAAGGATATTGCGTGCGTAGGTATTTAAAAATTGCAAAATGGCGCGCTAATAAACAGTTTCAACAACAGCAACGTAGCTGGCAGCCTCATAAAACGAGACTGGTTGAACAGTTAAAAGCCATTTGGTTTAACTTAAGTACCGCGCAAAAGCTCTATCTTTTAGCATTAAGCAGCCTAATTGTTCTGCAATCGGGCTGGTTAAGTGCCACCATCACCATTATTGCGCTTGTTATTGAGTTTTGGCCCAAGTTTAACCAACTTTGGCACTCGCTTGCCGGCAAAGCACTGATTTTAATCTTCTATGCCAGTATCGCTAATTTTGTGTTGGCTGGTGCAAGCGGCATAGTTAATGATGTAACTCATGTCTCAGCTAGTCACTTTAACTACACACATAACTTTGCCACCCTGTTATATTTACCACCTTGGGCAATGGGAATAACCCTAGGTACTTTATTGTTATTTCAACTTTTTTTACCTTTTTATATTTTTGTTTTATTGCTGATAAAGCCATTTGGCTCTGAGCGAGTTAAGTTTATTAGTCAAAGCTACTCACCATTATTAACCGCCATTGTACGCTTTGTTTTAGCGTCGGTAGTCTTTATTAACTTAATTTCATTTCTTGATGATAAGCCACCTGAAGAAGTGCTCGACAATATGGTCAGCACCTTTGTGGATAGTAAAGTCATTGCCAAGGAATCAGGTGAAGAACAGCAAAAAGCAGTCGAAGAACTTGGTAAAAAGCTCGAGCAACAACTTCCTGAAAATACACAAAGCTCAGCCTCAAGCCAAGACGTAGATGTAGAAGTTGACGGCGAAACCGCCGAAAACCTTCGCCAATTTTTAGATACCAAAGGTTACTTTGAACGTAGCAAACGTTTAATTGCCATGTTTGCTTACAGCTTTGAAGCCGATAGTTATTCACGCTGTTTAAAAGCAGAAAACAGTAAAGCCGTTGAGCTGAATGATTATGAGATTGTGCAAGTAACCCCTGATCACCATGCTGAGTATGGCTATCGATTTGAAGTCATTGCGTGCGACTCGCCAGGCGTTACCCCAGTAGAAAAATAGCGCAGCAATCTATACTACTCACTTGGCTTACTGCGTTTTTCTCTTATGAAATGAAATATCGAAAGCCCAATAAAGCCAAAGCAAACTAAGGCGATTACTAAATTAGGTATAAAAATAAGTAACATAGCGGCATCATAGCCGATCTTTGCGAATGCAGCACAAAGGCTACCAATGATAAGCTCAGTTAAGATTATACCAATTCGCTTAATTAAGTGATTTATTTTGAGGCAAGAAAACCTCGTTGATAGCAAGGCAAAAATTTCGTTATTTAGTTGTTCTAAATCAGAAATTTTTAACGCAGATAGCGACAGGTTTAATCCCTCAAAATGATTAAGTATTATTGCGGATTGGTATTAGCTCCCATTCTAATGAGCTATTCGCAGGTACAGTTTTAGCCGCATAATGTTTTACTTTAAAACCCATATCAAAACCTTCAAGTTCCTATTTGCTGCATCCAAACTATCATCAAAAGACAAAACCGCAAAAATTAAATGATTTAAAACCTTATTTCCCATCATAAGAATTAAACTTAAACCATTGAAAATATTCAAATTAATATTTTCAAACCTTATATATAAATTGCTTAGAACTAGATAAGCGACTCTAGCAGCTTTCCTCGCTATTGTAGTTTCCATCAACGGGCTACCAACCAATTTTGCTTCGCTGATAAAACTAATCAACCAATTAAAGGAATTAAATTATGGCTAACTCAGTCTTAAAAATGATGTCACTTTTAGCGGTCACTGCAATCATTATTACATCAACGAATACCTTACTTAATGCTCAAGGTACTCAAAAGCTAAACAAGCAATTAGAGACCTCTATCGAAGCATCTATTGAGCAAATGAACAATAAAATTGATCAGCAAATTGAGCAACAACTGAATAAGTAATACTTGGCTTGCTCAGCATGCTGAGCAAGCTTCTTTAAATTAACAGGCTTAAATGATGAAAACACTAACTCGACACTTGCTAATCTCATCAATTGCTGCGACAGGCCTATTAATAAGTGGCTTTGGTGCAGCAAAAAGTGCCGTATGGAAAGTTAGTAAAGGTGATGAATTTATATATGTTGCTGGTTCAATCCACGTTTTGCCGCCCAAGGAACTCCCCCTTCCTGATGAATTTAATCAAGCGTATAAACAGGCTGATATCTTAGTACTTGAAACTGATGTACCCGCACCAAGCGATAGCTCAGCACAACTCACTATGCTTAAAACTCTTAGTTATCAAGCTGGTGAAACACTGAGTAGCAAGTTATCAGCAAAGGTGAAACAACAACTAGAAGAACAACTTACCCAGTATGATATGAAACTCAGCGAACTCGATAGCTTTCGCCCCTTTATGTTAAGCGTGCTAATCATGTCGCTAGAACTTCAAAAGCAACAACTTATGGGTGAAGGTGTTGATAGTTACTTCGCGAAATTAGCTAAGCGAGATAAAAAAGAAGTCGCTTATCTAGAGACCGTGGCTTTTCAATTAGATCTGTTTAAACAAATAGGTAGCCAAGACGAAAATGCCTTTATTGAGTCACTATTAACGCAAATTTCTAGTTACCAAGCACTGTACATCGCAATGCTTAATGCATGGAAAAATGGCGATATGCAAGCAATAGATGAACTTACTCTTATGCCTTTACAAGAACATGACCCTAATACTTACCAAATGTTGATCAAGCAACGAAATCTAACTTGGCTTGGTCACATTGAAAATTATTTTACTAATTCGCAAAAAGAGTTACTGCTCGTTGGCACAGCCCACTTAGCTGGTGAAGATAGCTTGTTAGGCTTATTAAAAAATAAAGGTTATGTAATTAAACAATTGAACACAGGTGAGAAATAAAAAATGGAAAAAACAGACAAAACCGCTGCTGCACTTATCTGTTTATTTACAGTATTAATGGCGCTTAGCTTTTAATAGCTAAAAAAATACCGCTATCAAGCGGTATTTTTATTTCAATAATTTATCACAAGCTTACGGGCGAGGGATAAAACCTACCGCATCATAGACTGCTTTTAATGTTTTTTCAGCGCGGATACTCGCTTTTTCAGCACCTGATTTCAAAATGCTATCAAGTAATGACTGATCTTCGCGAATTTCTTTAAAGCGTGCTTGAATTGGCTCAATCATATTAACGACCGCTGCTGCAGTGTCTTTTTTCAGATGGCCATACATCTTGTCCTCGTATTCTGGAACTAAATCTTCAATAGAGCGCTTAGTGGCCACTGATAATAAAGTAAGTAGGTTAGATACACCTGGCTTTTCTTCACGATCAAAATAAATACGAGCTTGTTCGTCTGAATCGGTTACTGCTTTTTTCAGTTTCTTTTCAATCTTCTTCGGCTCATCTAATAACATGATGTAACCGTTTGGATTTTCATCTGATTTAGACATTTTCTTGAGCGGATCTTGTAAACTCATTACACGTGCGCCGAACTCAGGAATGTACGGCTCTGGTAGTTTGAACACGTCACCGTATAGGTTGTTAAAACGTGTTGCGATATCACGTGTCAATTCAAGGTGTTGCTTTTGATCTTCACCCACTGGCACTTGATCCGCTTGGTATAGCAAGATGTCTGCAGCTTGCAGCACTGGGTAAGAGAATAAACCCACATTCACGTTATTCGCATGCTTAGAAGACTTATCTTTAAACTGCGTCATACGGTTAAGCTCACCCATTTGCGCGTAACAGTTTAACACCCAACTAAGCTGTGCATGTTCTGGCACTTGAGATTGTACGAATAACGCCGCTTTTTCTGGATCGATACCACATGCAGCATACAGCGCAATACCGTCAAGAACGCGCGAGCGTAGTTGCTCAGGATCTTGGCGTACTGTAATAGCGTGTAAATCTACTAACATAAAGAAACTTTCGTGGTCTTCCTGTAGCTTAAGCCACTGGTTAATAGCGCCAACATAGTTGCCTATTGTCATACCACCGGTTGGCTGAATGCCACTTAACACTACTGGTTTACTCATGATGTTCCTTTATATTTTTACTAAACTAAAAAGACGAATTTAAAATGCACTTACCTTTGGGTAAGAACGGGTATTATATCTAAGAAATTCTCGCAGAGGTACTCTGGATTGAAATCAGCGAGGTTTTCACCTTGGTTATAGCCATAACTAAGCGCAACAACATCCACCTTAGCCGCTTTTGCTGCCAAAATATCACTTTTTGAGTCGCCGATCATAACCGCTTTGACTGGGCTGACATCTAATTGCTGACAAGCAAATAGTAAAGGCTCAGGTGATGGTTTCTTTGCCATATCATCACCACATACAATCAACTGAAAATGACTAGTCAGTGACAGTTTATCAAGTAGCTTTTCGGTAAAACGACGAGCCTTATTGGTGATCACCACTTTAGGAATACCAGCAAGGGCAGCAAGCCCGGTTTCTACATGTTGATAAAGCGCACTGTAATCGCCTACAACTTGGTCATAGTGCTGATAAAACAAATTAATTGCACGCTCAGCAAGGGCTTCATCTAAATGCTCACTGATTTGCATATCGCCACTCAAACCACGCTTTACAAGCGTTTCTATGCCATTACCTACCCAGCTTTCAACTAGCTTTTGTGTCACAATCGGAAATGCTAGATCAGTTAGAGTCAGGTTCATCGCAATGTATAAATCATAAACACTGTCGACTAAGGTGCCATCTAAATCGAAAAATGCCGCATCGTATTTCATGGCTCAACCTTTGCGAGCTCGCTGCGCATCGCATCGATAACCGCTTTATAATCTGGTTGATTGAAAATCGCCGAGCCTGAAACAAACATATCAGCGCCCGCTTCGGCAATTTCAGCAATATTATCAACACCAACGCCACCATCAACTTCTAAACGAATTTTGCGACCTGAATCATCAATAATTTTACGCGCTTGGCGAAGCTTTTCGAGGGTATGAGGAATAAAGCTTTGGCCGCCAAAACCAGGGTTAACCGACATTAATAGCACCACATCAACCTTATCGAGCACATGCTCAAGGTAGCTAAGGCTGGTTGCAGGATTAAATACAAGCCCTGCTTGGCAACCACTGTCTTTTATGAGTTGCAAGGTACGGTCAATATGCTCACTGGCTTCTGGGTGAAAGCTGATGATAGAAGCGCCCGCTTCAGCGAAGTCGGGAATTAGACGATCGACAGGCTTTACCATAAGGTGCACATCAATCGGGGCTGTAATGCCGTAATCGCGCAGTGCTTTACAAATCATTGGGCCAAAGGTTAGATTTGGCACATAATGGTTATCCATTACATCAAAATGTACAACATCTGCTCCACATGCTAGTACACGATCAACATCTTCACCTAAACGGGCAAAGTCGGCTGATAAAATAGAAGGGGCTATTAAATACTTTCGTAATGTTTCCAACATGAGAGATTCCATTAAAATTTGCGACTGCAAGAAGAGCGCATAATGTAACCCAATCGACTGCTGATTTAAACACCGCAGCTGATTGTTAAAGGGCGATTGCTTTAAGCTAATCCTTTTAGCCTATTGAATTAGTGTTATTTTAGTCAAAATTTGAGCAATAACTCTATTAAAAAGCCATCTACAACACAATAAAAAGAAACAAATAATAAACATTAAATTTACTTTAAAGAGCTAATTTTATTAAATTTTTATTTAATTCAGCGATAATTAAGTTTGTTATTTGAGCAATTGTTATGTATGCTTGTTTAAGTAACACAAACAAGGGTTATTCTCATGCGTGCTTTTAAAATAGGGATCTTAATCGCGTCCGCACTTACGGTTGCTGCGTTTGTATCTTTTTCATCTGCTGATGAAGACGACTTTTTAGCAGCGGCGTCTGGTTGCTCATGCAACACGCTTAACGCATCATCATCTTCTGCTCAATGTATGAAAGCAGAACAAGAAACAGGATGGTTTTCTTGGTTAACGGGTGATAGCCGCAGTGCTCAGTTCCATTATCTTGATTTACTTGAGTTATTAACAAGTAGTGAAGAGTCAAAGAAAGTTAGCGGTTTAGGTTCTAAGTTCTAAATCGTATGAACAAATTCATGAGTGCATTACAAAGTGTCTTTGCGGCATTTTTTGGTGTGCAATCAGAAAATAAGCGTCAAGCTGACTTCAAAGAGCACTCGCTCAGTACTATCATCGTCATTGCCCTGATTTTTTTCAGTCTATTTGTAGCAGCGATTTATTTCACGGTTTCTTTGGTGCTAAATACATAGCCATTAGCTCGTTCACTTTATTGCGTGAGCCGCCCTTGGGGCTAATCGTGCGTTTTACCTGAATCTCATCTAATGATGCTTGGCTGTAGATTTTACGCGTCCACACTGTATCGTGGTTAGAAATAAGTACCGGCGTGTTATTTTCGAATGCGGCTTGCTCAGCTAAATTCGCCAAGTTTGCTTGGTCATCTAAATTGAAACCGCCTTTAGCGTAAGAAGTAAATGAAGCTGTTTTACTCAAAGGCACATAAGGTGGATCACAATATACAACCGCATTATTAGGAATAAGCTTAAATACCTTGTCATAACCTAAGCAAGTAAAGGTTGCTTGCTGAGCTTTTTCAGCAAAGAAATGCATTTCTTTTTCAGGAAAATACGGGCGCTTATATTTACCAAAAGGAACATTAAAAATACCTTTTAGATTATAGCGACACAACCCGTTATAGCCATGGCGATTCATGTATAAAAATAAAATCGCACGCTCATACACATCACTGCTTTGATTAAACTGAACACGATATTCGTAATAGGCTTCGGGGTGGTTATTAAGCTCTACAAACAACTTTTTAGCGTCGCTAATAAACTCATCGGGCGTGCGCTTAAGCTCAGTGTAAAGATTGATCAGATCCGCATTAATATCATTTAAAATATAATGCTTAAAATCAGTATTAAGGAATACAGAGCCAGCACCAACGAAAGGTTCAACTAAGGTGTCAGCATCCATACTCGCTTGCTTCAAGCGGGTACGAATATCTTCAACTAGGCTGTATTTTCCACCTGCCCATTTAAGGAAGGCTCTGGTCTTTTGCTGCATCTGCTCTTAACTTCAATTCGGTGTTGCGCGATTTTACACTAATCAGTTTTAATTTACTGATTTAGTGAAGCGATTTCTTGTTTAATTTTACTTATTTTTTTATAAAACGGCTGATTTTTACGCACATTATCAGAAAGTGTTGTTACGCCCTTCTTAGCATCATTCAGTGTGGTGTAACTACCATAAGTTACAATCCACCACGGCTTACCACTCCGTAAGCTTTGGTAAGAATTTACTTGCCCTTGCATGCCATTTTCAGTAATAAACTTATCGCTAATCTCTTTTTTAGTCACCGCAAGTAATTGGATTACAAAATTGTCATCTGGCTGAGATAAATACCACGCATTTCCTACTAATGGCAGCTCTGGCTCAATGGCAGACTCGGTTTGCTCAGCATCGTTGATGACGGCAGCTATAACTTCATCTGTCGTTGGTTGCTCAGTCTCTTGTGTTATTCGCTCTGCTGGCAAAAGGCTATCAACAATCGCAGCCACGTTATTGTTATGACTTTCATTCTCACGGTTTTCTATCGCAGAGTTATCAACTGGCACCTTAGCTGCCTGAGTTGTGTTGTCCTCATCATTAGTAGCAACTTGCTGCTCGGCTTGAAGATCGTCTTGAGTTTGTTCTAGAACTAGCTCTTTGCTTTCTACTCGACCATTGATTACTGCTTCTGCAGGCAGTGCTGTTGCCACAGAGTTCGTTGTATCCTGCTGGTAATGCGCTTTCCACCACTCAGTCATATCAGCTTTATATAAAAAGCCAATGATCAGCACCATGGTCGTGATTAAGAGCAAAATTAAATAAAGCAGTTTATAGCTTTTTTCTGGTGCGCGAATGTCTGCAGTTTGTTGTTCAGGCTGCCAAGCAAGTAATAAAGCTGGGTTACCATGCGCTTCTTGTAAAAAGGTGCGAAAAACGGGGTCTTCTTCAACAGGGAGGTTATCGAAAAACCAACGCATCAGTTGCTTACTTTCACTTAAATTTAGCGACTCTAAGTGGATTTCAACTGCTTGACTAAACTGCCCTGCCGATTGTGATGCAATCAGTATGTATAACGTGCTCGGGCTTTGCTTGGCAAGGACTTCTAATTGCTGAATTAACTCTTCAGATAAATGACGCCCTCCATCAATGACCCATAAACAATCACCACAAGGCTGTTGTTTATAAAGTTGATAGAAGTTTTCAGACAAACTTAAAGCGTGATCAATTAGTGGGTTGCTAAAGCTTTGTTCTAACAGTTCAGTCATAAACTGTTGGTCGGTCATTTTTCCCGACAACTGAACAAACGCTTTATTAAAGTCGAGGTATTTATCCGTGATGAAGGTTTCTAATAAATAGCTTTTACCAAGGCCAGAAGGACCGAGTAAGCAAATTAGGTTTTGCCCATATTCAAACTGCAGAGCGATTCGATCAACTAGCGCAGCACGGCTAGGCAATATTTGCGATTGCATTAGCGCGCTATTAAATCACAAACCTGCTGATCAGTAACATCACTTACCAGCGCACATTGACCAAATTGGGTAGGTAGAATAAAGCGAATCGTGCCTTTTTTATTTTTCTTATCTTTACGCATGTGCGTTAAAAACTGCTCGCTGGTCATTTCTGCCGGAATATCGACAGGTAAATCATACTCAGCAATCAATTTAATAATGCGTTCAACTTCTGCTGCGTTTAAGTCATCACGGGTATGTGCAAGGCGTGCTGCCAGTACCATACCTGCCGCAACGGCTTCGCCATGTAGCCAATTACCATAGCCCATTTGCGCTTCAATTGCGTGGCCAAAGGTGTGCCCTAAGTTTAGTAATGCACGTAAACCGGCTTCTTTTTCATCTTGTGCAACAATCAAGGCTTTGATTTCACAACAGCGATAAATCACATGCTGTAAAGTTTGTTCATCAAGAGATTTAAGTTTAGTGATATTTTGCTCAAGGTAAGCAAATAACTCAGTGTCGTAAATAAGGCCATATTTAATCACTTCAGCCATGCCCGCTGCGAATTCACGCTCAGGCAAAGTATGTAGCGATTGCGTATCGATAAATACTGCTTGTGGTTGGTAAAACGCACCAATCATGTTTTTACCAAGTGGGTGGTTTACTGCCGTTTTACCGCCAACAGATGAATCGACTTGCGAAAGCAAAGTCGTTGGCACTTGAATAAAAGGCACGCCACGCTGATAACATGCAGCAACAAAACCAGTGAGATCACCCACCACACCGCCACCTAAGGCAATAAGGCAAGTATCGCGGCCACAGTTATGTTCAAGTAAGAACGCCGAAATCTTTTCAAACCACTCAAGTGATTTATATTGTTCGCCATCAGGGATAGTAAAAGATAACGGGTTAAGATCAGCCAACGACGTCATTACATCATCTAGATATAAAGGTGCAATGGTGTCGTTGGTGATAATGATAGGTCGACAGTCGCCGATGTGCTCGCGCAGCCGACCAGTCTCTTGAAGAGCAGATTGACCAATATAAATAGGATAACTTCGCTCGTCCAAATTAACTGTTAATTCAAGCATAGCTAGTTTCCTTTTTATTATTGGTTTTTAAAAATCTAATTTCTCGATGATTTGATTAGCAACAACTTTCGCGCTTTGCTCATCAGTGCGGACAACAAAATCAGCAACTTCTTTGTATAACGGTTCGCGTTCTTCAGCTAAGCGCTCTAGTACATCACGCGGTGCTTCTTCTGTTTGCAATAATGGGCGACGCTTGTCGCGCTGTGTGCGTGCAACTTGCTTTTCGATTGGTGTCTCAAGGTATACAACAATACCACGAGCAGAAAGCTTGTTACGTACTTCTTTACTGATCACAGAACCACCACCTGTTGCAAGAACGATACCTTGCATCTCAGTTAGGTCTGAAATTACAGTTTCTTCACGAAGTCGAAAGCCCTCTTCACCCTCAAGATCGAATACCCAAGCAATGTCTGCTCCAGTACGACGCTCGATCTCTTGATCTGAATCGAAAAATTCAAGGTGTAATTGGTCAGCAATGTGACGACCAATTGTGCTTTTGCCAGCCCCCATAGGGCCCACTAGAAATATATTACGTTTCTCAGCCATATCTTTTTAGTACAAACGAACTCTAAAATTTGAAATAAAACCCCGCCTAACGACCTGGCCCCAAAATTAAGGAGGGGATTATCTCAGTAATTGCTTGGGTATTTCAAGTCAATTAGCATAAAAAGCCAGATTACGAGCAATTAAAAATGCTAATTGCTCGTTGCTTAAGAAAAAATCACTTAATCAATTTGAATTTTAGGGGTTACGAAGATTAACAACTCTTTCTTCTCGTTAAATTCACTCGTGCTTTTAAACAGCACACCCAAATAAGGAATATCACCTAACAATGGTACTTTCTTAGTTGAATTAACAATTTGTTGTTGAAAAATACCACCAAGTACCACTGTTTGACCATTTTCTACTAATACTTGGGTTTGGATTTCTTGGGTATTGATCGCCACAGCAGAGCCTGTTGGCGTTTGTACCGTATCACCACGAGTATCTTGTGTAATTACTAAGTCTAAAATCACCTTGTTGTCAGGTGTGATATGAGGCGTTACTTCTAAGCTCAATACCGCTTTTTTGAATGTTACTGTCGTTGCGCCACTAGATGCAGCTTCAACGTATGGAATTTCTGTACCTTGCTCAATACGTGCTTTTTGTTGATTAGCCGTCGTGATGCGTGGGCTTGCGATAATTTCGCCGCGGTTTTCTTCTTCAAGCGCACTTAACTCTAAATCTAAAATAGTGCCATTAGCTAGCTTAGCGACTTGCACACCTATACTACCCGCAGGGCTTGAAACCGGTAAATTGACATTTAAGCGATCAGAAATACTTGGAATATTATCGTAAGAGCCCGCACCAAACATGCCACCTGCACCTTCTAAAGAGCCAGAAATAGCACCATCGCTTCCTACGTCACTAATACCCCAACGAACACCCAAGTCTTCTTGCACATTATCATTCACTGTCACCATACGTGATTCAATCACGACTTGCTTAACAGGAATGTCTAGGGTCTCAACCATACGACGCACACTTTCAATGCTTTTTGCAGTGTCTTTGATCAGCAAAGTGTTCGTTCGTTTATCAACAGAAACACTTCCTCGCGCTGAGATAATGCTATTTGTGTCTGTTTTCAATAGGTCTGCAAACTCTTCAGCTTTTGCATAGTTAAGGCGAATATATTCGCTATAAAGCGGTTCTAAGTCTTCAACTTGCTGCTTAGCTTTAAGTTCTTTAGCTTCTCGGGCAGCCAACTCTTCAGAAGGGGCGACCATTAAAATAGAGCCATCCATGCGCTTATCTAAGCCTTTCACTTTCAATACTACGTCAAGCGCTTGATCCCAAGGGACTCCTTCTAGTCGTAAAGTAATATTGCCTGTAACAGAATCACTCGTTACTAAGTTAAATTCATTGTAACCTGCGATTATTTGCAGTACTGAACGCACGGGAATATCTTGGAAGTTTAACGTCATTGGACGTCCTTGATACTCAATTCCCCCTTCAAGGTAAGCGCGTTGCGTATCATCTTTTTCGACAGTTAAAGTAAAAATATTCTCAATTTGCTGATGAGTGAATTTAAATGCAGCGTTTGGCTCAACCACGATACGTGTCATATTGCCTTCTTTAAACGTCTCAATATTGCTAACGACTGTGCCAAAGTCCATCACATCAAGCTGATAAAGTAGATCATCGAGAATATCAGTATGGTGGAACTCAGCAATAATTTTGCCACCACTTTCGTGAACATCTATAGCTGCTTGCGTATCTTGTAAAAATACTAACAGCCTTGCTTCGCCTTTTTCACCACGGCGAAAATCTATCGACTGAACTGTATTTATATAATTATTGGCTGCTGAGAGTGGATCCGCTATTTCGTCTCCACTAATTGGGTTATCAGAAACATGCAGCGTTAGGATGTTATCTTTAGCGAACGTTTTATAGATTTTTAATTTATCTAACGATACAACGACCTTCAAACCATCAGCGGTCATGGTGCTTGTTACATGCTGAATTCCTGCTTGGTTCACAGGTACATCACGCATTTCATTATCAACACCTACATTACTGAATAACATTTCGATGCGTGCTGGTGAGTTATACACCTGGACTTTTGGTTCGAATGTCAGTGCCTCATCAAACACTAGCTGTAGTTGTGTTTCGCCTTTCATTAATGGGTTATAACGCACATCATATAGTAAAGGTGCCGCAACTGCTGACTGCGCTATTAAAAAAGCAAGTGCAGCTAACATGAACTTATGCATGTTTTTAAACCAAGCCATTCCTTTATGCATATTTTTTTTACCTTTCATAAGATTAACTTGCACCATTTGTATCCGCCTCTAACATTTCTAGCTTTGTCAGACGCTCTTTCCAACAACCAGCCCCATCAGGGATTAATTCTAATAATTCTATGTAATTGTCGTGCACTTCTTTTATTTCACCATGATACAAACCAATGTAATTACCTACGGTTACGCGATAAAGCGTTTCATCTGCCGCTTTGATGAGTGCCCAAGTATTGCCAGCTCGGCCTATGGTACCTTTCATAAGCAAATTATCTAATGGGTATTTCTCAAGAGGTTGGCGAACTCGATTTGGGTCAGGATGAAGACAGTTCTTCACCTGCACAAGGTTATTTTGAATAATCTCAGGCTTCGGAGCAACAAATGGGCTGCGAAGTCTACCTGCACTGTATTCAAAATATTCAAATTGCGCTATCTGTGGGATCGGTTCAACTTTCGGCGTTGTGCTAGCTTTTACCTGATCGATAAACTCTTTTTGCTCAGCAGTATCATCATTACAAGCGGCTAACGCAAAGCTCATTAATATAACTAAGGAAAGCTTCTTCATTTTTTAGTGCCCCCCTCGTAACGATATGTTTTGGCAACAACACTAAAAGTAAGCTCGCCATTACCTAAAGTTTGAATTGTAAAATCATGCAAACTAACAATACGCGGTAATTGTGCTACTTTGCCGACGAATTCACCGAATTCATGGTAAGTACCCACCACCTCAATTTTTATCGGTAGCTCTGTATAAAATTCTTTTTCAATTTCAGGTAACCAACCAATTTTTAAGAAGGTTAAACCACTTGTCGTTCCAACATAAGATAAATCATCAAGCAACCCAGGTGTTTCATTCGAGGTAGGTAAGCGCTTCAATAGTTGAGAAAATTTCTCTTCCATTTCTACCATTTGTTGGCGATACAGTTCTAAGTTGCTCGCTAAAGCATATTTTTGCTTGTAAGTGTTACGCAACTCAGTTTCTTTTGCTACGGCACTGTGATAGCTGGCAATCTCATCAGACACCAATAAGCTATAACTAAAATACAACACGATTGCAGCTACAAAAGCACAACATAACGCTTTTACAGCAATGGGCCAATCACCCATGTTTTCGAGCTCTATTTCATTCCAATCTATTTCAGTTAACGATTTGATATCAAGGTTCATTACGCGCCTCACCTATCTGATCAAACGGTTTAACATAAAAATCCATATTAAAGTCACTTAATAGTCTTGATGTCTGCTCACCTGCAACAATGCCTTGCATTACTGGGCGCTCTAGTAAATAAGAACTTTGAACTTGACGTAGCATGGTCGATAAGCGGTTATTCGATTCGCTACGACCTGTTACATGAATTTGGTCACCACGGCGCTCCAACTTAGTCAAATAGACACCTGCAGGGACTATTTTCGCAACTTCATCCATGATTTGTGTACCTAAGTTACGACTACTTTGCAGCTCTTCAATTAAACGCATTCGTTGCTGTAAGTTTTCTTTCTTTTTATCAAGCTCATTAATTTCCCTAATACGTTGATTCAAAAGAGCGATCTCAGTATTTAAAAAGTTATTCTTTGCATCTTGGCCTTGACGAAGGCCGCTGTAAAAAGAGCTCAATAGATACATACTGATAAAGCTGACAACAACAACAGAAAAAAGCACAGTTATAAATTTATTCTGTGAGTCTTTTCTTTGCTGTTCTCGCCAGGGCAGTAAATTTATATGTGGCATGATGAAAAGCTCCTTAATGCCAGTCCTGTGGCTATTGCAAACTGAGTTCGGTGACGCTGCAGCATATTCCGATCCACTTTTGCGGAGATTTCAATGTTTGCAAATGGCTCAGCAACCACCGTATGGATTCCCAGTTCTTCAATTAAAAGCCTGTCAAGGCCATCAATCATAGCTGTGCCACCCGTTAGAACAATATAGTCAACTTGCTCTTTACCACTGGTTGTTAAGAACATTTGTACTGCGCGTCTTACTTGCTGCAATAGTGATGTTTGGAATGGCGCTAACACCTCAAAAGTATAATTTGGTGGTAAATCCCCAGTTGTTTTACCTATTTCAGCTTCATCAAAGCTTTTATTATAATAAGCAACGATACTATTAGTGTATTGATCGCCGCCAAATACTTGGTCACGGGTATAAATTGTTTCACCCTCTTGCACCACACTAACCAACATCAGAACAGCACCAATATCAACCACAGCGACACACTTATTGTAAGCATCGCTTGGCAACTGTTGATAGTAAACATCCATTGCTCGGCTGAGGGCATAACTTTCTACATCGACCACTGCCGCTTTTAAGTTAGCTGTTTCAAGAGCACCTACACGAGCTTGCACACTTTCAGTTCGCGCTGCCGAAAGAAGTACATTAACTTTACTTGGATCCGCTTCGTTAATAGCCAGTTTTTCGAAATCGATATTAACTTCGTCGAGGGGGTAAGGAATTAAGCTGTCTGCTTCAATAGCAATTTGTGACTCAAGTTCAGCATCAGTTAATGATACATCCATAAAAATTACTTTTGTGATCACGGTTTGCCCAGACACTGCAACAGCAGCGCGTTGTACGGATTTAGGTATTTTTCTTTTTAATTTCGCGATAACATTACCTATTGCTTCTATGTCTTGAATAGAACGTTCAGACATAGCGCCTTTAGGCATAGGTTCAATAGCTAGTGCTTCAAGCCGCAAACCAGCGTCTGTCTCCTGCAATAACACTGCCTTTATACAGTGTGATCCGATGTCGATCCCTACCATCATAGATGAAGGCTTTTTAAATAGCTGACTTAGCATGTTTGCAACTTGGCCTTTGTTTTAATAATAAACAAGTTATAATTTTTATCTGAAAAAATATTATTCATTTTTTAATCAATATATACTAGCAGTCTCCGATTCTAATTGGGAGTCCATTTAGGGAAAATATAAGTGATTTTATTAAAGCGAACTTTACAATTTATTATCATCTGCTCATTCTTAGGACTAATCACTTTAGTTGGTCTATACTATTACGTTAAACCCGACATTCCTAGCGTTCAGGTTTTAAAAGACGTTCAGTTACAGACACCTATGCAAGTTTTCTCACGAGATGGCTTATTGATCAATCAATTTGGTGAAAAACGCCGCATTCCAGTAACAATAGATCAAATACCCCAACCATTAATCGATGCAATATTAGCAACAGAAGATAATCGCTTTTATGAACATATTGGCATTGATCCAATTGGTATAGTTCGCTCAGCCATTGTACTCATATCTACCGGTGAAAAGAAACAAGGCGCAAGTACGATAACCATGCAGCTTGCCCGTAACTTCTTCTTAACCCGAGAAAAAGCATATATCCGTAAAGTTAAAGAGATCTTCATAGCTCTTCACATTGAAAGTATTTTAACTAAGGACGAAATTCTCGAATTATACTTAAACAAAATCGAATTGGGTAATCGCGCCTTTGGTATTGGTGCAGCTGCGCAAGTTTACTATGGCAAAGATTTAAACGAGTTAACTTTAGCGCAAATGGCGATGATTGCAGGCCTACCTAAAGCACCTTCTGCACTTAACCCTATTCGTAACCCAGTTCGCGCAAAGGCTCGTCGAAATGTCGTATTAGGTCGTATGTACACCGAAAAGTACATCACTCGAAGCGAATATGAAGAGGCTATTAACGCACCTATTACTGCAAAATTTCACGGCGCAGAAATTGAAGTCTATGCCCCGTATATTTCAGAGATGGTTCGTGCTGAAATGGTAGCTCGTTATGGTCACGAGCGCGCCTATAATACTGGTTTTAAAGTTTACACCAGCGTTGACTCTAACATTCAACAGGCTGCTCAAGATGCGATTGTTGATAACCTACACGCTTACGATATGCGTCATGGCTTCCGTGGTGCTGCGGCTCAGTTATGGGACAGCGAAAATGAAAGCCCTCTTAGCCAAGAAGAGATCTTATCTAAATTAAAAGATGTCAAAGAATTTGGTCCGCTATTAGCAGGTGTTGTCACCAACGTCGCTGAACAATCAATTGATGTGCTATTAAAAAGCGGTGAACAAGTCACTGTTGAGTGGGATGGTCTAAAATGGGCGCGTAAATATATTACGCGTTACCGTCAAAGCTTTGCACCAAAAACAGCTACCGAAATTTTATCAGCGGGAGCGCAAATTTGGCTGCGTAAAAATGCAGATGAAAGCTATATCCTTAGCCAAGTACCAGAAGCATCGAGCGCACTTGTTTCACTTGATCCGCAAGATGGTCGTATTAAAGCGATTGTCGGTGGTTATAGCTTTGAACAAAGCCAATACAATCGCGCAGTTCAAGCAAAACGCCAAGTAGGCTCAAACATTAAGCCATTTATTTATTCAGCGGCACTTGAGAATGGCTATACGCTTGCTTCTATTTTGAATGATGCGCCAATTAATCAATGGGATAAAAGCCAAGGTGTGGCATGGCGCCCTAAGAACAGCCCAGCGGTT
This sequence comes from Pseudoalteromonas sp. PA2MD11, assembly GCF_017808125.1. Lineage (NCBI taxonomy): Bacteria > Pseudomonadati > Pseudomonadota > Gammaproteobacteria > Alteromonadales > Pseudoalteromonadaceae > Pseudoalteromonas > Pseudoalteromonas sp. PA2MD11. The sequence goes on from NZ_JADKNF010000017.1 coordinate 54,722, forward strand.
TATAATGGTCCTATACGTATTCGCAGAGCACTCGCACAATCGAAGAACGTAATCTCGGTGCGCCTATTACGTGGTGTTGGCCTTGAGCGTACAGCCGATCATTTGCTTAAGTTTGGCTTTTTGAATAACGATATTAACCGCAGTGAATCACTCGCACTCGGTAGCGCTTCAATCACTCCACTTGAACTAGCCCGCGGTATGAGTACATTCGCCAATGGCGGTCATTTGATAACCCCTTACTTTATCTCTGAGATTCAGGATTCGGCGGGTACTGTTTTATTTAAAACAGAACCTGAACTTGCTTGTGATGCGCCTAAGCAAACTGTAACCCCTGAGTTTGCATCTCTTAACCAGAATCAACAGAGTTTTACTGAAGCTGAGATAACGAAAACACCTCGCTGTGCGCCTCGTATCATTTCTAAGCAAAATGCATTTTTAATTTCGCAAGCTATGCACAGTGCAATTTGGGGGGGCGGTAGTTGGACCCATAAAACAGGCTGGAGTGGCACAGGCTGGCGTGCACAAGCACTTGATCGTCGTGATTTAGCTGGTAAAACAGGTACCACTAATGATTCGGTAGATACTTGGTTTAGCGGCTTTAATCGCAATGTAATGACTTCGGTCTGGGTTGGTTTTGATAACCCTGGAAAAGCCCTAGGCCGCTCGACTTACAATAGTAACCTCGATAAATCGCAAATATCAGGTGCAGAATCCGGCGCTAAAACCGCGCAACCTGCATGGGTCGACTTTATGCGTGCAGCTCTTGATGGCATGCCAGAAGCACCTATTGAGCTTCCTGAAGGTTTAGTATCGGTTCGAATCGACTTAGCAACAGGTCTATTGAGTCACAAAAATGATTACACCAGTCGTTTTGAATACTTCATTAAAGGCACTGCACCAACTAAGTACGTACTCGATCAACCAACAGACGTATTTGAAGAAAAGCTCAGCACAGAGGAAGAGTTGTTCTAAATAGCTAAGTTGCTATAAGACATAAAAAAGCGCCCTTCTGGGCGCTTTTTGCTTAGCTATTTAAACTAAGATCAGCAAAATTATTTTAGGTTATTTACCAGCCAATACAGGTCTGAATGAACACCAGCGGCAGTGACTTCTTTACCCGCTCCAGGGCCTTGGATCACCAACGCATTATCTGTATACCACTGTGAATTTATCACAAAGATGTTATCGCCCGGTTTAAGGCTTGCTAATACATCATCTTTGCCAACATTGACTAAACCAACTTGAGCCTGAACCTTACCATCAATGAGTGTGATAGCACCGGTGTAGCGCACCACTTTGTCTTCTGCCGCAGCTTGGGCAGCTTTTTCTGTCATGAATTCATCGAGTAGCTGTTTGTTTGCAAGAAAATCTTGCCAGCTACCTGCTGCAAGCTGTTCAGGCATAAGTGGTGTTAAAGCAATATCATCAAGCTCTAAATCAAGGCCTAAGTCACGCGCTAAAATTAGTAGTTTACGCTGCATATCACGGCCAGATAAATCTTCACGAGGATCTGGCTCTGTATAACCCATTTGCTGAGCTTGAAGCACTAAATCTGAAAACGGCACGCTGCCATCGTAACTGCTACATAACCACGATAAAGTACCCGAGAATACCCCTTCAATACGGTTAATGCTGTCTCCGCTATTTTGCAAATCAGCTAAAGCAAAGTTAATCGGTAAACCTGCGCCCACACTGGTATTATAACGCCACAACAAGTTTCGCTCAGCCAAATTAGTGCGCAGGTTTTGATACCAGCTATTTTCTGCGGTACCCGCATATTTGTTTGCACTGATCAAATGACAGTTAAGTTCAACAAAGTCAGGGTATAACTGACTGAACGCCTCACTGGCAGTGATATCAATCACCACTTTGTGCTCATAATCTAGTTCATTGATACGTGCTAATAATTCAGCTTTGTCGTAGCTTTGCGCTTCGTTATGCCACTGCTCTTGCCATGTTTCGGTATTTAAACCACTGGCACTAAAAAGCATTTGTTTAGAGCGTAAAAGAGCAACTACTTTTACTTTGTACTGAGCAGATAAACGCGCAAACTGAGCTTGTAGTTGCGATAAGAACACTTCGCCCACATTACCAAGGCCAGCAACGATAATGGCCAACTCTTGACCTTTGTTTACCAGCTTGTCATGTAGAAGAGTTAAAACATCACTATCAATTGCCTGATCGTTTAAGATCAACACATAGTTTTCGTCTTGTTGTACAAAACGAGGATGAATACTTTGCTCTTTTAAAAGCGCTGTGGCTTGCTCTGTTAGCGCAGATACATCAGCTGTTGGGGCAACCACTGCACAACCACTTAAATTAGACTCGACAATATTAGCACGGCCCGCTAAGTGGCTGACAACTTGGTGAGTGCTTTGACCTGGCACTAATAAGTAAGTATCGCCCTCTTTAGTAAAGTGATGCAGGCTGTGTTGAATTAACTGACTAAGCTCACCGACTTCACCACTGCTTAGTTTATCAACCCGTAATAAATCGATGTTATCTAAGGTCGTAATAAAACGTTTTGCTTTACTATAACCTTCTTTTACTACCTCGGTTGGCGTTGCATCACAATCAAAGCTACTTCTTACCACCAGTTTGATTTCTGAGTCTTTTAACGGCGACAAGGTTTTTGCATGCAATACTGGGTTACCTAAACGCGCTAATAAGTTAGCTTGTTCGCGGCATACTTTGGCGTACTTAACCGCATTTTTAACTTTACGAGGGTCAGTACTAAATACCCCTTGTGTATCTGTCCAGATAGACACTTGCTTGGCAAAAGTATAACTCGCTAACAAAGTGGCACTGTAATCACTGCCATTGCGGCCTAATGTCACCGTATTACCTTGGCAATCTGCAGCTATAAAACCCGTTACTACGTTGATATGTGTTCTGCTAATCGCATCGCTGCATTGCTGTTGGTTTTTTTGATGTAAAAGCTGACCATCATTTAGAGTAAATAGCTGTCTTGCATCAACATCTTGCGAATCGACACCTAACTGATTTAGATAAGCGGCCAATAAACGCGCCGACCACACTTCACCATGAGCAAGTAAAGGGGCTTCAAGTAACTGCTGCTGACTAATTAATTCATTTAATACAGCAAGTTCATCTTTTAACTGTGCCAACGCCTGTTGTTTATTCTGCCCTATAAGTAGCTGCTCAATAAGCGCACGTTGATTGTTATCAATAAGCAATAGAATATCGCTAACAGCTTGGCTATCTTGCTGCTGGTAACTTTGCCAAAGCTTTACCAGGGTATCGGTTGTTTTACCCGATGCCGACACAACGACGCAATCGCCCTGCTCTGTATTAGCAAGAACGATGTTCGCTACCGCATGATAACGATCTGCCGAGCTTAAGCTTGAGCCACCAAATTTATGAACAATATTTACCATTTTTCTACCACAATGCCGTATGTGCTGGCGTTAACTTAAATGACGCGTTTTGTTGTGTATCTTGCTGTGCTTGCTTAGCTTCAGCTTTTGTAACTTGCTGGCCTTGACCTGGCTTAACTAAATTGAAAACACGGTCTAAGTCAGCAATGAGATCTTTTACGTCTTCAATGCCTACAGAAATACGGATCAAGGTATCGCCCACACCGGCTTCAAGACGCGCTTTAGGCTCCATGCCTGCGTGGGTCATTGTTGCAGGGTGACAAATCAAACTTTCTACCCCACCTAACGACTCAGCAAGGCTAAAGTCTTTAAGGCTTGTTAAAAACGCAGCAGCATCGTTGATGTCGCCTTTAATATCAAAGCTCACCATGCCACCAAAACCACGTTGCTGTGCCTTAGCAAGCTCATGTTGTGGGTGAGAAGCAAGGCCAGGGTAATAGACTTGGCTTACATAAGATGAGTTTTCTAAATACTCAGCAATGGCAAAGGCATTTTCTTGGTGCTGCTTTAAACGTACATTTAAAGTACGTAAACCACGAAGCGTTAAGTAGCTGTCAAATGGTGCTCCAGTAATACCGATATTATTCGCCCACCAAGCAAGCTCGTCGCCTAGCTCTTGCGTTGCAGCAATCACTGCACCGCCCACTACATCAGAGTGACCATTAATGTATTTAGTGGTTGAGTGCACAACAATATCAACACCAAACTCAATGGGGTTTTGTAATGCAGGTGATAAGAAGGTGTTGTCAGCCGCAACCAAAGCACCGCACTGCTTAGCAATGCTAGTGATTGCTTTAATATCTGTTAAACGCAAGATTGGGTTACTTGGCGTTTCAATCCAAATCAACTTAGGTTTAATCGCTAAAATTTCTTGGAGATTTTCAGATTTAGTTAAATCCAAAACTTTCAGTTTTAACAGGCCACGTTTTTCAAGCGAGGTGAATAAACGGTAACTACCGCCATAACAGTCATGTGGGATCACTAACGTATCGTCACTGTTTAATAGCTGAGTGGCTAAATGCACTGCAGACATACCTGTTGCAGTTATAATACCTCTAGCACCACCTTCAAGCTCAGCTAAGGTTTCAGCTAAGATATCGCGATTTGGATTACCGCTGCGCCCATAGTCATACTGGCGCTTAGTATCAAAATCAGCAAACGAATAGGTGGTTGATAAGTAAATTGGCGGTACAACCGCACCATGATGTTTATCGGCTTCAATGCCGTGACGAACAGCAATCGTCGCTTTATTTTTTTCGCTCATTTCATCACCTATTCTTTAATTGGATGTTTAGACGTCTAAAAGGTTAGATGATCAAATATGAGAAGTCAAAGCATTTATCGCTCACGCATAGAAGTTTATACATTTACACCACTAGATGGCCAAATAACTAGTATTTGACTATCTTTTTTAAAGAGATAGAATTTCCGCATCTTGCGCTGTGAATAAGGCGTAAATCACTGACAACCGAGGCAACGAAACAACTTATGGCTAAATGGAACGGTGAATACATTCACCCATATGCAGAACACGGTAAAAAATCAGAACAAGTAAAAAAGATTACCGTATCAATCCCACTCAACGTATTAAAAGTATTAACTGACGAGCGTACACGCCGCCAGATCAATAACCTGCGTCATGCGACGAATAGTGAGTTATTGTGTGAAGCTTTCTTACATGCTTTTACAGGTCAACCATTACCAAATGATGACGACCTACGTAAAGACAACCCTGAAAAGGTACCTGAAGAAGTTAAAAGAATTATGCAAGAAATGGGATTAGATATCCCAGTGCTTGATTCAGAATAAGTATTTCGGCCATCGGATCACCGCCGATAATCGCAGATATAAAAAAACTCAGCCTAGGCTGAGTTTTTTATTGCGCGTTATACCTAAGGCTAATTAAGTTTAACGCATGTAATCTTCTGGCATATCGATTTGCGCCACACCCGACTCTACAGCTGCTTCAGCAACAGCACGTGCAATACGTGGTAATAAACGCGGATCCATAGGCTTAGGAATGATGTACTCGGCACCAAACTCAAGTGACTCAACGCCAGCTGCTTTTAATACTTCACTTGGTACAGGCTCTTTCGCGATGCCGCGAATAGCATGAACTGCAGCAATTTTCATTTCATCATTAATTGCCGTTGCACGAACATCTAACGCGCCACGGAAAATGAATGGGAAACAAAGCACGTTATTTACTTGGTTAGGGAAATCTGAACGACCCGTTGCCATAATTAAATCGTTACGCGCACTGTGTGCAACTTCTGGAGCAATCTCAGGATCTGGGTTTGAGCATGCAAACACGACTGGCTTGTCTGCCATCAGCTTAAGATCATCTGCAGTTAACAGGTTAGGACCTGATACACCAACGAATACGTCGGCATCAGCAATAACATCTTGTAATGTACGCTTATCGGTATTGTTAGCAAATAATTGCTTATACTCGTTTAAGTCATCACGACGTGTATGGATCACACCTTTACGGTCAAGCATATAAATGTGTTCACGCAGTGCGCCACACTTAATTAAAAGCTCCATACAAGCAACAGCAGCAGCACCGGCACCTAAACATACGATGATGGCATCTTCGATGTCTTTACCTTGCACTTCAAGAGCGTTAAGCATACCAGCAGCAGTCACAATAGCGGTACCATGTTGGTCATCGTGGAAAACTGGAATATCACAGCGCTCGATAAGCGCTTTTTCGATTTCAAAACATTCTGGTGCTTTAATATCTTCTAGGTTGATACCACCAAACGTATCAGCGATGTTAGCAACCGTATTAATGAAATCTTCTGTTGTGCGGTGTTTAACTTCAATATCAATTGAGTCAAGGCCAGCAAAACGTTTGAATAGTAAGGCTTTACCTTCCATTACAGGTTTTGATGCAAGCGGACCTAAGTTACCTAAACCTAAAATTGCGGTACCGTTTGAAATAACTGCAACCATGTTGCCTTTGCCTGTGTATTTATAGGCGTTTGCTGGATCAGCAGCAATTTCACGGACTGGTTCAGCCACACCTGGGCTATAAGCTAAAGCGAGATCGTTAACCGTTTCGGCTGGCTTGGTTAGTTCAACACTAATTTTACCTGGAACGGGGTGGGCGTGGTAATGTAATGCTTGTTCACGAAAATCTGACATAACGCGATAGTATCCTGCAAAAAGTTAAAAAGTGAGAGAGCTTGCATCAGTACGATACCTGTAATGTATAAAAATTCCAAGTATTATCAGGTCTATCCTGTTATATGCTATATCGCTTAATTTTAAAGGATTTCCCAACAATTTCTGTGCATAGTTGCGATTAATCAGACATAAAAATTCATCTATTTATGACCTTTTAAGCACGTGTTGTTGTATTTTATGCGCACGTACACTGCAATTAGCCGAAATTAGCCCAAAACAGCCATTTCAACGAAGTTCACAGCATTTACTAACAAAGTTATTTAAATTTATTATTTCTAATAACTTTTAGATACCAATACGCTTAATTAAGTAGTCTATTTTGAGGCAATGAAACCTTGTTGATAGCAAGGCAAAAATTTCGTTATTTAGTTGTGTTCTAAATCAGAAATTTTTAACGCAGGTAGCGACAGGTTTAATCCCTCAAAATGATTAAGTATTATTGCGGATTGGTATACTCATTTATACAAAAAAGAATATAGCCAAGGGGTGGCACTTTGTCTGCAAAATTAGCGACATAATGGGCATAACAGCCAGAAATAGTTATGCAAGATACATAAGTGAAGATGATAAGTAAGTGGCAGGTTATACCAATTTGCTTAATTAAGTGATCTATTTTGAGGCAATAAAACCTCGTTGATAGCAAGGCAAGAATTTCGTTATTTAGTTGTTTTAAATCAGAAATTTTTAACGCAGATAGCGACAGGTTTAATCCCTCAAAATGATTAAGTATTATTGGAATTGGTATCAATAATGTCGTTTGTAAGTTTTAGGTATAAAAAAAGCACCCTAAGGTGCTTCTTTCAACTAAACAGCAGAGATTACTTCTTGCTGCTAAGTGCACCGAAGCGCTTGTTGAAACGATCAACACGGCCGCCAGTGTCTAAAATCTTTTGCTTACCAGTGTAAAACGGGTGACACTCAGAACATACGTCTAAGTGGATGTCTTTACAAAGAGTTGAGCTAGTTTCGAATTTGTTACCACATGAACAAGTTGCAGTGATAGCTTCGTACTTAGGGTGAATACCTTCTTTCATAGGGAACCTCTAGTTAAGGCCGTATCGCTCTCCAAACCCGAAGTCTGGCACCATACGCAGTTAATACAATTAATAGGCCGCGTATTTTATAGCTCAAGAAGCCTTACGACAAGCTTTAAATACATCTTTCGCTAAAAAAATAACCAAGTGGTCTGTTGTTCAGTATTTGTTGGTAGGTTTTTAACTGCAATTTTAGTACATTATCTTTCTATCTTTGTTTCAGTTGAGTTGTTATGCACTTTGTAGAAGTTGCCATAAAAGTCCCTTTACAGCGTACCTTCGATTATAAAGTTGAACAGCTGCTGCATAGCCCTGAGTTAAAGCCAGGTATGCGGGTTCGCGTGCCATTTGGTAGTCAAAAAAAGGTTGCCGTGGTACTGGCTCTTAAAACATCAACCGATGTTCCCGCTGACAAAATCAAGCCGATTATTGATGTTATAGACGACACGCCAGTGTTATCTGAGCAACATTTAGCATTACTAAAATTCACAGCACGCTACTACTGTTACCCATTGGGCGAGACCATTCATACGGCACTTCCGGCTGCATTAAGGCAAGGCGAATGCCCAGATAAAACCAGCATTAACATGGTTGAGCTAACCGATAAAGGTGCAAAGCTGCCGTCGCTGAAAGCAAAAACCCAGTTAAGTTTATTAAAACAGCTAGCCGAATCAGGCAAATCATCAGTTACAGAATTAAAAGCACTCGGATTTACCAAAAAAACCATCGACAGTCTGCTCGATAAAGAACTGATCACTCAATTTATTGAACATGATAACCAATGGCAGCAACGCGCGCCGACTGTTGGTAGCAAGCCGGTGCTTAATAAAGAGCAAGCTGTTGCCTGCACCAGCATTAACCAAGCTCGTGGCTTTACCAGCTTTTTGCTTGAAGGGGTTACCGGAAGTGGTAAAACCGAAGTGTATTTGCAATGCCTAGAAGAAGTGCTAAAAAAAGGTCAGCAAGCCTTAGTATTAGTGCCTGAAATTGGCTTAACACCACAAACGGTAAACCGTTTTCGTCGTCGCTTTCCTGATACACCAATTATGCTATGGCACTCAGCCCTAACAGATAACGAACGCTTACAGACCTGGCGTTTTTGTGAAAAAGGCAGCTGCGCTATAGTGATCGGCACACGTTCGAGTATTTTCTTGCCCTTTTTATCTCTTGGCATGATCATCGTTGATGAAGAGCACGACAGTTCGTTTAAGCAACAAGATACACTTCGCTATCATGCTAGAGACCTAGCCGCTTATAGGGCATACCAGCATAATATTCCTCTGGTTTTAGGTAGTGCCACACCAGCACTTGAGACCTTACATAAAGCAATTAATAACAAATATCAGCTGTTGAGCCTCACTGAACGGGCCCAAACCAGTACTGATAACCAGTTCCAATTAATGGACATGAAAGGTCAGCCTGAGCAAGCAGGGATTGCCCATGCCAGCCTTGCCTATATGCGCCAGCATTTAGAACGTGGTAAGCAAGTGATGGTGTTTTTAAACCGTCGTGGTTTTTCGCCTACCCTCATATGCCATGAGTGCGGTTGGCTAAGTGAGTGCTCACGTTGCAGCACTAGTGCAACCTTTCATAAAGCTATTGGCCAGATGATTTGTCACCACTGTGGTGAACAACACCAAGTGCCTCATCAATGCCCTGATTGTGGCAGTACGCAGATTTTTCCAAATGGCAAAGGCACTGAACAAATCGAAGAGTTTTTAACACAAACCTTCCCTGATATTCCGATTAGTCGTATCGACCGAGATTCAACTCGTCGTAAAGGCAGCTTAGAAAAAGCCCTTGATGATATTAACCAAGGCGGTGCGCGCATCTTAGTTGGCACGCAAATGCTGGCAAAAGGCCACCACTTTGCCGATGTTAGCCTTGTTTTAATCCTAGATGTCGACAGTGGATTATATTCGTGTGACTTTCGCGCCACTGAACATTTAGCGCAACTTGTTACGCAAGTGGCAGGCCGTGCAGGTCGCAGTGGTGAACCAGGGCAAGTATTATTACAAACTCACTTTCCTGAGCACCCGCTACTGCAAGACTTAGTTAATAATGGTTACCAAGATTTTGCCCGTTACGCACTGACAGAACGAGAAGACGCGCAACTTCCACCAATCACAAATATGGCTATGGTGCGTGCCGAAGGACATAACATAAATCAAGTGATGGATTTTTTAACTGATTTGGTTCCTGTCCAGAACGTATCTGGTATACAATTGCTCGGTCCGATACCCGCACCACTAGAACGTGTGGCAGGTAAATATCGCTTTCAGTTACATATTCAGGCGCAGGAACGCTCCCACTTACACCAATATTTAGCGCAAATGGTCGACTATATAAGTACCAGTAAATTAGCGCAAAAGGTGCGTTGGAGCTTAGATGTCGATCCTATAGATATGATTTAAAGGCCAATTAAGAGTCATGGCACAGCACGATTACATAAATAAAAAACCAGCAAATCGAAATAATAAAAAACAAGCCCCGGCGAAAAAGCCTTTCCCTATTATTCTTGTTTTAATTGCGCTTATCTTAGTAGGCGGGTTTGGTTACGGCCTATGGTATATCAAACATAATGCTGATCCTGAGTTAGTAGAGCAGCAAGCAAACCCGACTAAAAAAGAAGAAGTAGTTATTCCACCACCTAAGACACCTGAATTTATCAAAGAGATTAAAGAGCACGAAGTTCAGGTTGAAGTAAAAGAGATTGAACAAAAAGGCCCATATGTAATGCAATGCGGCTCTTTTAGAACATTAGAGCAAGCACAAACATTAAAAGCTAAAATTGCTTTTGCTGGCTTAGTGGCCGAAGTGAAGAAAACACAAGGCAGCAATGGTATTTGGTATAAAGTGCGCTTAGGCCCATACGAAACCAAACGTTTAGCCGAAAGTGACAAGAATAAACTTAAACGCATCAAAATAATGGGCTGCGGAATTTGGCTTTGGACTTGATTTTAGTTCATTCACCCATATAAACACCTCATCAATCGCTTTTTACGAGCGGCCTTGCCGCTCGATGATGAGGAATAATCATGACCACTATTGTAAGTGTACGCCGCGACGACAAGGTCGTTATTGGTGGCGACGGCCAAGTTTCACTTGGTAACACCGTAATGAAGGGCAACGCCCGCAAAGTTCGACGTCTTTATAATGGCAAAGTAATCGCTGGTTTCGCTGGCGGTACTGCTGATGCCTTCACCCTTTTCGAACGATTTGAAAGCAAATTAGAAATGCACCAAGGCAACTTAACCAAGGCTGCCGTTGAAATGGCCAAAGATTGGCGTAGTGATCGCGCACTTAGAAAGCTCGAAGCACTATTAGCAGTCGCAGACGAAACTGCTTCATTAATTATCACAGGTAACGGTGATGTTGTGCAGCCAGAAAACGACCTAATTGCGATTGGCAGTGGTGGTAACTTCGCACAATCAGCAGCCACAGCGCTACTAGAAAACACCGACCTAAGTGCACGTGACATTGTAGAGAAAAGCCTAACGATTGCAGGCAACATCTGCGTATTCACGAATAATTTCCAAACTATTGAAGAATTGTAATAGGAACTGCCATGTCTGAGATGACGCCAAGAGAAATCGTTCACGAGCTTGATCAACATATTATTGGCCAAGCTAAAGCTAAAAAAGCAGTTTCAATCGCGCTACGTAACCGCTGGCGCCGTATGCAACTGAGCGATGATTTACGCGCAGAAGTAACGCCTAAAAACATTTTAATGATTGGCCCTACTGGTGTGGGTAAAACTGAAATTGCTCGCCGCCTAGCTAAACTTGCTAATGCGCCTTTTATTAAAGTTGAAGCAACAAAGTTCACCGAAGTGGGCTATGTTGGTAAAGAAGTTGAAACGATCATCCGCGATTTAGTTGATATCTCAATTAAAATGACGCGTGAACAGCAAACCAAAAAATTCAAACATCGCGCTGAAGAAGCGGCAGAAGAGCGTATTTTAGATGCTCTTTTACCACCAGCACGCGATACCTTTGGTGAGTCAAAGACAGAAGAGAACTCTTCTACTCGCCAATCTTTCCGTAAAAAATTACGTGAAGGTCAGTTAGACGATAAAGAAATTGATATCGATGTTGCACAAGCTCAGCCAAATGTTGAGATCATGGCTCCTCCTGGTATGGAAGAAATGACCAACCAGCTTCAGAGCATGTTCCAAAACATGGGTGGCGATAAGCGCAGCAAGCGTAAGCTAAAAATCAAAGAAGCATTTAAGCTATTAGTTGAAGAAGAAGCAGCAAAGCTTGTTAACCCTGAAGAGTTAAAAGAGCAAGCTATCTTCGCAGTAGAGCAAAACGGTATCGTGTTTATCGATGAGATCGATAAAATCTGTAAACGTGGTGAAGCATCTGGCCCAGATGTTAGCCGTGAAGGTGTACAACGCGACTTACTACCATTGATCGAAGGTTCAACAGTAAGCACTAAGCACGGTATGGTTAAAACTGACCACATGTTGTTTATCGCATCTGGTGCATTCCAAATGGCTAAACCATCAGACATGATCCCAGAGCTACAAGGTCGTTTACCAATTCGCGTTGAGCTTGAAGCACTAAGTGCTGATGACTTTAAACGTATCTTAACTGAGCCTCATGCTTCATTAACTGAGCAACAACGTGAGCTGTTAAAAACAGAGCAAGTTGACGTTGAGTTTACTGATGATGCCATTGAACGTATCGCGAAAGCGGCTTGGCAAGTCAATGAGAAAACCGAAAACATCGGTGCCCGTCGCTTGCACACAGTGATGGAAAAACTAATGGAAGAAATTTCATTTGATGCTTCAGAAAAAGCAGGTTCAACACTAACAATTGATGCTAATTACGTTGAGCAGCATTTAGGTGCACTTGTTGAAGATGAAGACTTAAGTCGCTTCATTCTTTAATCAACAAATTAGCGTTATAATTAAAAGCCTCCAGTTGGAGGCTTTTTAGTTTATAAATCGTAGATTCGAGGCTGACATGAAAGAAGTCACTAAAGTGCATTATCACAGCGTTAGCAAAGTATTAGATGTTCATTTTGATGATCAGACTATTGCTCAATTTAGTGCTGAATTTTTGCGTGTTCACTCACCTTCTGCTGAAGTACAAGGTCATGGCAATGAACCAATGAAACTCGTACTTGGTAAGCAACAAGTAGGAATTAGTAAAATTGAGCCGGTTGGTCATTATGCGATTCGACTGGTGTTTAGCGATAATCATAATAGCGGTTTATTCAGCTGGCACTATTTAAGTGAGCTGCAAGCTAACCATGATGAGCTTTGGCAGCAATACCAAACAAGAGTCTCTGAGCACGAAGCAAGTAAAGACAGCGTGCCTATTAAGTTTGTGCCTTAGCGCCTAGTGAATTAGTTCCGAGAGCTAACCAAGCAAACTAAAAAACAAAAAAGCGCGATGACGACACCGTCACCGCACTTTTGTCTATATATAAAGTATCAAGTAATTATTAAACTTTAAACTTATCGATTGCCTGATAGAGGACACGCGCTTGCTCTGATACTTCTTCGCTGGTTTGTGCATTAGTCGCTGCGTGACCCGATGCCTCTTGGGCGATATCACGAATACGAACCACGTTTTTATTCACCTCAGAAGCCACTTGGCTTTGCTCATCAATCGCTGTGGCAATGTGAGTGCTCATATCCATAATGGTTTGTACATCTTCGGTGATAGAACGAAGTAACTCACCGGCTTTACTTGCCTGTGCTGCACTTTCGCCACCTTGCGTACGACATTGCTGCATAATGCTCACCACTTCTTGCGTACGCCCTTGTAAGGTCGAAATGATGCTCTCGATCTCTTGTGTTGAATCTTGAGTACGCTGCGCAAGTGAGCGAACTTCATCTGCTACTACCGCAAAGCCACGGCCTTGTTCACCAGCACGCGCCGCTTCAATAGCCGCATTGAGTGCCAGTAAGTTTGTTTGCTCAGCAATGCCACGAATAACATCCAGTACAGAGCCAATCGTTTCAGCGTCTTTTTCTAATTGCGACACCACACTTGACGCATTACCGAGTGAGTCTGATAAGTGATTAATTTGCACTACCGTTGATTCAACCTCAGAACGACCTTGCTGCGCACTTAAGTTAGTCGACTCTGCTTTTTTCGCTGCTGCTTCAGTATTGTGAGAGATATCTTGAATCGTCGCCTGCATTTCTGTTGCAGCAGTAGCAACCATATCAGCTTCATGAAGTTGCTCTTGCATACCAGAGCTAGTTGCCGCTGTCGTTTCTGATAAATGCTCTGTTGCCACATTGAGTGTGCCTAGAGCGGTATTGACTTCGTAAATTAGCTTTTTAAAGTCACTAATCAAGCTATTAAAGTCAACTGTCATCGTGGTGATTTCATCTTTACCTGACTGCTCAATAGACATACTTAAATCATTACTGCGACGTATTTCATTAATCGTGTGATATACACGCTCAATAGGCATAATGATTGAACGACTAGTAAAATAGACTAACAGCATGACCAAAACGCTGGCGACAATGAAAACAAGCAGTGCAACGAGTTGCGCTCGCTCGGCGCTAGACTCAACAAAAGCCTTAGTTTCCGTTGTTAATTGATTAACAATCGCATCGCTCTTTTCTACACTTTGCTTCATTTCACCTAGTGCGCCTGAGTCTAGATCTAAACCTAGGGTCACCTGTGCATCGACAAGCGCTTTAAATTTAACTTGGTAAGTAGCCAAGTTACTAAGTAATTGCTTCTCATAGCTAGTTTCAAATCCTGCATTTTTAATTTCAGACTGAAAATCACTCACTAAATCATCAAATTTAGCCAGATACTTCATATCAAATCGCAGCATAAAGTCTTTCTCTGCGCGACGAAGTTGCAGCATCAAAGTTAATAGCTGATAGTTTTCACGTTCACTGAGTAAGGTTTCAACTTGATGCACGGCTCCACGTAGCTCACCATACAACGCATCTTTAGGATGCAAACCAATTTTCTTTTGCAACACAACAACTTCATTAAAGTCATCGTAATATAATTTCGCTAAGCTTCTAAATTCATCAAGTTTTGCTGACTCCATTGATAAGTCATTAACTAGCTCGTCAAGACGTGCCATTTTAACTTTAAGCTGTGCATACTCTTTTTCAAAAAGCTCGAGACTTTCGACATCTTTATAAAACAAAAAGTTTTTTTCATGCTTGCGCATTGCAAGTTCATGAATATCAAGTTCCTCCGCATTTTGAATTGTTTCATTGAGTTTTAGCATCATGCGCGACTCAAGGATAATTACACACAGCATCACAATCATTGCAAGACCAACAACGAGCGCGTTTAATTGCAAACGACGCTTAATAGTTAAGTTTTGTAATACATTCATTCAAAGTGCCCTATAGAAACATGCATTTAAGAGTATAGCTAAACTATCTAAAGCAGCTAATAAAAAGTGATTAAACTTGTCGCACATTTTCTAATATTAGGAAGGTTTAAACAATTAGTTTTTGTTCTAAATCAACCTGTTGCCACAGGTATTTATGGAGCTTATCCACCTTTTCCCATTGCTTTTTTCTTATCCACTCAACCAAAGGTGCTGGATCGCTTGGGAAGTTGAGTTTTTTATTCTGTGGAGATTGCAGCCAATCATCCATCGCATTGGGGTTTAAATAACTCATCACATGAGCTGCCCCCATCGACAATAAAGTCTGTGCATTAATACCTTGCTCAAATTGTTTACCTAGCGGTTTTAACAATAATTTTTTACCAAGTTGTAATGCTTCACTTGCAAGTTCGAATCCAGCATTACCAATCACGCCACCCGCATTAGCAAGATCATTTAGAAACCCAACGCGTGATGGTGCTCGCAGATGGATATTACCAACTGAACAATCCTTAGCATCCGGGTGATAACAATAAAACTCTCTTTCAGGAAAATCTTTTAAGTACTCGACCACATTGTTAAGATTTTCGAATGGCAGATACACCAACACCTTATTTTCAACCATCACTGGGTTATCGTGATGATGAGTAGCAATAAATGGAGGGATGATATTTTCAGCATAAGGTTGCCAATGTACGCCTAAATAAACACTGGCTGGCGCATAGTTACGGATCAGCGCACGGCGAAAGAATGCGCGGCCAAACATCGGCACTTTATCAGATAAAAATGCCGCTTGATGACTCATGCCAATTACCGGAATATTTTGTTGTTTAGCAGCCCATGCTGTAATTGGCTCAAAGTCATTAAATACCAAATCATAATGACGTAAATCAAGGCCTTTTATATCTTTAATTAGTTGTAGTGGACGTGCATTTTTCAATGTTTTAAAGCTATCAACCTGCCCCGATTTACTGGTAAACGACAAACCTCGAAAAACTCGGTAATCAGCAAAATCATCCATATCAAAGTAGTCTTGCTCTTTTCGGCCAGAGAACACATAGTCAACATCGACTCCTAAAGTCCTAAAAGTGCTAGCCATCACACGTGCTCGCGTTATGTGCCCATTGCCTGTCCCTTGAATACCGTACAAAATTCTCATATAGACTCCACCACCATCACAGCTAATACAGCACAACTAGATCCCATTACTGCACCAATAACCACATCAGCGGGGTAATGCACACCAATAATCACTCTAGATGCAGCGACCCCTGATGCCCAAACCAACCACAAACCGGCAAATTCAGGTAAATACATAGTTAAAATTGTCGCCACTACAAATGCTCCCGCACTATGCCCCGATGGCAAACTAAACCTATCACTCGGCACTAAATAAGCACCTTGTACTAAGCAATCACAAGGTCTTACCCGAGCAATTCGCTTTTTAGCTAAAAAATAAATGGGTCGCTCAATGACAAAACCTACCAGTAGACTCATTGCAAGTTGTTGAAAATACGCTTGCTCCGTAAACCACCAAAAGCTCAAAAATAGTGCAACATAAAGACCGCCATCACCACTTTTTGAAAAGCCAATGGCTGATCGCCTTAACCACACTGGCGAAGCATCATTAAACACACTTAAGAACAGCTGTTCGTCCACCTTTGCCAATTTTGTAAGTATGTTGTTTGCCATGGTGAGCTCCTTGTCATACTTTGCGTCTAATTTTTATACTCACCTCAGCTTAGGCGCTAAAAATAACAATTAAGTGACGCTTTTGAGACACTAATGTTGCGGTGACAAAATTCCTTTGATTTAAACCAATAATCCGCTATTAAGTCGTTGTTATTGAGTTGTATCAGGGTATACTGAGTACTAAACAGACAGTCTCTTTAGAGGATGAAAAAATGGATTACAGCACTTCTGATTTATGCGACCACTTTGCAGATGTGGTTGATGTGCTCGAACCAATGTTTATCAATTTTGGTGGACGCCCAAGCTTTAGTGGTCGAGTAAAAACCGTTAAATGCTTTGAAAATAACGAGCTGATCCGCGAAATTTTATCAACCGATGGCACCGACAGCGTGTTATTGATTGACGGAGGTGGTTCAACCCGACGTGCCCTAATTGATATTGAGCTGGCTGAAATCGCATTAGAAAACAACTGGCAAGGAATTATTGTCTACGGTGCTATTCGCCATGTTGATGAGCTTGAAGAGCTAGACCTAGGCATTCAAGCAATTGCGTCTATTCCTGTTGCTGCCGATAGTGAAGGTGCAGGTGAAGACGGTATTGGCGTTAACTTCGCAGGTGTTTCTTTCTTTGATGACGACTTTGTTTACGCTGATAGCACCGGTATTATATTATCTGCTGAAGAATTAGAGTTAGAAATAATAGAAGACTAATCTCGGTGACAAACTACCTTAAAATTTATGATGAAGCGGCGGTAAAGCACTTATGTGTCCGCCGCGCTAACGAACTCAAAGCTTGGCAAGCCCTTGCCCTTCTCGACACTCAAGTTAACGCCCCACAAGCACTCATCGATGCAAAGCATTTCGGTATTCGCTATGTTTTAGTTGGCGTATGTGAGGATATTGGCCCTCGCGCTAACTTAGGTAACGGTGGCTCAGGACAAGCGTGGCAAGCATTTTTAAAGCGCTTTTTAAACCAAACGCATAACCAGTTTTTAAACCACGAGCGTGTGTTGCTACTCGGCGAAGTGGCCCTTGATGACTTAAACCAACAAGCTGCTGACCTTGATAATAAAAACGACGCCGACTTAGCCAAACTACGTGAATTATGCGCTGATATAGACACCCGCGTTGAGCAAGTGATTGCGATGATTTTTGCAGCTGGTCTTGAGCCAATTGTAATCGGTGGCGGCCACAACAACTGCTTAGGTATTTTACGTGCCCTTAGTAAGCAAGATGGTAAACCAGTAAATGCTATTAACTTAGACCCTCATGCTGATTTCAGAGAGTGTGAAGGCCGCCATAGTGGCAATGGCTTTAGATATGCTTACAGCGAAAACCACCTCGCTGATTATCACGTGATGGGGTTACACGAATTTAAAAATAACCAAGCGATTATTGATGCCCTGACAAACGCAAACTTCACGTTTGATAGTTACCAAGACATTCAAGTACGTCGTAAAGTTGATTTATCTTCAGCATGTCAACACGCACTAGCTCAGTTTGATAATGCCTCGCTTGGCGTAGAAGTAGACTTAGACAGTATTTCGTTAATGCCAGTTAGCGCATACACCAACTGTGGTTTTAATGTGAGTGATGCAGAACACTTTGTGCATTTAGCTGCCAGCCAAGCAACAGCCCGCTACTTACATTTATGTGAAGGCGCACCATCACAACACCCGGTTAGTTTAGAAACAGGTATGAACGATGCAGGCCAAATAATCACAGCTTTAGTAAACGCCTACCTGCAAGCCAGAGAGTCTTCTTAACTTGCATTAGGCGCTATTCTTACTGAAACGTCTACTTTGCGAATAAATTCACACCTGCTGCAAACAAGGTGATTTATTCGCCAAGATTTAACGATGGTAATAGCTCATCTTCAAACCAATCAGTAATTAAACGCTTGTCGTAATAATAGGCTTCATCACGCCCCATTTTCATGCGGTCCATAAAGCCCATATCTTTAAGCTTTACGTCTTTTGCTTCACTAATCACTTTACCGTCTTTATCAGTAATCGAATAATTAAGGTCTATGCGTGGGAAATAAATTGGCTTGATAATGCGCAGTTCATTCATCGTTCCAAAACGCACATCACCAGCAAGGTCAAGCTCTGTTACTTCCACATTGAAGGTGTAGCCATCAGGTAACTGTTCAGCAAGCTTGTTAAAGTGCTTCTCAAAGCTCTTTGCCACGTTTTTATGAAATGCACCTTTTGGTGAGTTATTTCCGGGGCGCACATCACGGTAATCGTTAAAGTCATGCCATTTAACCTTAGCCTCCCCTGCGTGAGCAAAAGCAGGTAGTGCAATAACCATTGCTAAGGCCATTTTCTTTACAATTTTCATCTTTATCTCCACTTAACAGGAATAGCTTTTGATTAAAATTTAGCAGCTGACAATTAACTATAGCTTAATAACTCAACGCTTGGATGTAACCAATATGGTGCAAAATGTAATCAAAAACAAGACACTGATATTTCTATTAAAGAAGATTAATCACATTTTATTCATGTAATTTAACGCGAAATGTGATGAAATAAGACTAATTCAACCAGGTATAGTTCATGGATATTTTATGACCATTTTAGTCACCGGCGGAGCCGGGTACATCGGTTCTCACACCGTTTTAGAGTTACTACAACAAGGCACAGACGTTGTTGTACTTGATAATTTAAGCAATTCATCAAATGAGTCATTGGCTCGGGTAAAACAAATCACCGGCAAAGACGTCACGTTTTATCAAGGTGATATTTTAGATAGAGCCTGTTTAGACAAAATCTTCAGTGAACACACGATTGATAGTGTTATTCACTTCGCTGGTTTAAAAGCGGTTGGTGAATCGGTTGTAAAACCTATCGAGTATTATCAAAACAACGTACAAGGTACACTGACTCTGGTTGATGCTATGCGTGATGCTGGCGTGTTTAAGTTAGTATTTAGCTCATCAGCAACCGTGTACGGTGACCCAGCAAGCTTACCAATTCGCGAAGACTTCCCAGTTGGCGGCACGACTAACCCGTATGGCACATCAAAGCTTATGGTAGAGATGATGCTGCAAGATATCGCGAAATCAGATGAACGCTTTGCCTTTGTTATCTTACGTTACTTTAACCCTGTAGGCGCACATGAGTCTGGCCTTATTGGTGAAGACCCTAATGGTATTCCTAACAACTTATTACCTTATATTTCGCAAGTTGCTGTGGGTAAACTAGAAAAGCTTGGTGTGTTTGGGGATGACTACGATACTGTAGATGGTACAGGTGTTCGTGACTATATCCACGTTGTCGATTTAGCATTAGGTCACTTAAAAGCACTGAACCGAATTGCAAGTGATACAGGTGCGCACGTATTTAACCTAGGCACAGGTAATGGTTATTCAGTACTGCAGATGGTTACCGCTTTTGAGAAAGCCAGCGGTCAAGCCGTACCTTACCAAATTTCGCCGCGTCGAGCGGGCGATATTGCAGCTTGCTACGCAGCTCCAGAAAAAGCGTTAAAAGAGCTTGGCTGGCAAGCTGAGCGTGGTATCGATGAGATGATGCAAGATACATGGCGCTGGCAAAGCAATAACCCGAACGGTTACAAATAGTCAGAAGAATTAAAAGGCACTTACAAATAAGTGCCTTTTTACTGGCTACTTTATAAAATCCTGCGTTTCAAAATAAACTATTTGGCTGTACTCACATTCTTTAAAGCTATTTGATAATTGCGTAAATGTTGGCACGTTTACTTCTACCTGCAAACGCTCAGCTTCACACTCTCTTACTAAAGCAATGGCGTCAAATGACGGGCTGGCCTGTATTTGATGTACCAATATTTGTATTCCTTGTTCATTTTCCGCTTTATTTATTCTTCGCCAGCGCGGTTGCGACACGTGCTGAGTCGATGACAGTGCTCGTTTATATACAAGAGAAACAAACTTAAAGTTTTCATCCTTTAGCCATTTTTTACCGCCTCGTTCGAAGTGACCAAAGAATAACTGGCTGGGCACACTCAGTGTCTGCCCTGCAATTAACTTATTCAAGTCAAACTTAGCAGGCAATAGAGTGATCATAGAGTTTAAATACTGAGGAATTGAATCACTTTCTTGCACAGTAAGCCAACGAATTAGTTCTTTCTCATAGCGAGTTTCTACACGATAAATTAATTGGTAATCATGCGGGGCGTGGTACAAAGGAAGGTGGCTGGCATAGAGCTCAACGCCATCGGTGAACAACACCATGCCATGCATACCAACTCGGCTATGCGCATGGAAATGCTTAACCTCTTTTGCTATGCTTTTAAAACTGACAATTAAACAGCAAAGTAACAACAGAACAGCGAAATTTGCTTTCATTTTTTAATACCTTTTATTTAACACGAACAATCGCTTTACCGATATTCTTCCCTTCGAACAATCCCTCAAGCGCGCTTGGTAAATTTTCAAAGCCATTAATTTCGGTTGTTTTAAATTGGATCTCTCCTGCTTTTAACCACGGCAAAATATGATTAATCATTTCAAGCATACGGTGAGTAAAGTCTCTTGCTAAAATCCCTTGAATTGTCGCTCGTTTATAAAGTAATTGATGAAGAAAGCGAGGGCCTAGTTCGGGGTTGTCAAGTGAACCATCGTACTGCGAGATTTGCCCGCAAATCACTACGCGAGCACGCAAGTTTAAGCTGCTCAACACCGCATCAGTGTTCATCCCGCCAACATTATCAAAATAAACATCAACACCTCCAAGCTCCATCAACCTTTCGTGCAACTGTTGGGCTGAGTCAAATTGCTTATAGTTAAGCGCATAAGCGACCCCGAGCTCTTCTAACCAAGTACATTTTTCTTCAGATCCAGCTAAGGCAATAACACGACAACCATTTTTTATCGCAAACTGAGTAACTAACGAACCCACAGCTCCTGCAGCACCTGAAACGACAACTGTCTCGCCGGCTTTTGGTTTACCTGCTTCCATTAAACCAAACCAAGCTGTTCGCCCAGGCATACCTAAAACACCTAGTGCCGTTTTTACATCGGCATCATTAGGGTTTAAGGCTTGTATTTCATTGGCATGGACAACTGCATGAGTTTGCCAACCTGAATAAGCGCTTACCCAATCACCTTGCTTAAAACGCTCGCTGTTTGACTTTAAAACCTGAGCAACAACCGCAGCCCCTTGCACTGTATTTAATGCATGAGGTTGCTCCCAGTTCGGCTTAGCAGCCTGTTGAATACGCATATATGGATCGACAGAAATATACTTTGCCTCTAGCAGCACTTCGTTTTTAGCCAATGTCGGCGAAATTACAGATTCTCGCAATGCATAATGCTGCTCACTGACACGTCCATCAGGGCGCTTAACATAAAACCACTGCTTAAGATTGTAAGACGTCATCGCTCTCTCATTTAATGAAATTTAATAACGAAATTATTGCACTTAAACAATTAACCATTAAGCTATTAAAACTATCTATACGTTTCCATATTGGAATTAGAGGCAAACTTGGATACAGAAGATTTACGAAAGTTTTTGGTCATCGCAAAGCACAACAACTTACAGCAAGCATCTGCAACATTAAATGTCACACCTGGCGCGCTTTCGAAGGTCATAAAACGGCTCGAAATTAAGCTAAATACACAACTATTTAAGCGAATTGGTCGAAATATAAAACTAAATCAGCAAGGTGAAAAATTTCGCCATTATGCGCTTAATTTGGTTCATGAGGCTGATCAAGCTATCAGCGAGTTTAATGGAAGCACGAAAAATACGGTTGTTAACTTATCTGGCCCCTCTTTGCTGCTACAGCATTACCTGCCTTTATTATTATCGCAATTTAATGTGCAAGGTTTTCAATTTAATATTGATACAAGTTGGGAAGGTCAAGCCATTGAACAGGTTGCCAGCGGCCATGCCCATTTAGCTTTAGTTACCGAAGTGGCATTAAATGAAAGTACTCTGCAAAGTGACTTTGAACGTATATATTTAGGCACAACTACTTTCAAAGTTGTAGCTGCGCACTCGCATCCATTATTCGAACAGTTTAGTAAGGGCTCACTCACCAACAGAGAGCTTTTTCAATTTAGTTTTGCTTGTCCGAGTATTTCACCATTTTGTGGCGTAACTAGGGGTGTCGGCTCAGATGGTTGGCGAGATGACAAAGTACCTAGAACCATAAGTTATCGCTGCAACGATTTCAGCACCTTGCTGTCACTCGTCAAACAAGGGATTGCATTAGCATACGTCCCTGACTTTATTGCAAACGATCCAGCCCTCAAAGTCATCGATGTATTAGACTGTAACTACACTTGCCAAGAGCGCCTCGAGCTGATTTACAAACCAAGTTTAGCTACTGGCTGGTTAAATCAATTCGCAGCAAAAGTGAGAGCCGCACATCAGCGCATTGCTTGAATGCTCTCAAGTGCTACAGCTAGCTGTGTTTTTAATTTTTTATAGCGTATATAAACAGCCAGCACGATAATGCCATTAATACCAAGCTGGATAAGCCATAGGCTGTATGTTTTAAACATAACCATATTAAACAAGGCAACGATTAGCAAAGCGCACCAAAGAGCAATGCAGCCAATAAAACTCACATGCCAATAATGAACTTGGTGCTTCAGCTGATTCTCTTTAAAATTAAGCATTGCATTGACGTCTAGCGTTTCTGCTCGCCAAAGCTTTCGCCTTAAACGGTATGACCAAATTCCAAAACCTAGAGGAATAGGCACTAATAGCGCAAACATAATGGTTTCATAGATATTTTTTGCCTCAAACAACATGGCGTAAATACAAAATACGGTTACCACAACACCTAGAAATGAGTCGATTAACCCTTTTAGCTTTAACTTAGTTCGCGACTTTTGCGTTTGTGCAATTAACGCTTCACTATCCACTTTCGGAGTTGCCTGCACGAATGCCTGCTGCCACTTAGCTAATTGATCATCTGCTTCGAATTTATCCACTTTATTTACTCCATTAGGCTCGCAATTTGCTGTCTTGCTCTACTGGCACGTTTAGCAACAGCATCTTCAGACAGTCCCAGCGTTTGAGCTATCTCACTTTGATTAAACCCTTCAAGCTGTAAAGCAAGCACCTGCCGATATTTCAGCGTTAATTTACGAAGGGCAGCCATTAAATCTAAACTGTCGTCTGGTGACTTATGCGCACTTAAGGCTTGGGTGTAATCAATACTTTCAGAGCTTGCCACCTCTTTGCGGTTTTGCTCTTTTATCACATGATCAACCGCTTTATTGTGAGCTATTCGGGCAATATAGGTTTTTATGCTGGCATCGCCCCGAAAGGCAACATCGGGTGATGAGTCATTACTTTCAAAAGCGCGCCAAACAGCCAGCGACATCTCTTGAATTAGCTCATCTTGTAGCGCTTGATTGATCTCGTAGGTTGCAGCAACACGCGCCAACAGCGGCGCGTATTCATTCAGCAATGTGTTTATTTGAACATCAGCTTTCACTGTACTTCCATGTTTTTATTATTATTTGAACAAACGATTATAGGCACAAAAGTAGGTACATGCTAATACCGGCCCTACCAACAACATAGGTAAAAGACTATAAGGGGCAGCAAAGGTAACGAGCATATTAATCAAACAAAGCATGCTTAATGGTTTAATCACCTTTAGTGCCGTTGTAATGCCTTCTTTAACAGCTGCACTAAGCGAAGCATTGTTTAAAAGTAACAGAGGTACCACAAACATAAGCAACATATTTACAGGAACAATTGATACAAACATGACCCCTACGCGCCAGCGCTCAACATCAACAAACTGACCTGACAATAAAGCCGATAACTGCTCACTACCAATCAAAGTACTCCCAACAGCAAATTGCACCAGCGCCAGTAAAATACCAACAACTGACCACACGGCAACTCGCCCCCACTTCGTCCATGTTGCATTGTGCTTAAATGAAAAGCCTTGCTGATTATTCAGGTTAAACAACAATGGCCACACCGTTGCCATTAACATAGGCGCTAACCATTTTGATACAGTTAAACCTGTAGGTGCAGGTAATAGCTGCACTAAGCCTGGCACAATAGCGAACAGCGTCATCAGTAAAAAAAGTTTAAACGGTGCTTTTTTAAATAGCCCCCAGCCTTCTTTTAACCAAACAGCAGCATCACTAAATGGTGCATTTGTTGAATCAAGTTTTAGCGTATTCACAGTTGATGTTGTAGTCGTCATGAGTTTGTCCTTTTCGTAAAAATTAATACACAAGACACTGCCTATCGCTACCACCTAATAGGAACAACTTCGTGTCATTTGCAGCTATAGACGAGACAAACACAGAAAACCTGACAAAATATTTTTAAAAAATTAAAAATAATTTTATTTCGTTGAATTTTAAAGATAAAAAAGAGGTGGAACAATAGTGGAACGCAGCTGCTTGAGATAGATTTAAGCTTTGGTTTTTGGTTTTTTACAGCAAGAAAATGGTGGCCCAAGTACACTAACCCCCTACTTTCAATCGCTTAAATATCAAGATAGGCTTATTGGCGTTGAAGCCGATAAGTTCTTTGAGTCAAATAGAATTATCAACTTAAACCTTCATCAAGTTTGTGGTGAGCTTGTTTTATCGGAGGAATCTGATTAGCTATTACTCTGCTTTGAAATGAATAAGCACCTAGCTTGGCGCATATTCGTGTTAATCTTCACAAATGCTATGAGTAATATTTATTTCATTAACTAATGCTTTGATCACTTCTACGCATTCTAAGTTCGATTCATCGAAAATAGCGTAGTTATCTCCATCACCTAAAGAGCTTTTATATATTACTCCATCATATTGCTGAGACTTTATAAACTCACAAAGATACTGACTTGAGAGGTACTCAAGGTGAGCTTTATCTTGTGATACTGGTTTAGTTAATTCAACTCCCAATGTTTCAAGTAGTGTTAACCCTTTATAAATATTGCGAAGACTGTCTTCCGAGTAACGAAAAGGTACAAGGGTTAGCCGTGGGTTTCTTAAATCGACGAACTTTAAATTGCGTATATTATCAAATTTAGCAATTGTTAAGTGTTCACCAATATGAGGTCTAACTTCAGATACTGCTGTATTTTCTGTTGAAGCTACGTATAAATAAGAAATCCCAAAAGGGTTGGCGCGTCCATTGCTCGCTAGTTCTGCGGGTGGTGCTCCCATTTTATCAGGTTCGTAAAGAGCGTCCCCGCTTTTGATTATCCGTGCACGATAAAAAGTGTTGCTATTAGAGTCTATTTCAAATGACAAATAACTAATTAAAGAAGCAAGCTCATTATGCTCAGGGAAAGATTTTGGGAAAAAACGATTGTTATGTTTCAATTCACTTTTAAACGAGTTCCAATCTAAAACGTCTTGTTGTTCTATTATCGGAACATAGTTTAAGCAAAGGTTATCGTCCCCATATTTTGCATTTCGTAATAGTTGCATCAATCTATCATTACTAACATTTTGAAATAGCAGCCAATCATCTTTCAGTAAATTTAATAGATTTTTACCATCAGGATCTGGTTTGTATAGATCGAGCACTGGTGCGATAAGAGTATGTAAATATTCAACCTTTATAATTGGAGTGTCATTTGAGCCGCAAACTTCACAATTACCAATAATATCAGAGTGCGCAGCTATGCTTTCCTTAATAAATTCATTTTCTAAGCAATTTCCGCAAAATTCCATTTTAATATTCCGCTAGTTTAAAAAGTCTGCGATTAGCTCAACATGGTGTTGCATAGATAGTTTCTTTACATAACCTAAACCTGGGAAGTGCTGTCTTTCTGCTAGCTTTTTGAACTCTCGATGTGCATTTGAGTGGAAAATATTAGGGTCGCTATCATTTACTAATTTCTCTAAAGCTTCTAGAAATTTCCCCCCTGGATCTGCTGGTGAATCTTTACGATCAGAAACATAGTGTTTGATGAACATATCATCATCATCTTCGATATCTATATAGGTAAGATGGATAGCTACAGCGTATGCAGGGCCTCCTGACTCACTGTATTCATCGCCATTTATTAGGAAATCTCCAAAACCATCCATTCCTTCATCCTCATACATGATATGAAGGTCTGAAAAGTGCTCTTTAGATGGGTGTTCTCGATTAGGTCTTTTTTTGAAGCCATCTCGAACTAAAACCCTGAAGTCGTCTTGAAAAGCTTTCCTATAACGCTTTTGGGCAAATTCCTCGATAAAGATATGTGTTAAGTCGATATTAAACTGTTCAAGGAGGCTTTTTAGGGGCTTGCTTTGACTAAAACCATAATGGATAAGAGTGATCTTTACATTTTGGTATAACTGTAAATAACCCTTTATGTCATCTAATGTTATCTCTTCGTCTAGTATTAAAGCTACACTGACATTTTCGTGGAATAAGATTTCTTCGTTAGTTAGCTCATTGATTAACAATGATGGATTATCTTGAAGGTCGCCACATTTGGGGTTGATGATTATCGAAAACTCACAATTTTCAGCAAGTAGTAATTGTAGTGATTTAACAAGAGGGTTTAGATTATTTTTTACAGGCTCTATAATAGGATGAATATTAGAAGCAGCGATTAATTCGGCATTTTCCCTTAACATTATGAGTTCATTCTGCTTGCCTCTGAAATAGGGGTAATACATTGACTTTCCTTAAATTTGCTCCTAGTTGTTCAAATTATGCCCCCTCCTAAAGCTGATGACAAATTGTTTATTTGTTTTTTTGTTAAATCAGTACAAAGAATAGGAGCCTTTAAAGATTTTGGAGCCTTTAGTACAAAATTTTTGTCCAATTTATTATTAGCTCGTAGCTTCAGGGTTTTAAGCACGAGAGAGTGAGCTTTATGGAGCGGTATATTTAGAAATAGAGTTTTGCATTCTTTATATATCAATGTATTGGGAGCTTTAGGCACATAACCATAATAGGTGCTTATTACTGATATATATTCATCTTTTCTCAGTGAATCGAACATAACAGCTAAGTCTAAGTTAGCAACATTTGATATGGCTTTCCTATGCACCTTCAAAGTATCTCTGATGGTGAATTCAATTAATCCAACATATTCAGGTAAGAAGTTTTCTAGCTTGGAAATATGTTTACCATCAGCAACGACGCTTACAAATTCTGCAAATTTTAGGTAATCACTAATCTGCTGTTCTAATCGCTCTAAAGAATCAAGCTCAGTTTTAATTTCATATATATGGCTTGTACCATTTAATATTACAGCATCTGCTTTACTGTTGGCTATTCTAAATTCAGATAACATTGCAGCTGTGTTTATAGAATGCCTGCCAAGTAAAATTTTATTTGCAATTGCGTTCTTATATAAATACTCATTTCGATAAATCTTTGAAAGTGCTTTATAAGCAAACTCAAAGAACTCACTTAAATTATTGAAGCTGTTTAATTGAAACCCAAGTTCCAATGTAAGAGATTGTAAGGTTGGTGAAAAACCTTTATTAGCAAGCTCATTAAATATCGATGCAGAAAAGACTCTTGCTAGTGTAATACCAGCAAAACCTTCTGATTCCATACTTTTGATTTGCATAATAGAGTTATTCATTTTCTTGATATTGACCTTCATTAGTTTCACTATACACTAAAACTAAGTTTGTGGCAGTCCCGATGTAATCTATCAATGTTAAGTTATTGATTTTAATTCTCTTTTTAGATTTTTAAATTTGAGCCTATAACGCCAAACTCAAAATTCAGTAAATCCTAATTGTTTGCCCAATGACGACTTTTCAGATTTCTGACATTCACGACTGTTTTATATTCATTACTTGCCTTTTTATCTTTGATGGCAATAAGGACACGATGAATAGCTCTGGCAATTTCTGAGTGGCCTCGGTAGTTGCGAGAGCCTTTGTCAGTGTGATGCAGTACCAACACAGCTTTGTTTTGTTCTCGTATCTCATCTAGACAGACGTTGTAGAAGCTCCAATAATTCTAGCCCCTAGTTGCAGGTAATTTAGAATCTCTTCCAAGATAAACCCCCACATACACTTAAACACTTAACATTTTAGTATTTATGCGACACGAAGTCTGTGTTGCATAATCGCTTTTTGGGCTGAGCCGCTAACTGCTCGGTGTGTCAGAGTCCGTGTTGTTTATGCTACTGGAATTTGTTTTTTGGTGGCTCTCACTTTCCTAGCTAATTTAATCAGCTTAGTTAGTGTTATGTAAGCTTTCCCTGCATTGATCAGCGACTATTATGTACTCATTACACCTAAATTTGCCTTAACCTTAATAAGCAATTATATTTTTTAACGTACAGAGGCCGCTAGCCTAAGCAATTAAGCAGGTTAACTAATTGATTTTAAGCAGTTCTCTTGTTCTACTTTGGGTACATCTCGTAGTTAGTTCAAATTCGACTCTAGAGCACCTGCTCTGAATTATTTTGGGGCAGAAACAGGTTACCCTTCCTTGCGCTCGTATTAAAAGAAGAATAACAGCTCAACATAACTGCCAGTCTGATAAAGCTTAACTTGCACTGTAAAGCTACAAGCACTTCCTCATAAACCGCACATATTTAACTTAGGAATTATACCGAGTATCAAATTGAGCTTGATTTAAAAGGTGGGACAATTAAACTCAAAGGTGGAATAAAACTGTTAAAAAACAGCACAAACTGTTGATTTTTAAGGTTTTATACAAGAAAGGTGGTGGCCCCTCCCAGCATCTAAAAATCGGTATAATGCGGGCTATAGGACGGTTTTACCCCACATTTTTAAGGACTTTACGCATTTTTTTACACTTTTAATTAATGTAAAAAAGGGTGTAAAAAATGAAATTATCAACGACTTTTAACTTCACAGATCGTCGCGTCAAAAGCATTTCTGCGGATGCTAAAACAAAGACCTATTCAGATCAAACATTAAGCAATTTAAAGCTAAAAATCACACCAAATGGCACCAAGACATTTTACGTTAGATTCAAACACAAAAATGTACCAATTAACTACAAACTAGGTGACGCTTCAACATTGTCAGTAGATGATGCTCGTAGTCGTGCTGTTGAGTATATGAACTTTACAACGGGATTGAAACTTGAACAGGGGACTGGTGCAACCATTAATGATGTGTTTGAGTTATACAGAGTTAATGAACTTGCCAAGAAGACAACGGTTGCAGGACGGACACACGCACTTGAAATCTCATACAACAAGCATGTTAAACCTCGTATGGGTAAGATGCTGATTGACAATGTATCGAGGAAAGTCGCTAGAGGCATATTTGCCGATATGGAGGCGCTAGGCTACTCAGTTCACAACAGATGCTTAACTGCAATCAAATCGGCTTTTGGTTATGTGATGGAGTATGAGGATGATTTAGAGATCTCACTAAACCCATTTGTTGGTATCAAAAAAATGACTGAGGTACAGAGAAATCGCTACTTAACACATGAAGAAGCGCGTCGTTTGTTAAAGGCATTAGCCAAAGAAGATAACCAGGATGTAGCAGATGTTTACCGTGTGGCGCTATTTACAGGTGCGCGGCTGTCAAACGTAAAAATGATGCAATGGCATGAAATTGATTTTTCAAGCGGTCAATGGCTGATACCTGCAACCAACACCAAAACAAGCAAGGTTTATCAGATCCCCTTGCATAACTTTGTACTCGATTTACTTAAGAAACGGCAGGCGAAACAAGGGGATTCCAATTATGTATTTGCCTCAAAACGCTCCAAATACGGCTATATTACAGGCGGTGATCCCATATGGAAATCGGCTATAAAAGAGGCTGGTCTTTACCATGACAACCCCAACATTAGGCCAAGACCTCACGATTTACGAAGAACGTTTGCAACTTGGCAGATACAAAGCGGTGCTGATATTAGCGTGGTTTCAAAAGCTCTTTGTCATACATCACTTAAGCATACGATGATTTATGCACATACGAATGTTGAGCAGGTTAGAAGCTCAATAGAAGAAGCATTTAAGTTCATTTGAATGTATTAAGGCTAGTTACACGAAACAAAATGTGTAACTAGCTCTACGGCCACAACTTTATTGATTTTTCATTAAATAACAAATAGATAAAATTTTTTTATACCGCTTTCTTCCCAACCACATATTTTGTGTCAGTATCAGCTCCGTTCAAAGATACAGACCTGAAGGTAAGTTTTCAGGTATCCAAATAATGACAATCCACGGAGGGACAGTTTTATGTCATTAGAACAAACACGTGCAATGGTGCAACTGGAGTTACCACTGGATATTCCAGATTCCTACTCAGTGCTGGCATCTCAAAATGCTTTACCGTTTCAACCGAAGTTAACGTCAAATATCGGCGATAATTTTAGTGATGGATTACATGTTGCTTATGGTTCTGAGGGCTATGAAGATGGAGTTAGCTGGCTGATTGAAGGAATCTTACCCGAACTTTCTACAGGCATTTATTATGGGGCTCCTGGAGGGAAAAAGTCTTTCTTAGCCACATCGCTCGCTTGTGCACTAGCTAATAGCCGAAACTTTGGCGAATTACGATGTGATGAACCGCGATTAGTGTTTTATGTTGCAGGAGAAGGTAGCCGCGGACTTGCTGGCAGGGTTAAAGCGAATGAGGACCACTATGGCTCTGTTGGTCAACGTATTATACGTATTGGGCAGCCACTAAACCTTGCTGTACATGAAGATGCAGCGGCCCTTGCTGAACGTATGAAGTTTGAGAGCAAACGGCAAGGAATACAAGCGGGACTCGTGATCATCGATACAATGTCACAATGTGCCGAAATTAAGGACGAAAACAACGCCGCAGAGGTGCGCAAATATCTTTCCGCATGCACTATGTTTGCAATCGAGAATGGTGTAACGGTTTTGAACATCCACCACACAAATAAAGCAGGTGATTTCAGAGGAAGCACGGCTGTTGCTGGCAATGTTGATTTCTTGCTTAGTTCAGTTGCCAAAAAAGGCAAGCTAGCAAGCCAACTAGGCATAAAAAAAATGCGAGATGCCGCTGACAATATTGCTATCGATTTCCAGTTAGAGTTACATGGTTTGGGTATAAATGATCAATATGGTCGAGAGATGACAACGCTGGTTGAATCTAGTGTGAATGTTAGCATGAGCGCTGGTGATGACAGCCCTGGCAAACAAACCTCCAAGTACGACAGGGATGAGTACCGATGGCTTGAGATGTTTCTAAAGACACTCCCTTCAAATGAAATCAGACGAGATCACCTGTCTGAAAAGCTAAAGCAAACATTTCCTGAAAAGAGCTGGAGTTCGACTGCTGTTGGGAGGTTTTTACAACCTCTTATCGAAGACAAATATATGTCAGAAGCAAGCTTAGGGAAAACTAAGCTGCTTACAGTCACGCCTAAGATGTTAACTTTTTAAACCTAAATAACATCAACAACACCCCCCTCTTTACAGAGGGGGGTGTTGTTGATGTTTATGTCTAATACAAAGCTAAATAAGTTCTTGTCCCAAAACAATACTGTGTTTATGCAACGATATTTGATATCGTGACAAAAATTATTAACGAGTGAGATGTGATGATTTCAGGATTAAATGGTGGAAACTGCATTCTTAGCTCTATGGCAAAAGAAAGAGTCAAGAGCGGCATTTTAGATCAGGCGCAAGTCGTGGGCTGCAAAGGTGAATACACGGTCGTATTTAACGGGATACAGTGGAAAGGTGAGCCGATTGTGCTGAGTAGTTCGAGACAGCCTTATGAGGCTCGTATCTTCAAGAGCTTAGACGGTGCTATCGCTGAGTTATTACGTATTGGGCTTACAGAAGCATCTATTAAAATCACAACAAAATCAGAAATAAATTAATCACAAGTCATTGAATTTGGAAAAATAATGAACGTTAAAGAAGAAACAGTATATTCAAATGTTGAGACTGCGAACAGCAAGCAGCTAACAATCCTCAAGAAACATTTCCCAAATTGTTTTGATCGTGATGGTAACTTCATTCAAGAACGAATGCTTGAAGTTGTTAACGCGAATGAAGTTGAATTATCAAAAGAAAGCTACTCTCTAAACTGGTTAGGTAAATCATACTCGCGCTTGTTGGCGAATCTACCACCTAAAACACTTCTTCATGAAGATATTGAGCATAATACCCAAGTGCAACATAAAGATAGTAAAAACTTGCTTATTAAAGGTGATAACCTTGAAGTGTTGAAACACTTAGTCAATGGATATAGTGAAAAGGTTAAAATGATCTATATTGACCCTCCTTATAACACAGGCTCTGATGGCTTTGTTTATAATGATGATCGCAAATTTACCAAAGAACAGTTATCCGAGCTTGCTGGCTTAGATATAGAGGAAGCTGAGAGAATTTTAAGTTTCACTGATAAAGGTTCAAGTACACACAGTGCATGGTTAACTTTCATGTACCCTAGGCTATACATAGCTAGGGAGCTAATGCAAGATGACGGCGTTATTTTTATAAGTATTGGTGAGGAAGAAGTTCATAACCTGAGAACGCTGTGTAATGAAATTTTTGGTGAAGCTAATTTCATAGGACTTGCAGCGAGAGTTTCTAAGAAAGCCAGTAATCAAGGAAGCTTTTGGTCTCCTAGCTTTGATTATGTTTTAACTTACAGCAAGAATATTGGCTTCTGTTTACCATTCTTTGGTGGAATTAATTACAACTCATACAAAGAAGTTGAAAGTGAGGGGGATAGAGCTGGAGAGAAATATCAATTAATTAGGCTCTATATGACAAGTTTAGATCCGATGAGAGGATGCAGCAATCAAAGGTATTTTATTGAATGCCCCGACGGTACATTCGTTATCCCCCCTGGAGATATATTTCCAAAGAAACTCGGTGACGGTGAAAAAGTATCTCCAAAAACTGGCAATGATAAAGTTTGGCGTTGGAGTCAGAAAACCTACCTTGAGAATAGACATTTACTTGAAGTTAAACAGGTTAAGTCATCAAATTTAGTCGATCAAAATGGTCAACCGGCCAAATGGAATGTTTACACAAAAACCTATTTGAAAGACGTTATCGAGAAGTCATCAGCATCACCAAATAATTTAATAGAAGATCATATAAACCAGGTTTCTTCACACGAATTAAATGCATTGGGGATACCTTTTGATTTCGCGAAACCTACGACCCTAATCGAATTTTTAATGGATACATGTAGAGTTGGTGATAATGATGTCGTACTAGACTTCTTTGCAGGCTCAGGCAGTACAGCAGACGCGGTTATGAAACGAAACGCGAAAAATTCAGGAAATGTTAATTTCATCACAGTCCAATTACCTGAATTAACGAGGGAAAATTCAGAAGCTTCTAAAAAAGGGTATCAAGATATATTCGAAATAACTAAAGCAAGAATTAATAAAGTAGTCGAAAAAATTAGCAACGAGAACTCGAATTACAGTGGAGACCTAGGCTTTAAAATTTTTGAAACCGTTGAAGACTTCCGTATTGAAGAGGACGATCAAGAGTTGACTTTATCTAATCTGACTATGTTTGATGACATGCTTTTAACTGATGAGCAATACCAAACCTTACTCACCACTTGGGCATTGTATGATGGCAGTGAATTAACGACACCTATTTACGATATTGATCTCGATGGTTACAAAGCACACCTGTGTGATAGACGCTTGTATATGATTGCCCCAGATTTCAGTAGCAATGCACTCAAAGCTTTACTTCACAAGCTTGATGATACGAATGACAAAGATTTTGATCCAAACAAGATTATTTATTACGCAAACAACTTTGACAGCGTAAAGCAGATGGAACTGAATGAAGCACTCAATAGCTATGCAAATAAGAAATCAATTGAGATTGCAGTGGTGGTAAGAAGCTAATGAGTAAAGGGTTTACATTTGAAAAGAATCTGCCACACCAGAAAGCTGGTGTCGAGGCAGTCCTCAATATGTTTATTGGTGCTGATTCCCAGTTAGATGAAGAGCAAAGCACTCGTTTATTAGCTAATCCTGAGTTGCTCATTACAAAGCAACAATTACGTTCAAATATCAAAGCCATTCATGAATTTAACGGCATTGAGCACTGTAAAGAACATTATAACGAAAACAGTAATGTCATTGACGTATCTATGGAAACTGGTACGGGTAAGACGTATACATACACTAAAACTATGTTCGAGCTGAACAAAGCTTTTGGTATCAATAAGTTTATTATCATTGTGCCAACGCTTTCAATCAAAGCAGGTACAGTTAATTTTCTCAAAAGCGATGCTCTCAAAGAACATTTCAAAGAAACAGAGCGTGAACTTAAAACGTATGTTGTAGAAAGCAAAAAGTCAGCTAAAAAAAATGCTAAAGCGTTTATGCCTCAAGCCATTCACGATTTTGTAGAAGCAAACAATTTTAATAAGAAATACATCCATGTTTTAGTGATTAACTCTGGAATGGTGAATTCTCGCTCCTTATCTGATGAGTATGATCAAGGTTTACTAGGCAACAGGTATAGCACACCAATTGAAGCAATTAGTGCAGTTAAGCCATTTATCATTATTGATGAACCTCATAAATTTCCAAAAGCAAAAACAACGTGGAACAACATTGAAAAATTCAATGCTCAAAGCATTATCCGCTATGGCGCAACGTTTAATGAGGATTATGAAAACCTAGTTTATCGCCTAACAGCCGTAGATGCATTTAATGATGACCTAGTTAAAGGTATTAATACTTTTATCGAGGAGATGGTAGGTGATGATGTTGCTAACTTAACACTCAAAAAGTCGTCAACAAAAGAGGCAAGCTTTGAGTTAAATGAAAATGGTACAAAGGCCACCATCAAAATTGGTAAAGGTGAATCTTTAGCAAAGGCTCACCATGAAATTCACGATCTATTTATTGAGTCGATGAACACAAAAATAGTCGTTCTTAGTAATGGTGTTGAGCTTAAAGTTAATGAATCAATCAACCCATATTCATACTCTGATACGCTTGAAGACAACATGATGCGTAGGGCGATTAAAGAGCATTTCAAGCTTGAGCGAGAAATGCTAACACAACGCCCGCGAATCAAGCCTCTGACCCTGTTTTTCATCGATGACATAGAGGGCTACCGTGATGGAAATAATATCTCAGGAAGCTTGAAAACCAAATTTGAAGAGTGGACTTTGGCTGAAGCTAAGGCACTACTAAAAACAGAAACAGATAAGTTCTATAAGCAGTATTTGGAAAGAACTATCGATGATATAAGCAGTGTTCACGGTGGTTATTTCTCGAAGGATAACAGTGATAAAGATGAAAAAATCGAGCAAGAGATAAATGAGATTTTGCACGATAAAGAGCTGCTTTTGTCTTTAGATAATCCTAGACGATTCATTTTCTCTAAATGGACGCTGCGAGAGGGTTGGGATAATCCCAACATTTTTACACTATGTAAATTGCGCTCAAGTGGCAGTACAACGTCAAAGCTTCAAGAAGTGGGACGAGGTTTACGTTTGCCAGTTAATGAATATATGGCTCGTGTAAATGGTGAGTTTAGGCTGAACTACTTCGTAGATTTTACTGAGAAGGATTTTGTTGCGTCTTTAGTCCAAGAAGTGAATGAGACATCATTCAAAGAGACTGTACCATCTAAGTTAACTCAGGAGCTTGAGGATAAAATCTTATCTAAATACCCTGATCTTGAGGCTTTGGATTTGATGATGAACTTACTTGGAAAAGGGATCATCGACAAAAGTAAAAACTTGCTTGGGGCAACAGCTTATACGCAGTTAAAAGAATCTTATCCTAACGCTTTCCCTAGCGGTGTTAAGAGCGGAAAAATCAAAGTTGCTACAGAGGGAAAAACTCGTTCCAAAATGCGAGTTGGTAAGTTTGATGAGTTAAAACAACTCTGGGAAATGATCAATCAAAAGGCAGTATTAGAGTATAAAATCACTAGTGAGAATGATTTCCTAAAGCTCTTCACTAACTATCTACTTGAAGAATCTGAGAAATTCAAAAAGACTGGCGTTCAAACACGTATTGAAAAAGTGTATGTGAGCAATGATACGGCAATGTCAAAAACAGTATTTGGCGATGATGATGACTTCACCAAGTTCTGTACTATGAACTACAAAGAGTTTGTTAATCGTCTATCGCAAACGGCATTTATCAAACCATCAACGTTGCACAAAGCATTTGTAGCCGTGCAAGACACGATTGATATTACTGATTATTTGAACATTCAAACTATCAGAAAGATTAAATCAGGCTTTAGTAAATTCTTGTTGCATAACTCATTTAATAAATTTGGTCTTGGGTATAACATCATTTCCAACAGCCTACACCCAACTAAATTTACAGATGATGCTGGTCAAGCTCTGAATGATGTTGCAGCAAGCGATCTCGGTGTCCATTCAGCTCATTCTTTAACACCGCTGGACAGCTACCTCTTTGAAGATGTGTTTTATGATTCTGAGCTGGAAAAGCTCAACATCACCGATGGTGAAATTGAATCTGTATCGGTCTTTACGAAGATCCCTAAAAACTCAATAAAGATCCCTGTAGCAGGTGGTTATACCTACTCCCCTGACTTTGCCTATGTCGTGAAAACAAGTAATGGAGATTATCTGAATTTCATCATAGAAACTAAGAATGTTGAAGGTAAAGATAGCCTTAGAAAAGAGGAAGAGCGTAAGATTGAGCACGCTAAAACGCTTTTTAATCAAATAAGTAAAGACGTTAAAGTCGAGTTTAAGACTCAGTTTGCCGGTGATGTTATCCATAATTTAATTCGACAAGCTAGCACAAACTAGTGTCTTTTTTTGGCACCTGTTTAGGTTATTTACTTAGTCTAAGCTGGTGCCAAAAATGTTTATCTGGGCTTATTTGTTACTTTGACCGAATATTTAGCCTGTTTTCCTAAGATAGAAGCCAAAGCTGCCCTGCATCCCTGAGTAATAGCTTTGCTCATATCTCTTTTTAATTCAGATAGTTTAGTTACTTGTTCAGTAAGCCATTTGTATTCTTGCTTCTTTTGAAGAATAGCTTCATTAGCTAAGGATAGCTTTTCTGCTTTCTTCTTTAGTTGTTGTTCGAGTTCACTGCACTGTGCTGTTAATTTACTAACAGAGCGCTTATGTATCTTTAATTTCTCTTTTACGAAATCTTCTTTTTGGAGATGCTCTCGCCCTGTTATCGATTTAGCTGTACCTCGAGAAAACCCCCACTCCTTAAATTGCTCATGTACTAAATTTTGTAACATCTCAAATTTTGGATTCGAAGAGTGGGTTTTTCCATTCTTATCCTTACCTTTTTTCATCATATGGCGTAATGGTGCGCGGCGTGCTGAAAAATCGTAATTGAAAAATGCAACATGAGCGTGAATGTTTCTAATAAATTTACCTGAATCATCTATGTGTCCCTCATCCATGTGTAGGTCAATACCCAGCGGTTCAAAGCCGAACTCTGCTTTTACTGATTCAGCGTAACGTTTGAGCCTATGGAGAAAAGCCTTTTTGACTCTTTCTTGCCCGTACCTCATTTCTAATCGTGAATATTGATACTCACTCAGCCACACTACATGCTCAAAAAGCGCATTATTGTCACGCCGCACCTTTTTACCCGTGACTTGCTTATGCTTCTCATACATGAGCTCAAGTGCTTCTGCGCTTGAGTTTGATTCATGGTAATAAAAGCCTAAATTGTCATGAGATAATTCAGATACAACATTCTGAGACTGTGTAAAGCCGTTTCGAAGAGCATGAGCATGGTCGAGGACGGCAATAGCCGCCCCTTTTTTGTAATAACGCGCTTTTACACCTGAGTATGCACTCATCACAAGAGCTCATCATCTTTAACTGAGTTTGTTACCATTAGGAACTGATTACACTCCTTAGCCGTAGCTTCATTTCCAGAAATTAAACATCGTTTGATAGGCATTTTTTCAGATGTTGTATCATAGACATGACAGTGAGAGCACAGAGAGCAAAGATCAATAACGCTCCTTTTTATAAGCACTGTTTGCTCTTCAGTTAGCGTTTCTAATCCGTTTCGCAATGCCATTCTTGAACTATCAGACTCTTCATTCACATCAAAGCCCTCAGCTTTTAGCTGCTCAACCATTTCATTTACCTGTTTAGCTTGGTCTTCCCTGAACAGGCTAAAAAGTAAGTAATTTCTACGCATTGTGTCACTCCAAATTGGTAACTCAGATTGCTGAGTTACCACATTTGATGCTCTACTAAGAATCCTAAAGAGGGCTGTGAGCTCATCGAGCGGTCTTTCAATTAGTTCACCATCGAAAGTGGTTACAACTTTTGTGTTAAGTACACTTTTTGCAACGTCTAATAATGATTGCAGCTCAGGGGTGATGTAACCCCCGCCCAGTTGCTTAACTAATTCATTACAACGTTCAGGTGTCAGTACGTCGATTCCTTGTTTCATATCCATCTCCTTGTCCATTGGATACTAATATCGTAACAGGATTTTGTAAGTTGGGCGGTTCGTACCTTAATTTTTTTTTGCATAGCAAACCCACCGCTTGCGACCTATAGCATAGGTTTTAGTGGGCTAAAACCTATCAAGATAAGCCTGAGTATAGGACCGGATTAATTTTGATTTTTCAGACATTGAAATAGAAATAATGGGTGATTGTCAGGGGTAATAAAGGGAAGAGTAAAGATATGTAACATAATATAACCAAGCAAAAAACAAATCTAACTAGTTGATATATATTTATTTTGTTATTGGCCAGCCCGATTGCGGATAATACGCTAACATCCGCATCACTTCCAGGACGGAGGTGTTGTAGAAGGATGAGTGCGCATGGATGCGATAGTAAAATCAGTGCCTGATGGGCACATTGAAAACCAAAAAATTCGAGCCGTTAAAAAGCTCATTTTGACTTTAAAGTTGAGTCAGTCAGAAATGGATCAATTAGTTGCGGAATTGGTTCTAGATGAAAGTGATTTAGTTCAACTGAATGAAACAGTGACCCTTGGTAATGATTTCAATGTTGTTAATATTGCTGCTAGCAAGAAGAAATTAGGTTCTCCGGTTATTACGCTGTTACCCCAAGAGGAGAGTAATTCAACTCTAAAAGAGTTTATTCAGACGTTTGAAGGACAGCCCAAGGTATTGAAGGGTTATCCAGGTATGTCTATCAAAGTCTCGCGCAAGGAAAAAACCATTCAACTAAGAGATGGTGGCGATGCTCAATATTTTAAGCTGATTTCATATCCATTAGAGCACCAATTCACTAATGAAGACATCAAGACGATAATTGATGCTCACAAGCGATTTGTGGGTAGACGAAAAGCCGGCATGCCTTGGCGGGAAAGAGGCTACCTGCTGAGTGGCAGTTATCGTGAGTTGATTACATTCCATGACTTATTCGAATTTTACAAAGAGTCAGCTTCAAAAAAACGTGCTCGTGCGATTAGCCGTATTCAAACACGATATTTCTCAGGTCAGTGGGGAGAGAAAATAATGGCTAACTACAGTATTGCAACATTTAGGATAGATTACTTAGACAGGTATGTTTCTTCTCGCTGTAAATCTGACCGGAATGAAATTATCAAAATGGTTAAGGCCGCGATAAACATAGCCAAAGCTGATGTAAGTATCAGAATAAATGTACAGGAACTGGTCTTGAAAGGAGAGCGTTCTAGAGCTGATAAATCAGACAAAACCATACCTGAAATGTCAACTTTAGCTCAGTTTATAATTGAGGCGTATGAAAGTGGTTGCGAGTCTTTAGGCTTGAAACTGATATCTCAGTTCATGGCATCCACTCGTGAGGCAAATACTAACAAATGGCGGTGGAGTCGCGTCAAGCTAGATGACCTGTATATTGAAGTGCCGACCCCTGAAAGTAAAACGGGGTTTAGGCGACATCCCATTCCTAAGCGATTAGTTAATATTCTGAGTGCAGAAAAAAGTAAACAACAAAGAGATATGAGCGTAACTAAGGGTCGCAATAGTGAGCCCCTGCTCATGTTTGAAAGCCCATACAACCGTGGGAAAGTTGATACAACCTTAAACAAACAGTTTAACGATGTGAAGGCTAGCTTATTAGCTAAAAAGGAGTTTGAAGGGGCAACTAAGGAAGATTTGAAAAGCATAAGCAGTTTCACTCAACACAGGATCAGAGATTTAGTAGAGCAGGCGCTCCTAGATGTTGCAGCTTCAGAAGGGCAAAAAGAAAAATGTTTGGGCCGTTTACCGAGTGAGCAAGCTGAATCATATGGAAATCTCAGTATTGAAAAACTCAGCGAATTGAAAGACCGCATGGTAGAGAAAGCGGAACTGGAATACCCAGAGTTAAAAGTGCTGTTTCAACGTCTCATAGACAAAAAAGTTGGATAATGATAGCGTAATGGGGTGTAAAAAAAGGTGTAAAAAAATTTCTTAATATCCTTTAACTATCTGATATTGATTAAGTTAAAGGTAGAAAATGGTGGCCCCTCCCAGACTTGAACTGGGGACCTAACGATTATGAGTCGTGTGCTCTAACCAACTGAGCTAAGGGGCCATTGTATTAGCGAAAGCTAAATTTTTTTGATGCGTTTAGCAGGTTTAACTGACTAAAGCGGGATGCAGTATAAAAAGTTTTTGCAACCTTGTCACTAGCAAAACCCTTTATTTTAACAATCACTAAATCAACTGCTCAAATAGTAAACTCTTTGTTTTTACAACGACCTTAAAGCATTGCCGATTCGTTTCTATTCTCCGACATTGTTCTAGATCAAATAGCTAACTTGCTAAACTCGTTAAAATAGCCGCTCAATCAATTGCGGAGTGCTGACTGTGATAAATTTACCAAGCTGGGATCAATCTCTGATCAACAAGTACAATATTTCTGGGCCTCGATATACATCTTACCCAACGGCATTGTCTTTAGCTGATGGTTATAAGCAACAAGATATGATTAACGCGATTGCAGCGTCGAAAAGCCGTTCTTTATCGCTGTATATCCATATCCCTTTTTGCAGTCAGCTTTGTTATTACTGTGGTTGTAATAAGGTGATCACTCGTCATCAATCTAAAGCCGATTTATACCTAGATAACTTAGCGCTTGAAATTGCTGAGCAAGCAACACTTTTTGCCGATTATAACGTTGAGCAACTGCATTTAGGGGGTGGTACACCAACGTTCTTATCGGCAGAGCAAATGAGTCGCTTAATGGCGCTGGTTGAGCAGCATTTTAATTTTTCTGATGATGCCGAACGCGGTATTGAGATTGACCCTCGTTCTTTAGCTGATGGCATGCTAGTTCACCTACGTCAGCTTGGCTTCAATCGTGTCTCGTTTGGTATTCAGGATTTCAATGATGATGTGCAGCTGGCAGTTAATCGCCCACAAAGCGTGCAATCTGTAAAAGGTTTAATAAGTGAGGCTCGTGAACTTGGCTTTAAGTCTATTAATGCAGATATGATTTACGGTTTGCCACTGCAAACACCAGAGAGTTTTAAAGAGACGATTGCGCAGCTGATAGAGTTAAACCCTGATCGCGTGTCGGTATTTAACTATGCCCACTTACCAGATAGATTCGCTGCTCAGCGTAAAATTAAAGACGCTGACTTACCATCTGCTGGCGACAAGCTCACTATGTTCAAAAATACCCTTGAGCAGATGTTAGCGGCGGGTTATCAGTTTATTGGTATGGACCACTTTGCCCGTAAAGACAATGAATTGGCAATTGCACAAAACGCGGGTCAATTACACCGTAATTTCCAAGGTTACACAACGCATGGCCAATGTGACTTATTAGGTTTGGGTGTGTCATCTATTTCGCAAATAGGCAATGCCATTTTACAAAACGAAAAAGAGTTAAAGCACTATTACAAAGCCGTGCAAGAAGGCTTTGGTAGTGCAATCTGTAAAGGTGTTGCTTTAACTGATGACGATACGTTACGTGCAGCGGTTATCAAACAATTGATCTGCCAGTTTGAGCTGGATATTCCAGCAATCGAAAAGCAGTTTAATATCAATTTTGCTAGCTACTTCTGCGAGGCGTTACAGGCGCTCGACCCATTACTAGCTGATGGCTTGGTGTCTGTTAGCCAAGATAAGATCACAGTAACAGCGCGCGGTAATTTGTTTATTCGTATTATTTGTATGTGCTTTGATGCGCACCTACAACAACAAATCAAGCAAACTCGTTTCTCACGAGTTATCTAGCCCAACAAAAAGCAGAGCCTGGGCTCTGCTTTTTATTTTGTTTAATTCAACGGTACGTCAACTTAATTAAATACTACGTTTTCGCTGCCTGGAGCGGCTTTAAACTCTTCAATTATACGTGCGCAATCCGCTTTGATTTCATCGCTATGTTGCTCTTCAGCACGCCAGCGAGCAGTGTCCATTTTAAAAATCTCTTTTTTAGAGTATTTCTTACGGGCATCGTGCGTTGGCATATCTTTTACGACTTCGTACATTTTAAATATGCCTGGGTAGCGCTCACTTAGCTCAAACTCTTCAGCAAAGCTATATTGAGAGATCAGCACCCAAATACGTAAGCAGCCTTCTGAGAACTCACATTGCTCTTCATTCATTGCACGGGCAATTAAATGAATGCTATCGGCTAGCTTTGCATTACGCTTTGCTTTTGATTCCGCAAGTTTTTGCTCATGCTCAGCTTGCTTCTTGGCGATAAGCTTATTTTGCTCTTTTAGTTTATACAGAAGTTGTCCTGCATAAAACGCAAGCCCTGCGATAATTGCCGCACCAATTAAGATGGCAATAATCAAGGTTGTGCTCATCGCTCATCCTCATCTTCGTCATCAAACCATTCGTTGGCTAAATCATCAGATAAGTACTTATCGAAGTCAGATTCACCTTCATCGTATGAATCATCTTCAAAGTCATCTTCGTACTCGTCTTCATCTTCAATGCCTAATAACTCGCAAAGTGCTTGGTGGCGAGCAATACGGCTATTGAAGTACTTAGCGTCTTTACCTGTTAATAACTCACCGCGCTCATGACGCTCAACCAGCTTAAGTAGACGCTCGTCATTCTCTAGCGCTTCTAACTCTTGCTCTGGTGTTAGTTCAGGCTCAGTAACTTTCTTAAGCTCAACCATAGGTTTTAAGTTGCGTTTCATTTCAACTTTCGGCTCAGCCTTAGGCGCAACTAAAGAAACCGGCTTTTTACTACCAACACGCTTATCTTTCGGTTGATTGTTTGCAGCAGTGTTTTCTGCACTTTGTGCATCAGGTGCATTTCGAGACCCAGGTTTAGCACCTTTGGTCTTTTTAACTCGCTGTTCTTTTAACGCGCGCATCTCTCTAAGCTTTTCTTTGCTTAGACGTACAGGACCATTCGATGGAATTTTACGCGACTTTTTCTTTCTACTCATATCTTGATCATCTCACTTAAGAGGTTGTGCACAACGCCTTTGTGGCATTGTAATGCTGGCATAACCAGAAGAATTCGATGTGCGGATGTGGTTGGTCAACTTGACGAACTGCGCACTTTTCATACTTTTAGTACAAACGGTGGCTATTGTAACAGGACAAATAAAAAGGCGGTAGAGAAAACGTCTCTACCGCCTACTAATCTGAGCGCCAATTATCTGGACACTTCTCCCTTCGACTTTTTAGTCTTTATTATTTTTATTATTATTGTTTATCCATTT
The DNA here is from genome assembly GCF_017808125.1 of Pseudoalteromonas sp. PA2MD11. Classification (NCBI taxonomy): domain Bacteria; kingdom Pseudomonadati; phylum Pseudomonadota; class Gammaproteobacteria; order Alteromonadales; family Pseudoalteromonadaceae; genus Pseudoalteromonas; species Pseudoalteromonas sp. PA2MD11. The sequence continues at coordinate 98,840 of NZ_JADKNF010000017.1, forward strand.
TGTTATTGTTTTAACCTTCCGTGTAGCATTCCATTTTGTTTTTATTATTAAACTTCCATGAGCTTTTATTATTCCCGGTCAATCCTGACACTTTTTTGTTATTTCCTTTAGGACACCTAACTAGTGTCAACCCCTAAAGATTTGCCGCAGTTACTTTCCTTATTACATTGTCCATGTTGTTTTTGCTGTCTCAGCGACAGTGGTTAATTTACTTATTAATAAAATTGTTACAACTAATTTATATAATTTTTCTTACAGATGACTTATTGCAACATTGTCATTTTAATTAATAACAAAGACTTAGCAAAAATAGTGAAATAAAAATAAGACTTGGCTTACAGCTAGATATGGTCAATGTCTCACAAGGGAGTGGGAAATTTCGACATACGTTAGGTACAAAAAAAGCAGCTTGCGCTGCTTTTTCAAACTCTTTACATACTACTGCGGAGCATTTCTTTCCGCAATCAGACTTTAGTGTAAGCCACCTAAGTATTTTGAAAGTACTTCAATGTCTTTGTCTGTTAGCTTTTTAGCGATGTCTTGCATCATACCGTTTAAGTCGTTATTACGCGTACCATCACGGAATTTTTCAAGTTGTGACTTGATGTATTCTGGATGTTGGAACGAAATTTTCGGGAATTTAGCTAGTGACGTACCGTTACCACGTGGACCGTGACACGCAGCACATGATGGAATACCACGCTCTGCATCACCGGCTTTATAAAGCTGCTGACCTACTTCTACTACATCTTTAGGTGTTGCACCTTCAGACATATTCAAAGAAGAGAAGTAAGCTGCTAGGTCTTTCATGTCTTGATCGCTAAGCGGCATAGCCATACCACTCATTACTGGATCCATACGACCTTCTTTGCCGCCAGATGTCATACCTAATTTAAACTCTTGTAATTGTTTATAGATATAATCTGCGTGTTGGCCTGCAATTTTAGGGTAGATATTAACCGGTGCATTACCGTCTGGGCCGTGACAAGCCGCACACGTTGCCGATTTCTCTTTACCTGCGTTTACATCGCCATCAAATGCTGTTGCGTTGCTTGCTGACAACGTACCAAGCAATATAGTTAAAGATAGTGCTATTTTTTTCATGGTGAATTCTCTGTTTCCGACCCTGTATCATCTACAATATGGATGTTGTGATTTCTATATTCTACACGATAATAAATTCTCTGGCACGTTTTCTGCCCACATTAAGCTCATAATTTATAGGGATTTGACTTAGATTAAGTTTACACCTAGTAATTTTCCTAATTTAAAGCCAATTTAGCACGCTTAAATACGCTTTTGAATGCTGCTTTAATAGTATAAAATACGTGCCTTAAGTGGAAATTAGCCACTGTTTGTTATTTTTTATAAAAGACTAGGAGAGCCTGTGCTCAAATCTCGTATCAAATACAATACTGCGTCCTTTGTTACCAGCGCACCTGATATCTCACGCTTACCTGCTGATACGGGGATTGAAGTCGCGTTTGCTGGTCGCTCTAATGCGGGTAAATCAAGTGCTTTAAACACGTTAACTGATCAAAAGTTAGCGCGTACTTCTAAAACACCTGGTCGTACTCAGCTGATCAATACCTTTGAACTTGATGCCGATAAGCGCCTTATCGACTTACCGGGCTATGGTTTTGCGAAAGTGCCTATCGAAATGAAAAAGAAATGGCAAAAGTCGCTAGGTGAATATTTACAAAAACGTCAAAGCTTAAAAGGTATCGTTGTTTTGATGGATATTCGCCACCCGTTAAAAGATTTAGACCGTGACTTAATCGACTGGGCGGTGGGCAGCGAAATTCCAGTACTGGCACTATTAACTAAAGCCGACAAGCTAAAGCAAGGCGCGCGTAAAGCTCAAGTTTTACAAGTTCGTCGTGAGTTAAGTAGTTTAGATGGTGATATTACAGTACATGCCTTCTCTTCACTAAAAGGCACCGGCTTACCTGAAGTTGCTAAAAAGCTCGATGAGTGGTTTTTAGGCCCTATTGAAGCGCAAGCACCTGAGTCTGACGAACAACCAGAAGACTAAGTGCTTAGGCCAAGTAATAACGCTTGGCTAATGATTCTATATAATAGCCCTGCTCATCTGAGCAGGCTATTTCAGCCCACTGATAATAAACATTTCTCGATACCCTCGCAGCCAAGCCATGTGCTAATTGAAGATAAGGCACACTGACACCTTCAAACTCTCTCAGTAATAGTGGTTGCTTTGCTGATACCAACCAAGCGCGCTGTAAATTATCGACACAACATAGAGCAAGGCCTTGCTCTGTCTCTTCAAAACGCCAATCAACAATAATAAAAGGCACATCAATGACAGTGATGGCCATTTTCTCGACGGGTGTTTTTAAAAAATAACTATCTGCCTCTTTGCAAAGCACAGAGGCAAAGAGTTTAACCATTGCCTCGCGTTTTATTTCACTGCCGCCATAAAACCACCGCCCTTGCGCATCAATCGTTATTGGCACTTGCCCACAGTTTTGCGGCTGCCATTGATCAAAAGGTTTATCGGGTGTCTGAAGAGCGGCTTCTAAGTCAGCAAGTGATTGCATTATTTTTCTTTATCTAGCGTCAAAGAAAATGTTACAGGAACCGCTGTTGCAATTGATGGTAAGCCCGCAAGCTTTTGTAGTTCACTAATGCCTTCTGTTACTTTGAAATCACTCGCATTAATAATAACTGGCGTAAAAGATGACACGCTAATATCGCCTTTTGCTGACATATTGGCTAGAACATCTATCGTAAGTTCTTTTTTGATACCATGAAAATCTAACTCAGCTTTTAACCCTTTCAGCACATGTTGACCTGGTTTCAGTGTTGATAATGCTTTACTTAAATCAGCAGTTAACACAGCATTAGGAAATTTAGCTGTTTCAAATAACAACTTGGTCATGCGCTCATTGCGGATAGGGATCAGAGTTTCAACCGATATCAGGTCGATCATCAACTTAAATTGACCTTGTTCGTTAAGTGTACCCGACACGTTTTTGAAATGATGTGCTTCTGCAATAGAGTTCTTTTTAATAGATACAAAGCTTACGTTACTTTGCTCATTATTAACTTGCCAATTTGCGCTGGCTAAAGGGGCAACTAAAATACTCGATAATGAAAAGGCAGCTATTGCCAAAGATTTAAACATAACGCATTCCTTCGAAAGTAAATAAGAATCACTTTGATGGTATCACTTGCGTGTATTTGTGCAATGAATTGTATGATAAGAAAAGAAAAAGCGACTCACTCAACAAGGAGTGAGTCGTTATAGCAAACTGGGGAGAAGCTATCAATACGTTGCATCCTTTCAGATGCATCATCAACAGGATGTCCTACAGGATGAGGACGGCGCGGACTTTATCAAATACCAGATTAAAAATAAATTGCTTAACCGCAGAAAAAACACAAATTGATAAACATGTAACGAAACACTAAAACCATCTTTTCCTGCTTACTTTAATTTAACATTACAGAGAACCCAAATTTGAGGTAAGGTGAATTAAAAGCACACTAAAATCAGGCTTTTTTAAGGCTTGTTGGTGATAAATATTGAAGTAGAAGAGTAAAAGGTATGAAAAAAATCCCGTTAATTTTATTTGTTACCTTACTTTTTTTGTTGAGCCCTTGGTGCAATGCCAAAAAAACAACTACCCAATATCCAGTTGTTTTAGTTCATGGGTTAATGGGATTCGATAACATGCTCGGAATCGATTACTTCTACAATATCGCTACAATTCTGGAAAAAGATGGTACTTTAGTCTTCACACCTGCCGTTTCTGCTATCAATAGTTCAGAAGTCCGAGGCGAGCAATTACTCACTCAAATAGAATCAATCTTAGCTCTGACTAGTGCTAAAAAAGTAAACTTGATTGGTCACAGTCAAGGTGCGCAAACTGCACGCTATGTTGCATCTATCAGGCCTGATCTAATTGCCTCAGTTACCAGTGTAGGTGGTGCAAATTATGGCAGTGGCATTATTGATCTTATTAATAAGGAGCTAACACCCGGCTCTCAAGCAGAATATACAACTCGATTAGTATTCGATGCATTCGGTGGTGTTATTTCGTTATTATCAGGCAATAGTCAATTACCACAAAATACACTCGGTGCAATAAATAGTTTAAGCACACAAGGAGCAGCAACATTTAATCAAAAGTACCCCGAAGGCTTGCCCAAAAAAGAGTGCGAACAAGGTAATATACTTGCTAGCAATGGCGTATATTACTTTTCTTGGAGCGGCACAGAAACACTCACTAATATCTTAGATTTAAGTGACTTATCCATGTTATTTGGCTCATTATTTATCTTAGGTCACAGTGACGGTCTCATTTCACGCTGTAGTAGCCATTTAGGGCATGTGATCAAAGATGATTACAAAATGAATCATCTCGATGAGATTAACCAATTTATTGGTTTGCATAGTTTTCGTGAAGTTGATCCAGTTGAACTTTACCGTAGCCACGTGACAAGGTTACAGAAACTAGGGTTATAAAAGCGGTGTTGTAACGTGAAGCCTACCAGAGAGAGCACAGCTTTACGCTTACTGATGTTCCAAACGCCATTGTTTAAGCCATGACATCATACCAACACTACTCAATGGGTAATTAAAATAATAGCCCTGTGCAGCATAGGTTTTAAGCGACTTTACAAACTTAAGTTGCTCTAGAGTTTCAACTCCTTCACAAATCACTTTTGCATTATTTTGATTGTGCATATCGACCATGCCCGAAACGAGGCTTCGAATTTGACTTTGATGAGCAAAATCAGCGGTGAGTGAAGCCGCCACTTTAATATACTCAACATTAAGATTCGGAAGCTTAGCTAGCCAAATAGGTGTGTCACCAAAACCATCTATACATAATTTAATACCAATACTATTGAGCCTTGCAACCATCGCTTTACCTTGATCATCTAAACTCATAAATAAATCGAGCGGGCACTCGATAATTAAATCACCCGGCTCTAGTCGATGCTCAGCCATGATACGGTCAACAAACTCAATAAATTCTTCGTGCAGCATCTCAGGGCCAAACACATTTATACTAAGAGGTAATTCAATACCTTCCATTCGTAGTGCCATAGCAAGTTCTGCTGCACGCTCAATAACAAAAGCAGCCACAGGATAGCTTAGGCCTGCAACACGTATATCATCTATAAATTTATTCGCAGAAAGAATCCCTTGCTTAGGATGCTGCCAACGTAACAGCAATTCTAAAAATTCGATTTGCTCATCGCTATTACGAATAACTGGCTGAAAATACAACTCAAGTTCACTTGCAAAATCAAGGTGTGCTAACTCACGTAGTCGTGCTTGCTGCTCCAATTGCTCAATCATCATTTGTGGATGATAAGGCACAATCGCTTTGTCTGGATTAGAATCAAGCGCTAGATTGGCAAACGAAATGAAGTTTTCAAAGCTGTATTCAGGCTCATCACAAACTACATAACTAGCACGAACTTTAACTTCAATGGTGCAATTGGCAACATTAAATGGCTTTAAAGTAACATGGCGAATTTGACTAATTAGTTGCTCATGAAGGTGCTTTTGTTCCTCTAATGAGCTAATAAACGCAAAGTTCAAGCCCCCTAAATGCGCCAACTTTTCGGCTTTGCCTGAATTACCCACTATATTAAGAACATTATCAACATTGAGCTGCTGTTTAATTCGGGTTGCTGATTGCGCTAATAACAAATCACCAAAGTCTCGACCGATGTGTTGGTTTACATCGTTAAAACCTTCAAGGCGAAGCATCACTAACGCGCAGTTAGCATCATGCTCCTCGGTCCAAGCAATAAAGCTATTTTTTAGGGCGTTGCGATCGGGTAAGCCTGTAAGAGGTGTCGCATCTAACTCGTCAGTGTGAAGTGGCTCAACGACCACCTGCTCTTCTTCAGGTTCTTCATAGTTAAAAAAGCCTGATATACACAAAATAACGACAGAAAAAACAAGCCAGTAAAGAGCAGTATGTAACAATAAATGAGCTGAATAAAGTACTGTTAATACAATCGCAGCAACAACTGAAATAATGATCGCTAGCCAATTAGTTGTGCGAAATGCCTGCCACAAATGAAAACAAACACTTGCACTTAACAATAACACTAACCAAGGCATGCCAAGACTAAGAATTGCTAATCCAAGCACGCCATTGACGACTAAGCTCAGCCTTAAAATAGAATTTTGAGTAACACATAAGGCACAAATCATTGCCATAAGAACGCAACCAGCTAAAAACACTGGCACAACATCGCTACTTAAATTTGCAAGGCTCACGCTACTACTTGCTAAGCTGGCAATCAAAGACATGTAAAAATACTACGTAAAAAAGACTTATCTAATTAAGTCTACCCAAAATCCACAGATTTAACAGTTTATTTACGCCAAATTGGTAACTTAATTGTGCTGGGTGGGTTATTTGCCAATGGGCAATATCAGCACGTGCGCCTACCTTTAACACACCACGATCATCAAGTCCTAAAGCACCTGCAGCGTTTCGTGTTACCCCAGCTAATGCTTGCTCTGGTGTCATTCGAAAAATAGTGCATGCCATGTTCATCATCAAATGCAATGAACATAAAGGCGAAGTGCCCGGGTTGAAGTCAGTTGAAATAGCAATTGGAACTTGGTACTGCTGCAGTAGTTCAATTGGCGGATACTTTGTTTCACGTAAGAAGTAAAATGCACCTGGTAATAAAACTGCTGCAGTACCCGCTTTGGCCATTGCCTGAATACCAGCTTCATCTAAGTGTTCAATATGATCCGCAGATAAGCCATTAAATTCAGCAACAAGCTCTGCACCATGTTGATTAGATAACTGCTCAGCGTGCAACTTGACTGGTAAGTTGTGTTTTTTAGCCGCTTCAAACACGCGGCGAGTTTGCTCATTACTAAAACCAACGTTTTCACAAAAAGCATCAACTGCATCAGCTAAATCAGCTTCAACAACACGGTCAAGCATTTCACCGCACACCAGATCAATGTACTCATCGCTACGGCTTTTATATTCAGGTGGTAATGCATGCGCACCTAAAAACGTGGTTTTAACATCAACAGGGTGATTTTCACCGAGTAAACGCGCCACTTCGAGAAGTTTAATTTCGTTTTCGCAATCAAGACCGTAGCCAGATTTAATCTCTACCGTAGTCACACCTTCTGCATATAATGCATTTAAGCGCTCTTTTGCACTGACAAATAAAGCTTCGTGATCGGCTTCTCGCGTTGCACGTACGGTACTTGCAATACCGCCACCGTTTGCAGCTATTTGCTCATAGCTTACACCTTGTAAACGCTGCTCAAATTCTTCTGCACGGCTACCCGCGAACACTAAGTGAGTGTGGCAATCAATTAACCCGGGGGTTAACCATTGCCCTTTTGCTGACAATGTTGGCGTAGCTAGCGCATCAAACTCTGGTAAATCGGCTTGCTCACCTAACCAAGCAATTTTGCCATCTTTAACAGCAATAGCTGCATTTTCAATAGCACCATAAGGTGCTTCGATGGCTGGGTCCATTGTGGCGATGTTGGCATCTGTGATCACTAAATCCCAGAAAGCTTGATCATTATTGGTTGTGTGCATTTTTCACCTACATTGATACTTGCGATAGGCCCATTACGAGACTAAATTTAAATTTGCTTAAAGTTTATCAACTCACCTTGTATATACAAGATAATTATGTCACCTTCAAACATACTGTTTACTCACCACATATAAACGCATAATGAGTGTTCCTAAATTTGCGCAAATAAAAGAGTTCATTCTGGAAAATATTCGTTCTGGAGCTTGGCAAGAAAATCACCGAGTGCCCTCTGAAAATGAGCTTACCAACCAGTTTAAAGTTAGTCGTATGACTGCAAGACGAGCACTCAGTGAATTAACAGATGCAGGTATATTAACCCGTAGCCAAGGCCTAGGTACTTTTGTGGCTAGCTTTAAGTCACAATCATCTTTATTAGAAATTAAAAATATTGCTGATGAGGTAAAAGCGCGAAGTAACCATTATAGCTGTACCATTTTAGTAATGGAGTCTATAAGCGCTATAGCACCAATTGCGATTGCTTTGGGTGTCGAGGTCGACAGCCATGTTTACAGAAGTGTGATTGTACACAATGAAAACGAGCAACCTCTGCAAGTTGAAGAACGCTTTGTGAACCCCGCTCTTGCTAAAGATTACTTACAGCAGGATTTCCATAGCCTAACGCCTCATGAATACTTATCGCAAAACGCCCCGCTCACCGAGGCACGCCATACAGTCGAAGCGATTATGCCCAACCAAGAAATGTGCGAATGGCTGAACCTTTATAACGAAGAGCCATGCTTACAAGTGATCCGCCGAACTTGGTCATCACAAGGTATTGTGAGCTTTGCCCGTTTAGTCTCACCGGGCAGTAAATACCGATTAGGCGGCCACCTTACTTTTAAAAGATAACTAAATGGACATTTGATAACGAAAACTCAGTGACTCAATCGCTGAGCCATCAATAAGGCGCTCGCCTTTATCATGACTAGTAAAAGTCGGTGGCTGGTTGCCCTGCTCAGCACATTTTTGTTGGTAGTAATCTGCTTTTGTAGGATGTGCCGGATTAACCACATTATAAATACTGCTCGCGTTTGACCAATTTTCAAGTACTGAAAAAATCGCCGCTATCACATCTTGCTGCTGAACCATGTTTACCACTTGCTGACTTGAACTAGTCAGTTCTTTACCGGCAACAAACCTACCCGGATCGCGCCCAGGCCCTACAAGACCAGCCAAGCGCAATACTTTACCACCAGCATTTAGCACTAACTGTTCAGCATCATATAGCTGCTGTTGACGTGCTGATTGGCAAATAATTTCTGTAGTTTCGTCATATTGACCATTGTTAGATGGATAAACTCCTGTCGAAGAACATAAAATAAAGCCTTTACAATTTAGTTGCTTAGCAAGTTCAAGCCCTACTTTCAAAGTCGCTAAATAGTTACTTTCTGAGCTACGACTACGCGGTGGAATAGCGCAGACCCACCAAGCATTTTCAAGCGACAGCTCATGCTTGAGCACATCACCTTCAAGTATAAACTGGCGCTGAAAGTCATATTCGTGCTCGCCACCGCGATGTGTTCCCTGTACTTGCCATGCGAATTTATTTGCCTCAACACAAAGTGCATTTCCAAGCCAGCCGGCACCTAAAACAACCAGTTTATTATTTTCAGTACTCATTTACTCAACTGCCCCTTAGTATTTATTATTAACCTTCGCTTAACAGTGTAGCGATTTAGGTGCAAATATGATTAGATAGATAACTCTAACCTATAATAAAAACGCGTGCACTATGTTAAACAACCTCTCTTTACGTAAAAAAATACTTCTGCTAATTGGCGGGACGATAAGTGTGCTACTAATCATCGCGTCTAGCTTTTTTGTAAACCATATTGCTGATCTCTCACGTCATGCAATTCAACGCGAAGCCGACAGCTATTTGCAAAGTGAGCGACTGTCAATGCAGGCCTATTTTGCCAAATACGGCAAAGTTGTCGAAACCTTTGTAACAAACCCGCATTTAGTTAATTGGTTCGATAACTGGACTCAGCGCGATCAAAGCTTAGATAGTCAGCCTGGTTACAGCAGCGTTAATCAAGATTTTGTGCGTATTAGTGGTAACGATGATAACATTTTATCAGCCTTCTTTGCTTCTGCGACCACAGGTGAGTACTTCAAAGAAAACGAGCGTACCGCCACTTATAATGGCCAACCATATTACGCTTACAAACGTGGTTGGTGGCAAGATGCATTAAAAATTAATAAGTTGTATGTTGGCCCTATTTCTGTTGATTTAACCACAGGTATCGCCTCTGCAGTTGTACAACAGCCAGTTTATAAACAAAACAAGCTTGTTGGTTTTGGTGGTGTTGATTTACAGCTTAATAATATCAACGACATGGTTGAAGCTATTCGATTTGATGGCCAAGGCTTTGGCTTTTTACTCGACAGCAACCAGAAAGTAGTGCACTTTTCAAAACGAACTGGACATAAACTATCTATCACAGACGAAGGCCCTAATGGCAAAGAAGGCTTAGATGCCCTCGAAAAGCAATTTAACGACACCTCGGGCTTTAGCGAATTAAACCGCGCGATGAAAAGCCAAAAAGAGGGTAGCAGCTTTGTCACATTCAAAGGCGAGCAATATTACGTTGTATACAATCGCCTTGAATTAGAAAGCCCTTACCTTGATTGGTATGTGGGTATTTTAATTCCGACCAGTATGATTGATGAGCCAGTAAATGATGCGGTGATGACAACCACAACATCCGTGATCATCATTCTTGCGATTATTATTGCGATGATCTTCTGGGCCACGCAAATGATCACCAAGCCGCTGACTAAACTCACTTACATCATGCGTGATATCGCATCAGGTGATGGCGATCTAACACAAAAAATCGAGATAAAAAGTCAGGATGAAGTAGGACAGCTTGCTCATCACATGAATACTTTCATCGATAAATTACGTGCAATGATGCTGAATACTGCAGCTCAAGCTGAGCAATTAAGCCAAGCCGCAGCCCAATTGAAAACCGTATCGCAAAAAACCAATGATGAAATTCAGCAAGAAAAGCAACAAGTTGATAGCGTAAGTGCGGCAGTAACCGAAATGGCGTCTACAGTGATGGAAATCTCGCGTAATGCCCAGCACACCAATAATGCAGCTGAAGAAGTGCAAACCATTACCGCAGATGGCACCAAGCGCTCAACTCAAGCTCAGTCAGTCATGACCGCTCTTGCAAGTCACATTGGTGAAGCGTCTAAAGTCGTTGCGGGTCTTGAACAAGAAAGTGGCAATATCGGCGCGGTGGTTGATGTTATCAACTCAATCGCTGAGCAAACTAACTTACTGGCACTTAACGCAGCGATAGAAGCAGCCCGTGCTGGTGAGCAAGGCCGAGGTTTCGCAGTTGTTGCTGATGAGGTTCGTTCACTAGCAAGCAGAACGCAAGAGTCAACAGATGATATTCGCAATATGATCAGCCGTTTACAGCAAATTGCCCAACAAGCATCAACCATGATGCAGCAAGGTCAAGAGCGTGCTGAAGGCTCAGTTGAGCAAACACAAATCGTCTTGCAAGCATTGCAAGATATCGCGCAATCTGTGACAAATGTACAAGATCAAAGTCATCAAATTGCGACTTCGACAGAGCAGCAAACTGTGGTTGCAGAAGATATTAACAATAGCTTGGCAGCGATTAATCACTTAGTAAATAGCACTGCAGATCATGCCCATGAATTGGCGGATGAAGCACGTGATTTGAATGAGTTAGCAGAGTCTCTAAATAAGACAGTAAATCAATTTAAGTTATAAAGATAAATAGCTGAAGTAGTTAAAAACCCGATGTCACCTGAAGATGACATCGGGTTTTTATCGTCAGCCTTCCCTGTTAATCGTGGCGCAACCGCTTTCGCGTGTTCCATAAATTCGTGCCACTGTTGCTTGTTCCATAAAGCAACTCCATTATTGGTCAATCCTTGTTTTGATTGCGTTTGTACTTGTTCCATATAGTCTCCTCCTTACGCTAGCTTCATCCTGTTTGGCTCCAAGCCTAAGCTTAATCCTTGCTGTCATCTCCATTCACCTTATCCATAAAGCGTTGCCATTGTGCGCTACTCCATAACGCCTTGTTACTTCCTTGTTGTCCTTTGTGCTTAGTTACATTATCCATACTGTAAACTCCTTGCGGTTTATCATCCGTTACTCCTACAGCCCTTCCTTGCTGTGCTCCATTACCCATCCTTGTAGATTAATGCGGTGATTATCGCTTAGCGATGATATACACAGCATGAATCAAACCTGGAATATACCCTAATAGAGTTAAAAGAATATTAATCCAGAACTGCGCACCTAAACCTACCTGTAAAAATACGCCGAGAGGTGGAATTAAAACCGATAAAATAATACGTATTAAATCCATGACTCACTCCTTGATAAAGTAAGCCCAGCCAAAGCTGGGCTATATAGGGCTTGCTATTATTCAGCAACAATCGTTAATTCATCGATTACTTTGCGAACATCTTCAGCGTTTTCAGCAATGCTTACCGCTAATTGCTTTTCTGCATCAGACTCAACAGTACCTTTTAGTGTTACTACACCGTTGTCGGTATCAACATCGATATCTGTACCACCTACTTCTGAGTTAAATAAATAACGTGTGGTGATTACAGTACTGATTTTTGCATCGGTTAAGTCGCTTTCTGCAGAATCAGCTTTGTCTGATTTCATGTGCTTAGCTTTCATGTTTTTAACAACCGTTAATTTGTTATCAACAGAGCTAACACCGTCTAGGCTAAGAACTAACTCTTCAGCAAGCTCTTTATCTAATTCGCTATCAACTTTACCTGTAAGTACAACCTTGCCATTCGTTACATCAGTGTTGATGTCAAAGTTGTTAAGGTTTGTGTTCATAAGAAGCACAGTTTCCGCCTTACCATCAATCCAAGCATCTTTACTTTCATTTTCCCAGCTGCTTGCCTGAGCTGACATGCTAGTTGCACCAATTACTAAAGCCGCAATCATAGATTTGTTAAAAGTGTTCATAATCTTTCTCCTTTTGATTAAAGACAGTTTAAGTAATGCGACTATGATGCCAACTATTTATTCTTTAAATTTCAGCGAGTTAAATACCTATTCAGCGGTGATTTATATTCATTTCGGTAAAGATTTACAAGCTGCTCGGTAAGAAGTTCACGATGTTGCAAAAATAACCATTTAGTTGCTGATTTTATTAATCTGTGGTTAATTTAACGAAATTGCTTATTCGCCTAAAAAGACAACCTCATGATTTATATATAAATAAAATCTGGCCTAAGCTTTGCTTTGTAATTAATAACTAAAGAATCACCTTTAAAATCACAACAGGGAACTACCATGGCCGTTAAACTTGAAGACCGCCCAATCGATCAAGTAAGAGAAGAAGTCATTGATCAACTCATTTATAACTACAGTCATGCTGTTATTTCAGCCGAAGCATTTGAACGTCGACTAGATCAGGCAATGGAAGCCACCAGCAACGAAGTACTGGTTGAGCTTGTTGCTGATTTAGATCTGAAAGCGGATATTGACTACAAATCGCAAAAGCATGCGCAATTTAAACCTCACTACAGCCACAGCAGCGACAACGAAAGCCTGCAGCTACGCAGTATTCTGGGCTCAAATGAGCGCAGCGGCCAATGGGTAGTACCAAAAGAAATTCACCTAACAAACTGCCTAGGCTCAATTGAACTCGACTTTAGCGAAGCGATTTTCCAACATCAGCATGTCACCATTTACGTGAACTGTATTTTAGGTAACGATGAAATCTACGTGCCAGAACATGTAAATGTGGTATCTAAATTATTTAGCGTGATTGGTAGTGTAGAGAATAAATCAGTTGCCTTAAACAAAGGCCAAGGCCCAACCATCACTATTGAAGGTAATGTATGGCTTGGCTCAGTCGAGATTTCAGTTAAACGTACCATGAAAGAAAAGTTCATCAGCTTCGCCAACAGCCTAAAAGCCAGCTGGAAAGAAATGAATAAGATGCAGTAAAGGTGCGAGGTGCGATTATGCAATGTAAGTCGTCATTTATGGCGACAAGATATTACATACGTTTCATCAATGACGCGCTAAAGCACGACCTTGTATCTCTCAGTATTAAATGGTTAGCTACCAATTAATACATCAAGAAGTCAGTGAGTTTGAGCAC
>NZ_JADKNF010000018.1:0-100231 GCF_017808125.1 Pseudoalteromonas sp. PA2MD11
TTTATATTGAAAAATACTACAACTCAGTAAGAAGGCATGGCACCCTAGGGTATAAAAGTCCCATGCAGTACGAACAATTTAATTAAACCCCGTGTCTACTTTATCGGGGTCAGATCACATTACTCTTGTAACTTGTAACTTGTAACTTTCCCCTCAATCTCGCTAAAGCACGACCTACAACGCGCGAAACAAGTTTCACGCCTACGAAAGAAAACATTAGGCGCTAGGAGTCAGGCTCTAGGACGCGATGTAAAATCGCTGCTACTTGTTCGGCGTTGAAACGCCTCCTAAAAACTTTGCTCTCGTAACTCGCTAACTTTACTCTCGCAACTCGCTAACTCGTCACTTATTTTTTGCTTAATTTAATGAACGCGATATGCTGAAGCAACGAATAAAGCATTACATGGGGGTAGCAAATGAATCTCAATCAGGTGACGTTACCTGTAAAGGATATGAATGAAGCGGTGGCTTTTTACTTAACACTAGGAATGATTCAGATTGTAGATACCCCGCATTACGCACGCTTTCAATGCCCAGATGGTGATGCCACATTTTCACTGTCATTAGAAACCGGTAATTATAATAATAGTGCGGTAATTTATTTTGAACATGAGCAGCTTGATGAGCTCTATGCAAGCCTTGTTGAAAAAGGCATTCGCTTTGAACAGCCACCTACTGCCCAGCGTTATTTATGGACGGAAGCAATTCTAAAAGACCCATCAGGGAATAAAATTAAATTGTATTGGGCGGGAGAAAACCGTTTAGACCCACCATGGAAGGTAGAAAAGAGAGGATGATATGTAATGAATATTACAGCAAAAGTTACATTCTTATTCTTAGATCGCCCCCCTCATGCATTTAGATATACTGGAAGTGGTTGTTACACTCGAATTTCGTATTTGAACCGTGTTGATACCAGCTGTAGACTTATTTTTGAAGAGGGTAAAGAGTTCTTTGATGGAGAAACTGCTGATATATTTATAGAAGTGTTGGATTCATCTGCTCATCAAGGTATGTATATTGGTATGCCTATTGAATTGTTTATATGTCATACAAAAATAGCAGAAGGCCAGATATCAAGCTTATTTTGAGAGTAACCCATGAATTTAAACAAGTGCTTTGAGGTTAAATGGTGGGCTAGATAACATTTATAAATAAATGCACAAGCATTATTGAATTAGGTTTACTAGAGCATCCAGCTGCTCAAGAGAAAGTGAAAGCTATAAAAGAAGAAATTATCGAGTTGGATCGTAAATTTTCAGGTTCAGTTAGATTGCAAAGAGCTGCTTGATATTTATAAGTTTTAAATTGGAGGCGCTAGGGTCTAGGTCCTAGCGCCTAATAGCTAAAAACCTTACTGCTTTTCTTTCAGTAGTTGTTTTAGTTCAGCTATTTCAGCTTGTAGCTGAGCAATTTGCCCTTTGGTTGCTGGCATGTCGGCATCAGATGTTTGCTCTTCACGGGCGTTACGATGCTCTTCAGACATGACCTCTAAAATCGCACCAACCATCATGTTTAAAAATACAAAGGCCGTTAAGAAGATGAAGGTTAGATAAAAAATCCAGCTGAGTTCATACACAGCCATCGTTTCATACATAACATCGGTCCAATCCTCGAACGTGGCGATTCTGAACAGGGTGAGCATCGAAATAGACACATCACCCCACAGTACTGGATTTATATCAGCAAACAGCATGCTACCCATGGCGGCATAAATATAGAAGATCACGAACATGAGCAGGGCAATATAGCCCATTTGTGGAATGGCTTTTAAAAGCGAGTTAACCAGCAGTCTAAGCTCTGGGATCATAGATACAAGTCGCAACACGCGGAAAATACGCAGTAATCGAGCGATAAAAATTGTTGAGCCTGCTGCAGGGTAAAGGCTACCCACCACGATTATAAAATCGAAAATGTTCCAACCTTTGCTGAAAAAGTCTTTAAAGCCTCGGCTTGCGATAAAGCGGATCACCAGTTCAACTAAAAAGAATACCGTGATACCTAAGTCCATCCAATGTAAGGCAAGCTCAACTGTTGGATGTAACGAATAGGTGTGTGCCCCCACAGTTAGTGCTGAAATAACAATGACAGCAATAACAAATGATTGAAAAATTTTACTTTTATCGATACGCTGAAACAGCTGTTGTAACTGCGACAACATCATATAGAACCCTTTGGTTGTAATATTTAAACCCACGCAATATACAGGAAATTGCAGCACCAATGTATAACTACATGAAGGAAATTTAATGTTTTTTAACGCTTTAAAATTAGCCGTGATTGCAATGCTTGCTGTGGTTTTATCAGCGTGTAGCTCAGATGCCCGTTATCATGAAATTCAATCAGCGCGCTTAAGTGAATGCAATCATATGGCAGATAAAGAGTACCATGAGTGTGTAAAGCGCCAGCAAGATAGCTACGAAGAATTTAAAAAACAACAAGCAGAACATGACTAAAACTGAAAAGCGCCTAGATAAGGCTATTCGAGAGGCTTTAACGCAAGCCTGCGAACAAGCAAAAGAGCACGTACACGAATTTTCATGGTTAACGCATACTGCTGATCTAAAAAAGCTACCGCAATCACTAAAAGTCAGTTGTTATTGTAAAGAGCTGCCGATAACCGTTGAGCAAACCCAGTTAATTAGCAGTCTAATTATCAAAGAATTGAGTGCAAAAGATTTAGCTATCAATGTAAAAGCAATTTCATTTTTAAAGGAATAATAATGTACTTAAATTTAGACCCTAAACAGATGGTTAGATTAAATCGAGCTCTTGCTGTGTTGTTTAGTGGTGTAGGCGTGTACGGCTTGCAATCTGATTCATTACCTATTTCACCTTATACCTGCTTTACCTTGGCAATTGCATGTGTGGTGCAGGCTTATTACTCAACAGAAAAATTTGCAGCCAAAGCAGCGCTTAGTAATACAATCACTGCAACAGACACAAGCCTAACGGTTAAGCAGGTGTACTACCAATGCGAAAAAGAAGAGATACTTGAATTAAGTCGTATTTCGCAATTGAAAGTTGCTGATAACTATTTAGCTGTCATATTAGATGGCAACGGGCAAGGTTATGACTTTCAAATAAAGGGTAAAGCCGAAGCCATCACTGAACGTTTGATTGAGGTATTGCCAAAGGCGCTGCTTAAAAACAGCCCAATCGAACAGGTTTAATTTGGTAAGCCAGCGGCAAATGGCTATAATCGGCAAAAATTATTGAAAGAGATATAGCAATGGCAGTGCCTACGCGTTCACAAATTTCAATTGGCTGCGAAGTCAACATTGTATTAAAACAAGATCAACGAACAGGTCAGTTAACTCAAGGTGTGGTATCACGTATTTTAACTAAATCACCAAATCACCCGCATGGTATTAAAGTACAGCTTGATGATGGTCAAGTAGGGCGCGTGAAAGAGATTTTATCATGAGTGTTTTAAGCGAAAGTGAATTTTGGCAACTCGTGACTGCCGAAGATAAAACTGCCGAGCCTGAGTCTGTTTGTAATGCATTAAAAGCAAAGCTTACTGATTTATCTGACCAACAGCTGATGGAGTTCGATAAGCAGTTTAACCTACGTATGCGTAAAGCTTATACCTGGGATTTATTTGGCGCTGCATATGTGATGGCCGGATGTAACGACGATTATGGTTTTTCTGAGTTTTTATGTTGGCTTATTTCACGTGGTGAACAGGCTTTTTTGAAAGCGCTTGAAAACCCAGACTCAATTGCTGAGTGTACGCCTGTTTATCATTTAAACGAACAGCCTTACCCGTATTTAGATGAGTACGATTTAATTGCCGGTATGCTTTACGAAGAGCGTAATGATGACGAATTACCCTTTGTACCATCTGGCCTTGAGCAGCCAAAAGGTAAACGCTTTAAAGATAAGGCCAAGTTTTTAAAGCAAACCTATCCAAATTTATACGCCAAATATTGGCAACAACCGAACTAATTAAAAGCACCTAAGGGTGCTTTTTTATGCGCTAATACTTACTTTTCTATAGCTTTCAGAAATTTTTAGTACCTATATTTAATCATTTTGTGGTATCTTATTCACGCTATATTCAGCTAATTTAACAATATAAATCAGCAGGCTAAGTTTAGTTAGTTTGCTTAACACATATCAAAGGAAATGACGGTGTCAGAAAACGTATATCAAGCACCAGAAGCAAACCTTGCTACAGCGTCAACAGAAACAACTACCTTAAGCATGAAAGAAATCTTATTTTCTTTTAAAGGACGTATTCCTCGTAAGACTTATTGGTATTCTTTCTTAGGTATTATTGTAGCTTCATTTGTTTTTATGTTCGTAGTTGCATTATTAACAGGTGGTAATGAAACAGCAATCTCTGTAATCACACTCATCTTTTATATCCCGCTTATGTGGGTTTCGCTTGCGGTTCAAGTTAAACGCTGGCACGACCGTAATAAATCAGGTTGGTGGGTGCTGATTGGCTTAGTTCCACTGATTGGTGGTATTTGGGCGTTAATCGAAAATGGCTTTTTAGCAGGTGATGAAGCTGAGAACCGTTTCGGTAAACCAACTAGCTTATAAGCTTTACTGTGTGCTCTGGATATCAGAGCACACAAAACAAACGTGTCTAATGAAGCATTTAACAACGATTCAAATAGCTCGATTTATTATCAGCTTTAGTTGGCTTTATCATGGGCTGATGCCAAAACTAATTCATATTGCTCCTCTTGAATTAAAAATGACGGCCAGTTTTGGCTTCAATGCTGAAATCTCAACGCTCATCACCCGAGCAGCTGGCATAGGTGAAATTATATTTGCCGTACTGTTTTTTATCTTCTACCGTTCAATCTTAATCAATATTCTCAACATAGTCGCTTTAGTTGGACTAATGCTGTTTGTTGCCGTTTTACAACCCGCACTTTTAATCGAAGCGTTTAATCCTGTGACCACAAATCTTGCCATGATCGCCTTTAGTCTTGTGCTCATTAAAGAGCAAAAAGCTTTAAACAAAAACACTAGACCGAGTAACAACGCTTAATTTCGTCAATCATGGCATTTGCTAAAGGCGAGCTGGCATTTGTTTTTGAGGTGATCAATACCACAGGAATATCGTAGTGATATTTACTCGGTTGAATAGCTCTAAAAATACCTTTATCGACCCAGAACTGTGCGTAGTGATCGGGTAAATATCCAATAAACTCACCCGATAAAATTAAATGTGCAATACCTTCATCATGATAAGCAACAGCACTATTTTGATAGTTTAAACCGTCGTTTCGGCTTTCTTTATCACGCATGTAGTTACTGGTAATCACTTCGGCTTCTTTAATGAGCTCATTTATTTGTTTTTCTTCACACTTAAATAATGGGTGACCGACTGCGCAATACAAAAAGTTAGTTTCATTGTGTAGTGCGGTGTAATCTAACCCGCGAATATGATGGCGGCTAACACCAATTCCCACTAATGAACGGCCATTGGCTACTGCGGTTTCTACCTCTCGTGCCTCGCACACATTAATATCGAACTGAATGTTTTTACCTTTGCCCTTTAACTTTGCGATTACGCGGGGAATAGCACAACGTGGGTCGCTGACCATGGTATCTATCATGGCAATACTTAAACGCCCCGATAACTCGTTTTTAGAGCTTGCTACGGTATTAGCAAAGGCTTCGCATTGCTGAAGTAGCTCAATCGATGCCTGATAAGTGATGGCGCCAGCGTCTGTTATTTCAAAACCACTGCGGCCACGTTTACATAATTTAATGCCAAGCCTTACTTCTAAATCTGATAAATGCGCACTAATGGTGGAGCGGCCAATATTCAAACGTGACTCTGCGGCTGAAAGCCCGCCACACTCAACAATTGCTACAAAAACGCGCAATAAGCGCAGGTCTACGTCATGAACTTGCATAGCTCTTCTTTTAGTTCGATAAATCTGGAATGAATAACGATAATTATGCATTTGTAAAACAACTAGAGCAAGCTAGACTCCATCTAAATAAAACTTAATCCTGTTCTTTAGGAGTTATAAATGACATTTAAGTATGGTGTTGACCAGTTAACGTTAGACAGCGTTAATGCTATTGCAGCCGGTACGTTACAGGCAGAGCTTTGCCAAGAAGCAATTAATAAAATTAATAAAAGCCGCCAAAACGTAGACAAAATGGCTGCCTCAGATAAAGCCATTTATGGTATCAATACGGGCTTTGGCCCATTATGTGATACACAAATTTCTCCAGAAGAAACTAACCTTTTACAAAAGAACTTATTGATCACACACGCTGTTGGTGTGGGTGAGCCAATCGCTAAACCTATTTCAAAGCTGATGCTAATCACCAAAGTACATGCATTAAGCCAAGGTTTTTCAGGTATTCGTTTAACCGTTGTTGAGCGTATGCTTAAGTTTATTGAACTTGATATTATCCCAGTTGTTCCAGAGCAAGGCTCAGTAGGCGCATCAGGCGACTTAGCACCGTTATCACACTTATTCTTACCTCTTTTAGGTGAAGGTGAGTTTTGGGTAAACGACACAATCAAGCCAGCAGCAGACGTATTAAAAGAGCACGGTTTAGCGCCTTTAGATTTACATGCTAAAGAAGGCCTAGCATTAATTAACGGTACTCAGTTTATTTTATCGCATGCCATTACTGCGCTTACTAAAATGCGTTACTTATTAGACCTTGCAGATATCGCAGGTGCTATGAGCATTGAAGGTATGCAAGGTAGCGAATCACCGTTCCGTGAAGAGTTACACGCAATTCGTGCTTTTAAAGGTAACGTTGAAGTTGCAGCGCGCATGCGTAGCTTTTTTGCAGGCTCTGAAAACATGGCTTCACACACTGATTGTGACCGTGTTCAAGACCCTTACTCATTACGTTGTATTCCACAAGTCCATGGTGCATCACGTAACGCGTATTACCACTTAAAAGAGCTTGCTGAAACAGAAATGAACTCTGTTACAGATAACCCAATTGTGATCAGCGAAGAAGAAGCTATTTCGGGTGGTGGTTTCCACGGCCAACCACTTGCTATGGTTTTAGATTACGCATCAATCGCAGCGGCAGAGCTTGGTAACATTGCTGATCGTCGTTGTTACTTATTGCTTGAGGGCTTACACGGCTTACCGCGTTTGTTAACGACATCGGGTGGCTTAAACTCTGGCATGATGATCCCGCAGTATGTGACTGCGGCACTGGTAACAGAAAATAAATCATTGTGTTTCCCGCCATCAGCAGACAGCGTACCAACATCAATGGGTCAAGAAGATCACGTATCTATGGGTAGTATCTCTGGTCGTAAGTTAAACCAGATTTTAGGTAACCTTGATAAAATCTTTGCAATTGAGCTGATGTATGCAGCGCAAGCAATCGAATTTAGACGTCCTAACAAGTGCTCAGACATCATTGAAGAAAACTTTGCGCTAATTCGTAGCAAAGTTACCAAACTAGAAGAAGACCGTTTACTTAAGCCAGACATTGATGCCATGGTAGAACTTGTTAAATCGCAAGCGTTTAAAGTTAACTAGGGAGTAAATAATGACTTTTCAAGAACAAATTAAGCAAGGTATCCCAAGCATATTGCCAGAGCCAAAACCGTATCCAAGTGATGCAAACCGTGCTCCAAAACGTAAAGACATTTTATCGGCTGACGAAAAGCAATTAGCGATTCGTAACGCATTGCGTTATTTCCCTAAAGAATGGCACAAAGAATTAGCCGCTGAATTTGCTGCTGAGCTTAAGCAATTTGGCCGTATTTATATGTATCGCTTTAAGCCTAACTATGAGCTTAAAGCGCGCTCAATCAGCGATTACCCGGCTAAATGCGAACAAGCTGCCGCGATCATGTTAATGATCGACAATAACCTTGATCCAGCAGTAGCACAGCACCCTGAAGAGCTTATCACTTACGGTGGTAATGGTGCGGTATTCCAAAACTGGGCGCAGTACTTATTAACCATGAAGTACTTAAGCGAAATGGAAGAAGACCAAACGCTACACATGTATTCGGGTCACCCTATGGGATTATTTCCATCATCAGTTGAAGCACCGCGTGTGGTTGTGACTAACGGAATGATGATCCCGAACTACTCAAAGCCGGATGACTGGGAAAAATTCAATGCACTGGGTGTAACTCAATACGGTCAAATGACTGCGGGTTCATTTATGTACATTGGCCCACAAGGTATTGTTCACGGTACAACCATTACGGTAATGAATGCGTTCCGTAAAGTGCTCGAAAAAGGCGAATCACCAAAAGGTAAAATCTTCTTAACTGCTGGTTTAGGCGGTATGAGTGGTGCGCAGCCTAAAGCGGGCAACATTGCTAACTGTATCACCGTGTGTGCTGAGGTTAACCCTAAGGCGGCTATTAAGCGTCATCAACAAGGTTGGGTTGATGAGCTAATTGATAACATGCCGGAGCTTGTTGAGCGTGTACGTACGGCACAGCAAAATGAAGAAGTGGTTTCAATTGCCTTTATCGGTAACGTGGTTGATGTATGGGAAAGCTTCTTAGCAGAAGATATTTTCATTCACTTAGGTTCAGACCAAACTTCACTTCACAACCCTTGGTCAGGCGGTTACTACCCGGTTGATATCAGCTATGAAGAGTCAAATCGTTTAATTCGCGAAGAGCCAGAAGTATTTAAAGAAAAAGTACAAGCGACGCTTAAGCGCCATGCCGATGCTGTTAACAAACACAAGGCAAAAGGTACTTACTTCTTTGATTACGGTAATGCGTTCTTGCTAGAAGCATCACGCGCTGGTGGCGATGTAATGGCTGAAAATGGGATTGATTTTAAATACCCATCTTACGTACAAGATATTCTTGGTCCAATGTGTTTTGACTACGGTTTTGGCCCATTCCGCTGGGTATGTACGTCAGGTAAACCAGAAGATCTTGATAAAACAGATGCGATTGCTGCAGAGGTTTTAAATAAAATCATGGCGGACTCGCCTGAAGAGATCCAACAGCAAATGCAAGACAACATCACATGGATCAAAGATGCGAAGCAAAACAAACTGGTTGTTGGTTCGCAAGCTCGTATTTTATATGCCGACGCACAAGGCCGCGCTGAAATTGCTAAAGCGTTTAATGATGCTATTAATCGTGGCGAAATTGGTCCGGTTGTTCTTGGGCGTGACCACCATGATGTAAGTGGTACTGATTCACCTTTCCGTGAAACATCAAACATTTATGATGGTAGCCGCTTCACAGCAGATATGGCGATTCACAATGTAATTGGTGATGGTTTCCGTGGTGCTACTTGGGTATCTATTCACAATGGTGGCGGTGTAGGCTGGGGCGAAGTGATCAACGGCGGTTTTGGTATGCTACTAGACGGTAGTGAAGCTGCCGAGCGTCGTTTGAAGTCTATGCTCTTATTTGATGTAAACAACGGTATTGCTCGTCGTAGTTGGGCGCGCAACGAAGAAGCCAATTTTGCGATTAAACGTGAAATGGCGCGTACCCCTAAACTTAAAGTGACCTTATCTAATAACGTTGATGATGACGTTTTATCAAACTTAGATTTCTAGCTTCTGTTTAAATCAATTAACCAGCTCAATGTTTTCAACACCGAGCTGGTTATATTGTTTTCTGTAAGGCTTTATCGACTGCTTTTAATAAAGAAGATTTTGTAGATGGCTTTGTAATATAGGCAGTTAAGCCAAGAGAGGCCCATTTACGGATGATGTCTTTGTTTTTATTGGCGCTAATTGCAACAACGGGTAAGTTCTTACAATTTGGGATATTGCGTATATTTTTGGTTGTGTTGTAACCATCTAAATTGGGCATAAATAAATCCAATAAAACCATAGAAAAACGTTCTTTTTTTAGAATTTTGATAGCGTCTAGTCCGCTTTCTACAGGTACAACTTGATATCCTTCACTCATTAATATTCTAGACACCATTTCTCGGTAAAATTCGTTATCTTCTACAACCATGATTTTCACTACGTTTTTGGTTTGCGTATTACTTGGCTGTATCTGTTGTTGCTCAGTTGAACTGCTAGAGTGATTAAGGCTATCTTTAGGAGCCTTATTTTTTGATTCTTGTACTACTTCTGTAGTTTCAGAGTTATCTTTTTCGTTTAACAGTGCAGAAAGTTCAGCAAGTGAAAAGCGCTTTTCTTTTAATCGTTTTTTAAGTTCATCGGCCACTGTTTCAAGTTGAGATTCTAGAGAGTCAATCAAAGGTGCGAGATGCTCTTTTTGTAAATCTTGCAGCAATTGTTCTTGTAATGCATTTATGCCTTTTTGGTTATTCAGTTTTTCACGAGCGTCATTTAAAGTTACAGAGGCTTTGCTGTGATAGTTTGCGGCTTCATCAATTAGGCATTTTAATTCATCGTCAATTTTACCAAAATGTTCATCTCTGAGCTTTTTTACCTCTGTTTTGCTCTGCGTTCGCTTTAATGCTTTGTGCAAAATCATTTTTAAGCGATAGTTTTCATACATGGGTTTATAAACGAAATAATCCGAAAAAATACCTTTAATACAGCATTTGAAGGCAATTCCTGACTCTTTATTTTCGCACAGAAGGATATTCTCATGGGGGTAATTTAAAAGGCCTGCTTCAGCAAGTAGCTTATAACTTTCAATGCTTTTTGAAACGGTCTCTCGTGCAAGAATAATAAGCTTTGGCTCTGTTGTTGCGATCACTTCTTCGGCATCTTTATGCTCTACTAAAGTTCTAAATTCATCAACTTGTGAAGAAAGCACTTCAACCGCTCCAGTTAACTCTGAAGCTTTGTCACATAAAATGATGACTAATGGGCGTCGTTGCGCATGGTCGACTTTTTTTTGCATTAATTATGGCTCATTGATTAGTCGTATTAAAGAGAACTTGAGCAGGATACTACTTTTTGATGCTGAAAAAGTTGTAAAAACTCAGTTTGTGAACATGGCTTAAAGTAATAAAACCCTTGAATTGCCTTTACACCTAGGCTTTTTAATAAAAGAAGATCTTCTAATTTTTCAACGCCTTCGGCAACAATATCGAGGCCTAGTTTATGTGCCATTTCACAGGTACTGACTACGATTGCTTTTTTACTTGTATCATCGGCACAGCCATTAACAAAACAACGATCTATCTTTAGTTCATCAAAGGGGAGTTCATTGAGTTGCTTCATTGAAGAATAGCCTGTGCCAAAATCATCAATTGATAATTTAAAGCCTTTTAATTTAAACCTTAACAGAACGTCTAATGAAGAACGTATATTGTTAATAATATTGCTTTCAGTAAGCTCTAGGGTGATCTGTGAAGTCGGTATAGAGGCATCGGAACAAATGTGCTCAAGTTTTTCAGGGAGGTTAATATCACTTAGTTCATTGGCACTAATATTAAAACTAAATGGTAACCCTGATAATAGCGTCCTGTTGATTGACCACAAATTGACAGTTTGTTTTAAGAGCTGTTCTGTAAGCTCAGCTGTGTGATTTTCATTTTCTAGTGTTTCAATAAAGTAAAAGGGTGAAACAATCCCGTTTTCTGGGTGATTCCACCTTGCAAGCGTCTCAACACCAATAATCTTCTCAGTTTTACTACATACCTTAGGCTGTAAGTAAGCGAGATATTCGTTTTTATAAAGCGCGCTGACTACTTCTTCATTGGAATAAGTAACACCTTTCTTTTGTGACGGGGGAGTTTCATTAAATTGGTAAAGTTTTTTATATAAATCAGCTAGCTTACTAACAGATAAAGGCTTTTCAATGCATGAGATTATATTTAACCCATGAAGCGATGCGAGCGAGGCGGCATTTTTAAGAAAAAGACTATTTTCGCCACTCAATAAAGCTAACGGCTGCCTAACATCTAGTTCGCTCAGCTTTCTCAGCATTTCAACACCATCAATTGAGGGCATATTCATATCTAACAAAATAAGAGAAGCTTTGTGGAGTTTTTGGCTTGATAAAGCCTTAAAGCCACAATCAAACCCGATGAAATTACAGGGTGTTTGATTTGCAATTAAGAACTCTAACTGTGTTAAAACGAGCTGGCTATCGTCTATGGCTAGAATCAAAGGAGTATTCTCCAACATACGTTCTACCCTTGGGTACTTTAATCAGTATTATCTAGTATAGATGCAATTTCATCTTGTGCACTTTTGAAAAGCAATTTACATTGTGCAATTAGAACTTCGATGTTTTGTAATGATGTTTGCTGACTTGCTTCCTCTAACTGTTGTAGTTTATCTGCCAAAATAATACTCCCGACTGTTTTTGCAGAGGTTTTAAGCTGATGTGCGATATCTTTGATATTCTGAATTTCTTGAACGCTCAATTGGTTAATGAGCTGCTCTGTGTCGGTCACAAACTTTTCGAGAAATAACTTCTGAAGGCTTACATCTGTTCCTACATAGTTTTCTAATATATCTAGACGAATAAATGGCCCCTCATCAAGGTGATCTCTATCTGAAGTGGCATCTTTTTTTTCATTCTTAACAGACTGCATCGGCTTAGGGTTTAACCACCGTTTTATTTTCTTATTTAACTGTTGCAATATTATTGGCTTTGCTAAGTAGTCACTCATGCCGCATGCTAAGCAAGCCTGTTCTTCACCTTCTAAAGCATTTGCAGTCGCTGCGATAATCGGTATTGGAGATAAGTTATTTTGTTTTTCAATAATTCGTCTTTGTTTTGTAAATTCGTAACCATCCATCACGGGCATATGACAATCAGAAATGATCAAAGAAAAGTCAAACTGCTCTAGTAGTTGCAGTGCTACCTTACCATTATCTGCAATCAGGCAATGAAACCCTAAAGTTGCTAATTGCCGCTTAAATAAATCCTGGTTATAAATATTATCCTCAACTACAAGTATAAGTTGCTGTAAACGTTCGGCTTCTTTAATGCTTGGCAATGCGCTTTTAGAGTTTAAACTAGGAGCTTCTTTACTTTCATCAGCTATTTTATTTTCTAACTTTGCAATTAGCGCGCTTACCTTAGAGGCGTAATAAGGGTATAAGGGGATGCTAGATATATTCATACTACTTGGTTTAGGCAATTGATCTTGGTTATTATCAAGTAGAATGTAATGGCATTGACTGCCATCTACAAACAGTTCCTTCCCCTCTGTAGTGAATTGTTGGAAAGACTCAGCAGTAATAATGAGGTAATCGTAGCTTTGGCTATCGATCAATTGCGCATTAAATAGCTCTCTTGGAATGATTTCACAATCAGCTTGTAATCTTGATAGGTGAGAACTTAAGTCAACTTCATACTTATCTTCGTCACCAATAATAGCAATCTTAGTTTCTGCGAGACTAAATGTAAACTCAGCACACTTTTGATTTACGTTTAGAGGTAACTTAACAATAAACTGGCTACCAACACCTTCGAGGCTTTGACACTGAATTTCGCCTTGCATCATAGTTACTAGCTTATTTGTAATAGATAACCCTAAACCTGTACCACCATATTGGCGTTGAATACTATTATCTGCTTGCTCAAAAGGGGTAAATAGTTTTTTAACTTGCTCATTAGACATACCCTTTCCGTTATCTTTTACGTTTATTAAATAACTGTCTTGTTGAACACTCTTGGAAAAATCGACTTCTACTACGCCAGATAAAGTTGCCGTTGTTTTGGTAAATTTAAGTGCGTTTCCAAGTAGGTTAAGTAGTATCTGCCTTAATCTAGTAGGATCACCAAACTGATTAATTGCTAACTCTGAACTGAAATAAAAGGCAAGTTTTAATTTTCTATTATTGGCTTGATATGCAAGGAGTTCTGCTAACTCATGGATTAAATCAAGCCAGTGAAATGGGACGCTCTCTAATTGCATTTTACCTGCTTCTATTTTAGAGAAGTCTAAAATATCATTGATTATACGCAGTAAAATTAATGCCGAGCTTTTTGCTACATGTGCTAAATGATGTTGCTCAGGATCTAACTGAGATTCGCTCAACATATCAAGCATGCCAATTACACCGTTCATTGGAGTTCTGATCTCATGGCTCATAGTGGCTAAAAACCTAGATTTAGCCTCATTTGCTAATTCGGCATTTATTTTTGCTGTTTTTAATTCTTCAGCTGAATTAATGTTATTAGTAATATTTGTTTGATAAATAAGCGTGTATTTACCTAAATCAGTATTGATATTCTTAAGTAATATCTCGAACCAATAGTCCGTAGAGTCAACAATATATTTGCATTTTAATGAGCAACAATACTCATCTGATGAAGCACTGTGATGTAACATATTTAGCAATTCATCTTTTTCGGTAAGCGGTAAGCTTGTTATAAATTCTAGTACATTTTCTTGCTTTTTAACTTCTACACCCATGAATGAAGTTGTATTTGCTTGACTAGGAGTGAGTGGATCAGGGTAAAGGTTTTTCATTGTTATTTTTTGATTACAATCAAGCATAATTATCGAGGCTGGAAAAGCGTTTATAGCCTCTTGTAATAACTTTTCTGTAGAGCGTTTAATTGTTAGTAATTTCTGCGCTTCTTTTCTTTCTTCTTCTACCTCAGTCATTTTATTCAATGCTTCTTTTCGTGCAGAGTCTAATGCCAACTGGATTTGTTTTTGCTTTTCTGATTCATTCACTTGAGCAGTTGTCTCTTTAACTACACCTACTAAAGCATAAGCTTTTGAGCTTTGTTTATAGCGGATTTTAGAGACAAGGCTGAAATGCCTCACTCTGCGACCTTCAAGTATTAATTGTAACTCTGAGGTTTCAGTCAAATTTTGCATTTTTAGTCGGTTGACAATCTTTCTGCGTTGCTCTTTATTGAAAAGTTTTAAAATAGTTTTTATTTTTGTAAATTCAGTATCTAAAGAAAGATCAAATAACTTTCTAAACCCATCGGAAGTATTAACAAGCTTTGTATCTATATCTAGTTCAAAACTACCAATAGCAGCAAGCTGCTCCGAAGCACTCATAAAGAGCTGTCTTGTATTGATGTTATCTTTAGCGAGTAAAGCTTGTTTTCTGCTTTTTTGTTGCGCTTTATTACTTACGTATAACGCAATTAAAAACAAGAAAAATACAGCTCCAACTTGCCAAAAGAACTTACTTTTTATGGTGGCTAAAAACTCATTTTTATTCTTTGAGCTTTCGTACACATAGCTTCCTAAATTTAATTCATGATCCCATATAAAAGCACTTAGCAATTCTGCGTTGATATCTTGGTTTACTTGTCTATTCATAAGCAGTTTGAATGCAGGTAAGTCGCTTTTTATAAAGAAGCCCGAACTAGGCTTGTTTTCTAAAGTAAGGAGCTGCTCTCTTGATTTTGCGATTAAATGATTAAGACTGATCTCATAAACTATAAGTGAGTTACCTAACCCATTTGATGACAGTTTTAAACCAGCAATAAGGTAAATAACACCAGAAGATGGTGTTTCTATTGCTTTTGAGATAATTCGGCCTTCATTGATTGCGTTACGCTCAGAGTGAATGATTTGCTCTATATTTGCCTTACTTAGAAACTGTAAATCAAGAGGGTTCGCAATATCCATTTCATAAAAGTTTAAATGAGTATGTCTCTGCTTAGATGTTAGCATTTTTAGCATTTGTT
Organism: Pseudoalteromonas sp. PA2MD11; assembly: GCF_017808125.1. NCBI lineage: Bacteria > Pseudomonadati > Pseudomonadota > Gammaproteobacteria > Alteromonadales > Pseudoalteromonadaceae > Pseudoalteromonas > Pseudoalteromonas sp. PA2MD11. Next base: position 15,503 of record NZ_JADKNF010000018.1, read on the forward strand.
CTACTTTCGGCGTTTGCCAAAGTAGATCAAAAGTATATATATTATCTACCGCTTGAAAGTTTAAGTTTCGTAACATTTCAAGATGTGACTGGTATTTTAATAGTTTTTGACTTGCAAAGTGCTCTACAACTAATACAGACGTTATGCCCAAAAATGTAACAATAAGTTGAACAGTCGTTGCTATTTGATGGTTTATGCGTTTGTCTTTAATTAATGATAGCTGCCTTATAACCATATAGACTGAAATTAAGCATAAAACTCCACCAATTAATGCTTTTATTAGTGCATGAGATGAACTTATTTCACTTTGAAATTTTAGCTTTTTTGCACTGATTTGTATTTTAGCTATTGTGTCTTTACTGTACTCGATAAGGTTATCTAGGTACTGCGTGCTGATATCCCACCATTGAAATTTTGTCACATTGTCAACAGGTGAAGCACTTGATAGAGAGTTAATTAGATCATTAATGAAATGCTTGTTTTTGGAGTCATAGATACCGCCAGATTGACCTTTAAACAAGTTCTTAGTTAATGAGTTATGATGAGAGTGAAGGCTCAATGCTTCGCGTAATACATCAAATCTAACTTGTTCGTCTTCAGATGTTAAATACCTAGCTATCTTCGCTCTGAGTTGCCCGCCCAATTCTATAGCTCTAAGTGTTGAGTATAAATCCATGGTTTCTGAAGGGGGCTCTTTGGATTGGCGGCTAATGAAGTGTTGCTCCGCCTCTACAGTTCTAACCTTTTTTAATAGCAAGTTAATTAATACAGAATAACTTTTAAAAATGCTTTCCTTACTTTTACTTGCGAGCTGATTCTCGTTCCTGATTGATCTTATTTCAGATTCTATCTGTGTAGCAAACTCCTTAAAGTAACTTGCTTGATCAGCGGCTTTTACATCGTTGATAGCAATGTTAGTCGCTTCGATATAACTATTTAGGCGCTCTGAATAATCTTTTTCTCCTTTTAGGCCAGTCGACATTCCACGCTCGCGTTGTAACGAAAAGACAAGGTCATTTATTTTGCCTAAGCCTTGAACGTTAGCAATGTACTGATTAAGGCTTTTGTTCAAAACTTTATGTCGGTTGTAATTATTAATTTCAATGTAAAATAGTGAGATGCCAATAATTGATGTGAAAAAATACAGGAAGAACTTCATAAATAATTCTTACTATTGCCTGTTAAAAATGATTAATTAAAACTATAGTTTATAAATATATCCTGTCTAATGGCGATTAAATGAAGAGTCCTCAACAAGCTGAAAACGAAAAATTAAGGCTTGAATATTTAAACTCACTAAATTTACTTGATTCTGAAGCAAATATTGATATAGATCGCATTACAGACTTTATAGCTAAACTTTATTATGTGCCTATTGCGCTAGTGAGTATTGTAGATTCACATCGTCAATGGTTTAAATCTAAAGTAGGGCTTGAAGTACAAGAAACAGTCAGAGATATCTCATTTTGTGCTCATGCAATATTGGGCACCGATCCCCTTATTGTAAGTGACACATTTCTTGATGAGAGGTTTTTTGATAATCCACTAGTCATAGGTGAACCCTATATTCGTTTTTATGCTGGTGCACCTTTGATTTCGAAAACTGGAGTCGTGCTTGGCACTTTATGTATTATTGATATAGAGCCAAGGGATTTTTCACAGGGTGATGAAAATATCTTAGTTAAATTAGCATCAGATGTTATTAAAATTATTGAAAGTTAATAACACTTTTAGATTCTCCATCTTATTTGTTGTACTTATCAGGCATTTTACCATTAGAAGTTTATATATCTATATTGTGTTACTACAAAAGGCCATGTTGTAACTGCAACATAGTATTTTTTATTGCCAAAAATTATTAAATAGCGCATCGTTTAAGAGGCGTTTTTACGCCGAACATTAAAGGTTCACGGCTGAAGCCGATTCTATGTGAAAATATCTACGGTTTTTGTCGCCATAAATGACGACCTACATGGGCACTCGTAGGCGTGAAACGTGTTTCGCGCGTTTGTAGGTTCGTAAGTTCTGCTTTAGCACGTTAGATATAAATTTTAAGGTTAATACACAAATGGATTTAGATGAATTAAATGCTTACCTCGCAAGGTTGCATGGGCAGGCAACAGTTGAAAAAATTAATGTACCAACAGAACAAGCTTCTGGTTCCTTAAAAATAAAGTTTAATGGAGATATTGGTACTAGAGACAACGGGGAAATAGAAGTTGAGTTTTTTGATGTTGATTCATTAAGTTTAGCATTTAGTTTAGTTGGGCCTATTAAAATCGTTATCTCAAATGAGCTTCTATCAAGCTACCTAAATGAGAATTACCTTGAAACAAGTTTTAACTTTTATCAATTAGTTGATGATGTAGGAGTTAAATGGTGGATTTATGCCAAAAACTTTAGAGCAAAAAAATTGCCTGCTTTTTACAAATAATGTTTAAATTTCCTAGTCTATTTTCGACTGTAAAAAATAACTTAAATTAAAGGTTCTCATGAACGAACAAGATCAGACAGCTTTAGACAACATTGAACACTTTGGATGCCATGTTTTGAAAGTTATGGAAGGGGAAGATACGCCTGAATTTACTTACTCAATTGGTATTAATAAAAAACAGAAGAAACCAGATTTAATCATCTTAGGCCTAGATAATTCCTTAGCTCACTCAATGATTAATAACTACAAAGATCGGTTACTTAAAGGTGAGGTTTTTGAAGTAGGTAAATTTTATAGTGATTTTCTTGAAGGTTTCGATGTGACTTTCGTAGATGTAGACAATTCACATTACAATGAATACTTAGGTTATGGCCTATGGTTACATAATGGAAGTAATTTTAAGATGCTTCAAATGGTTTGGCCAACAACAAAAGGTTTATGGCCATGGGATGAAGGCACTTCTGATTATTATCAATGGGCACAACCTATATTAAATAAGACAGGAATAATCGAAAAAGTTTGTTTGTAGGGGGGGGAACACCGAATGTTTAAGGTTCACGGCTGAAGCCGTTCCTACGTGAAAATTTCCACGGTTTTTGTCGCCATAAATGACGACCTACATGGGCACTCGAAGGCGTGAAATGTGTTTCGCGCGTTTGTATTTAAAAAGTAGCAGTATAAAGCTGCTGCTACTTAAGGTGCATGGTCTCAATGATCATCGACTCGCAACTTTAATCATCTTTCTTAGCTTTTTTCGCGAGAATTTCGACTTCAGCTTTTTCGGTTACACCTGCCATACTCAGGGCTGTGCTGCCTACCGATTCATATTCAAGTTTGATTTTATCGAGTTTGGCGTCGTTTTTGTCAGGTAAACTTAAGCTACGTGATGACATTCCTTTGGTTAAAACACCAAGGTTATCAAACACCTTTTCTTCACCGGTATTCATAATAACTTTAATTTTCTTAAGATTCACAGTGCCATGAGTACATTTAATTTTAATATGGCTGTAACGACTGCTAGTGATTGGGTTAACAGTATCGGTTTCGCTTTTGTAGCTTACCTTTTTCTCGGCAATCGATTTCCATTCGTCATCACTCGCCAGGCTTTGCATGCTTGTTAAAGCAAGAAATGTCGTTAAGGTAATTAGTTTGATTAATTTCATAAGATTCCCTCCAAAGATGTCACTTTAAAATTTATAGCATATAAACAGCTTCGTTTCCTATGAGAAGTTAAATCACAGAACTAATTTCATGTTTTAGTCGTATTAACTAGTAGGTAATTAATTCACCAACCATAATCAGCATGCTATGCTAGTTAAGTGTCTATAAGTTTATGGATTTTCAATGAGATATTACTTTTGTTTAGTGTTTTTTTTGTTTTCAACATCGTCTTATGCAAGTGCTTTGCTTGATGTAAAGCCAAGCAATAAAACGCAGTTTTTGGCTTTGATAAAAGATAAACAAGGCAATTATAAAGTAAAAGAGGGTAGCGATGCGGTTTGCCAAAACGCATCCTTTGCATTGATAAAAGAACCTACGCAAGGCTTTAGGTTAGGAACGTTAATCGACTTTAGTGACTTACATAACGGAACCCAAGTGAAGAAGATCCCTAACTATTGTGTTGTCAGTTCGAAGTTAAAATACTTTGTAAATGGCATTGTTAGAACCAAGCGCTATTTTCGCTGTGATAATGAAGACGATAATGGTTCAACAACAGAAGATCTGCGTTTTAAAGATAATGGCAATATTACTTACACGCTGAGTAAACCTGACGTGTCTTGTGTGTTTGAAAAGCAATAATTGTATGCCTCGCGCAATTTTAAGCCTATGATGGGCTTTATTTTTACTTGAAAATCTTATGACTAGCCAATTTATTCAAGCATTTTTAGTACTTGCTGCTTTTTATATAGCAAGCCTTATTATTGACCGTGCTATTAAACAGTTTCAACGTCGCTTTGATTCAACCGCTCTTGAATCTTTCCGGCTGATTTCTAACTCGCAGCGCGCTATTTTATTATTTATTGGTATTGTGCTGGCGTTATCGAAACTGGGTTTTGACGTAGCCGCGTTAGTTGCCGGCTTAGGCCTAACAGGCTTTGCTCTAGGTTTTGCGTTGAAGGATGCTATTTCAAACCTAGTAGCAGGTGTCATGATTGTGCTTTATAAACCCATTAAGCTTGGTAATTACATTGAAGTGAGTAATTCAAAGGGCACTGTGATTGACCTTAATTTGCGCTATATCACAATTAAAGGCGAGGGAGCGGTGCATTTAATTCCTAATTCTTTAATTTTAAGTAATAAAGTGTCAATCATTAATCGCGAAGACGATTAATCACAAACCTTAGCCATAAAAAAAGCAGCCTAGGCTGCTTTTTTAAGTTTTAGCAAATTACATTTGAGATTGCAGGTAATTCTCAAGCCCTGCGGTTTTGATTAACTGCTGCTGTGTTTCAAGCCAATCAATCTGTTCTTCTTGCTCATTTAAGATGTTATCTAGCGCTTCACGGCTGATGTAATCTTTTTTCTCTTCAGCAAGTTTAATTGCCGCTTTAAGATCAGGTAGAGAATCAAGTTCAAAGCTCATGTTAGCTTCGATCATTTCTTCAGAGTTTTCACCAATACGTAGGCGACCTAAATCTTGTAGGTTTGGTAAACCTTCTAAAAACAAAATACGCTCAATCAAACGGTCAGCATTTTTCATTTTTTGAATAGATACTTTGTAATCAGCTTTGTCTAATTTAGAAAAGCCAAAATCTTTAAACATACGAGCGTGTAAAAAGTATTGGTTAATACCTACTAATTCATTCGCTAATACTTTATTAAGTGCAGCAATGACGCTTTTATCGCCTTTCATACAATTAGCCTCTATTCGCCCATTTGAGATTGATGGTAGTTTTGGCTACCAATTTTGTCGATTAGACCAAGCTGTTGTTCTAACCAGTAAACATGATCTTCTTCTGTATCAAATAATAGCTTTTCAAGCACTTCGCGTGATTGATAGTCTTTTTCTTGCTCACAAATTGCAATTGCTTCTTTGACACAGTCAACCACTTCTAGTTCAAGTGTTAAATCGTTTTGCATCATGCTTTTCACGTCTGAGCCAATTAATAGATCACGACGTTTAGTCATGTTTGGTACGCCTTCTAAAAATAGAATACGTTTGATCAACCAATCAGCGTGATCTTTTTCTTCTTCCATCTCGTGGTTAAGACGCTCATACAGCTTATTTAGGCCCCAATCATCATACATACGAGAATGAATAAAGTATTGATCTATAGCGGCTAATTCGTTTGCGAGTAGTTTGTTAAAACTATCGATGACTTTTTGGTTACCTTTCATAATGCTGTCCTCGAATTCCAAGTTGCGGTAATTGTAGTATATAAAAACAAGATTGCAAACTTTTTCCTTTGTAAATCAGTTGTTTACTATTGAGTGTGATTCTCGTTTAAGTTTGCGTTAATGGTTGATAAATGAACAATTTATCGTTTCTATTCTTAAATGAAAAAAGCCCTTACTAAGAAGGGCTTGTTGTTCTAAACAAAGTTTAATTTAGAAACTATAGGTTGCACCAAGTGTCACAGTGGTACCTAAACCTTTAATGTTATAGCCACCGTAGGTGTATGACTGGGCACGGGCAGGGTAGTAATCATTGTTAAATAGATTTTCTACACCCATAAACGCTTGCCAGTTATCGCTAAAGTTATAACGGCCGCTTAGGTTAAATAGGTTGTAGCTGCTAATTGGCCCTTGGTCGCCAACATAGTCGCCGTCTGCATTTGGTTCAAAGCGTTTGCGTGAACCCACATATAAATAACTCACCGTCAGTGATAATTCATCATTAGGCTGCCAGTTTAAGTTAGCAGTGCCTTTTGGTGGGCTTATTTGGCGCGAACCTAAGTAAATGTCGTCTTCGGTGTTTTTACCTTCAACATAGCTGTAAGTTGCAACCAGTTTTAGAGTTGGGTTAATTTTATAATCAACTAATGTTTCGTAACCCCAAATCTCTTGCGGTGCACGTACCGGCTCATACACACCGGTTACTTCATTAAAGCTGTTTGTGGTGCCAAACTCTGATGTACTGCGATAGGCTGCAAATTCAAAACGTAAGTCATCAAACTGTGAGGTAAAACCAATTTCATAGTTATCGATGATTGATGCTTCTGTTTGAATTAAGCCAATATCATTTACCGTTGCTGCACGTAATAGGCGGCCAATATCTGAGATATCAGAGCCTTGTGAATAATTGGCAAACGGGCTGAAGGCCTCAAGTAAATTGTATTTCACACCTACATTATAAGTGGTTGCATCATAATCTATGGTGTCACCCTTTACACTAAGCGGCACTGAGCACTGTGTTTCTGAGCGGCAAAGCTTTAAGGTTTCATAGTCATCAACGGTTAAATCAATGCTCTCTTGGCGCACACCCGCTTTAATAACTAAATCATTATTGATAACCCATTTTGTTTGTAAAAAGCCAGCAAGGCTTTCCATATCCATTTCTGGTACCCAAACACGGCCATCTACAAGTGGCTGAGACGTCACATCATTCAGTGCATCTAGGCCATAAATGAAGGTAGCTTCAACATTGTCAAAATCAACAAGGGTATTAAAGGTAGCGCGCGCCCCTTTCTTTTCAGAGCGAATAATTGATTGGCCGCCTTCGTAGCCTTCGTCTGGGTTCGCTAAGTTTGTAGAAAAGAAAAACACGTTCTCGATGTCTTGCATGTAAAGATCGAGCGTCATTTGGGTATTAGTAAACAGGGCATAGTCTGTGTATTTTAAGGTAATGTTTTCGTTACCATCTGGGCCTTGTGGTTTACCTTTCTTTTGCAGCTCTTTAGGTACATGAATGGCATAGGTTTTTTCGCCATCGTTTAGGTTACCAACTACGTCACCTAAATCGGTTTTTTGTTGAGAGCTAAAGTAGTTATAGCTAAATTGCAGTTGCTTCTCATCGTCAAAATCATAACCTAGTTTGGTGAAGTAGTTTTCGGTTACTGCATCAGATAAACCATACTGTAAGCCAAGAATATCGCCTTCTGCGTCACGTTGAACACCATTTTCTTCGTAACTTGCGGTAAATAAGTAGCTAACTTTATCTGCTCGGCCGTTAATCGCTGCAGAGACACGGGCACCAGCGCTTTCTTCAAGTTTTACTGCACTAAAGCGTGAAGATAGGCTAATTTCACCTTCAGGCTGACCATCACTTGTTGCTTGTTTTGTGATGTAGTTAATAATACCGCCCGATGCACCATTACCATAAACAGAGGTAGCCCCTTTGATCACTTCAATACGTGCAATGGCACTTGGGTCGAGTGTTTTGACCCCTAACGAACCGTTTCTGAGTGGTGTAGATTGTGGCACACCATCAATCATCACAAGTGGTGCACGGCCACGTAAACTCTGACCTGTATTACTCGAACTACCTGTATCAGGTGCAAGACCAGGTACCATTTGCGCAAGTAAGCTTTGTAGTTCTGGATTAACTTTTAAATGCTCTTCAATTTGCTTTTGGCTAATAATCGTGACAGAAGCGGGTACTTCATCAATGCTTTCAAATACACGGCTGCCCGATACAACAACGTGTTCCATTTCTTCTGCGGTAAGTTTTTTATTGATGGCATTATCAGCAAATGATTGGCCGCTAATTGCAAGAGCGACAAGAGTAAGTGAGGTTTTTAACATGCTTGTCCTTGTTAAATCGGTATTTATTATGTGATTGTGCGGCAGTCTAAATGTAAAGAAGTGTAAAGGCAAGGCTAATGATAATTGTTTGCAATAATTGGCTTTATTGTTTTGTACCTACTTTTAAATTAGTTATTTAGCAAATAGCTATTAGGTTTAGCAGGACTGTAGCTGTGTTTTTATACCAATCCGCTTAATTAAGTAGTCTATTTTGAGGCAATAAAACCTCGTTGATAACAAGGCAAAAATTTCGTTATTTAGTTGTTCTAAATGAGAAATTTTTAACGCCGTTAGCGACAGGTTTAATCCCTCAAAATGATTAAGTATTATTGCGGGTTGGTATTAGCTGGCACTAGTTTAAAAAGCGTTTTAAGTCGTCAGGTATAGGCATTGGTTTGAAAGGGCTAACATTAGTGCCGCCGGTGTTACCGAGTGGTACCCAAATACGCGAAAATACAATTGAAGCAGCCATACGAACAAATTGGCCAATTATTTCCTTGGTATTATGGGTTTTAAAACCAATTTTACACATCCACCAATGTGAGTAAGTGTGCGGAATAATATAGCTTTGACCGAGAATATGAGCCCGCTCTAAGTGATAAAAAGCGGTTGTGTAATCTGCTTTCTCATAACTAGTTCTAGCCAATATCATTTCGGTGTTAAAGGCATTTTTGAGCTCATTATTCATGGCGAATGGTATGTTTAGTAATGGTTGTTTATTTGTAATGACGTTTGTACCAAAAGTAAACACCTGAAATCGTGAAAAACAACGGTGATAAAGCAAATAGTAACCACAGTAATTGCACGACAGAGCCTGCAAAATCACCAATATGAAACTTATATTTAAAGTTCCATGTTTGCGTGGTCCATGAGCTTTGGCTGGCATCATAGCTTGCAACGATATCTGCTGAATATGGGTTCGCCCATACCCAACTATAGGCATGGCTTTCACCCGGGTTCTCTATTCTAAAACCTATGTTATCAGTTGGTTTTTTCGGTAAATAAATTCTAAATAACTTACCTTCAGGAAATACAGTTTGTGCGTTATCAAACGCTTTTTGCACTTGTAAAGGCGTGTCCGCTAAAGGGGGAATGACGGCTGGTGGTTTAGGTCTATCTTCAACTGTACCTTGCATCACAAATTCTAATACGGCTTTGGTTTGTGGTTTCCAGTTAAACGCCATACCTGTGTAGGCAATTAAAATGAGTGGAATTAAAAAATACACACCCAGAACGGTATGTAGCTGATACATCAGCACTCTAAATTTTGCTTTACGCTTAATAGCCAAACGTTTTATACGATTTTTTGGCTTAACCCAAATATAAAAACCGAGCAGAATCTCAAAAATGAGTATTAGAGCACATACCGAAACCCAATTTCTTAGCGGGCGGTTCTTATCGGCATCTTCATAAAGCAACCAGCGGTGCAAAGCCATGGTAAAACCATAAATCGTGCTGTAGTAATCGTACTCATGTAGAACTTGACCATTGTATGGGTTAACACTGACATAGCGGTTATTAGCTAACTGTAATTGCCAGGCAAGATCACTGCGCTGCTCAGGCATTAACAGGGTAACCGGTTGTTTAGTTGAAGCTGAAACATGTTTTATGAGGCTATCAAAATCAAGTGCTGAAGCCGCTGGTGTTACAGTCCATTTATCGCTTTGAGTAAGGTATTGAATGTCTTTTGCGTAAATAAGCAACGCACCGGTCAAACTTAAACAAATCAAAAATAAACCGCTTACTAAGGCAAGCAATAAATGCGTACGACGTAACCACAACTTCAACAAGGTTTGTTCCTTCAGTTTGCTGTTAAAACAAAACTGAATAGTAAATGATAACGCGTAACATTTACACTAAAACTTGTTCAATGGTGCAGCTTTCAATTGCAAAGTTATCATGCAAAAAGTGACGTATTTCATCGTTATTGATGTTGTGCTTGGCACTAAACTTTAGCTCGCAATGAAGGTGATGATCGTCTATTTGCCACGTTTTGAGATAATCAATATTAGTGATGGCAAATTGGGTTTTGAGCTCAGTAATAGCTGCTGTTAAAGCAAAATTATCAGGGGCTGCCTGCATCAAAATTTTACTGCTCGCTATTAGCAGCAAAATACCATGGTAAATGACATACACAGAAATCAGCATAGTGGCAATTAAATCAACAATATACCATTGATAAAGAATAATTAAGGTACCCGCTATTATCACCACAACAGACGCTAATGCATCAGACACATTATGTATAAACGCAGCACGAATATTCATACTGTCTTTAGCGCCTGCTTTGTAAGTTAAAAGAGCGGTGACAAGATCAACAACTAGCGCAAAACCCGCAACCCAAATGATGATCCAACCATCAATGGGCTCAGGGTTTAAATAGTTGGAGATAGCTTCAATAATTAGGTAACCACCAATCACAATTAAACTTAAACTATTAAATAAGGTTGCTAAAATTTCAGCGCGTTTATAACCGTATTGATAACGATCATTGGCAGGTTTGGCACCAATTTTTCGGGCAATTAGGGCAATGAATAACGACGAGGCATCACTTAAATTATGCAGTGCATCAGCAATTAACGATAAACTGCCAGAAACAAGGCCGCCAATCACCTGAGCGACAGTTAATAACACATTGATTGCAACTGCCAGCATGAGTTGGCGGGTGCTTTGGTTATTTGTATCGTGATGATGGTGGTGGTGTCCGTGTCCCATAAAAATACCGAGTTATTGATTTGCTTTATTTTTATACCATGCGTGCCGTGGTATTGAAATGTTTGTAATACATTGTTCGTGTACAGATTATAATTTACTGTTCAAATGCCGGTGGATTTGTTAATTTAGCGCCGTTGTACCAATTTTTAGTTCTAATTTTTAGGCTCAATGTGAAAGCTGCATTTATTATTTTGATTAGCGTATTATTGCTCCAGCCACTGCTGGATAGCTTTGATGTGGCCGATCATAATGCTGCGTTTAATCACACCTCGGTACTGTTATCAGAAGAAATTGACCTTGAAGCCCATTGCGCAGCCAATGGCGATCACCAGTTACATCAATCAGAGCATGCCGAGCTTAGCAAACAGTTGTCTGACTCAGCCGAGAAAGGCCATTGTCATGTTTGTCACAGCCCTGCGTTTGTTGATTCGCTGCAATTGTCTGAACCTACTGATGTTTATTTCGCTAAAATTGAATCACTTGATTTCAACTTCAAATCGGCTGACTTAGCACCGCTACATCGCCCACCTATTTTAGCTCTTACTTAATCAAAAACCCTTTTTTAGATTTTTTGGGCTTAGCCCATTTTAAGTAAGAGACACTCTATGTATTTAAGAAATTTTATGCGTTACGCATTGCTGTGCGTATGCTATATGACTGTGACAAATATTTATGCGACAGAGCAAGCGCATAACCACCAAGAAAATGAGCAAGCTGAGCATGCTAATGAAGTCAGTTTAACTGAGCAGCAACAGCAACTAGCTAATATCAAAGTAGAACGCCTTGTTTTGAAAAAACACAAGCAAACCTTGTATGCACCGGGCGAAATTAAAGCCAATGGCTACGCCAGTTATGTGGTGTCACCGCGTGTTGATTCTATCGTTGTAAAACGCCATGCCTTATTAGGGCAACATGTAAATAAAGGAGACTCTTTAGTCACTTTATTTAGTGGCGAAGTGGCTAGCCAGCAAACAGAATTTAGATTAACAGAAGCCGAGTGGCAACGCGTTACTAAAATGACCGCAGGCACAGTCAGCGAAAAACAAATCTTAACTGCCAAAGCCGAGTATGAAGTGGCTTATAGCCGATTAGTTGCCTTTGGTTTATCAAAACAAGCTATTGTACAAACACTCACCATAAGCCCAGAAAAACTCGGTGAATACACCTTGTTTGCACAAACATCTGGGGCTGTTTTAACCGATAACTTTGCCCAAGGTCAGCGAGTAGATTCGGGGATTGAGCTGATGCTAATAGCCGATGAATCTGCGCTTTGGGTTGCTGCTCAGCTTTCAGCTAATCAAGACCGTACTATCAGTAATGGCTCTACGGCGCTGTTAGAAGTTAACGGCAATCGCTATCAAGCAAGGGTTATTCAAGAAGCACATACCATTGATGAACAAACACGTTCACGAACCGTTAGGCTCGAGGTAAAAAACACCCAGCATAGTTTGCACCCAGGCATGTTTGCGGATGTGTATTTTCATTTTGAAACAGACCAAGAGGTACTTGCCGTACCTGAAAACGCATTAACACGCAGTGCAGATGGTGACTGGCAATTGTTTGTCGTTGATGACGATGGTGGCTTTGCTGCCCAAGAAGTAACCCTTGGCAGACGTTTTGGTGATTATCGCGAAGTGTTAGGTATCAAAGCCGGGCTTGAAGTTGTCACCCAAGGTGCTTTTTTTATTGCATCCCAGCTAGCTAAAGGCGGATTTGATCCGCATAACCACTAGGGGTGATACATGTTTAATTTATTAATAGAGGCGGTGATAAAGAACCGTTTACTGGTTGTATTGGCCTTGCTTGCAGCGATTGCAGTGAGTGCATTTATGATCCCAAAACTTAATTTAGACGCCTTTCCTGATGTGACGAATGTGCAAGTTGCAGTGAATACCGAAGCGCCAGGGCTTGCGGCTGAAGAAGTAGAGCAACTGATCACATACCCGATAGAAGCGGTTATGTATGCGCTGCCCGATGTAGAGCAGGTACGCTCTATTTCTAAAACAGGGTTATCGGGCGTCACTGTGGTGTTTAAAGAGGGCGTCGATATTTACTTTGCTAGGCAACTGGTTTTTGAACGTTTGCAGTCTGCTAAAGAGTTGATCCCAGCTGGGGTGGGTATGCCAACCATGGGCCCTAATACATCAGGACTTGGACAAGTCTATCAGTATTTACTTGAAGCAAAGCCAGATGCCAACATAGATAGCATGGCATTGCGTAGTTTGAATGATTGGGTGGTTAAATTACTTATATTACCTATTGATGGTGTGACCGATATTCTGTCATTTGGCGGTGAGGTAAAGCAGTATCAAGTGAACATAAACCCCAATAAGCTCCTTGCTTATGACTTAACACAGCAAGATGTTAGTAACGCACTAGATGCTAACAACAGTAATGTGGGTGGCTGGTATATGAACCGTGGTCAAGAGCAGCTTGTTATTCGTGGTACAGGTTGGTTTACCCCAGGCGAAAAAGGGCTTGCTGAGATTGCACAAACACCTATCAAAACCATTGATGGGACGGTTGTTAAAGTGGCTGATGTTGCGAATGTTGAGCTTGGCAGTGAAATCCGCCAAGGCGCTGTCACCTTATCTAAACGCAATGAACAAGGCGAAATAGTCAATCGTGGTGAAGTGGTGACTGGTATCGTGCTCAAGCGAATGGGCGCTAATACCAAGCAAACGATTGATGGCATTAACGCGCGTATCGAGATGATAAATCAAGCGCTGCCAAAAGGGGTTGAATTTAAAGCCATTTACGACCAAGCAGAGCTTATAAGCCAAGCGGTACAAACGGTTGTTGATGCACTGCTTTTAGCTTTTGTATTTATTATCATTGTATTAGCGCTATTTTTGTTGGATTTAAGGGCAACATTTTTGGTGTTGTTGTCGATCCCTATTTCGATTGGCTTAGCACTGAGTGTAATGGCATGGCTTGGCTTGTCGGCAAACTTAATGTCGTTGGGTGGGATTGCTGTTGCAATCGGTATGCTAGTAGATGGCTCTGTTGTGATGGTTGAGAATGTATTTAGGCACTTAGGGCTTAAACATAATCAACATAAGCCCTCTTCGCAGCTGGTGGCTATTGCTGCAAAAGAAGTCGCACGGCCTATCTTTTTTGCCTCTTTGATCATACTAACGGTATTTTTACCGCTGTTTAGCTTTGAAGGCGTTGAGGCTAAGTTATTTCAGCCAATGGCTGTAAGTATTATGCTTGCGATTATTAGTGCTGTGATCGTTGCCTTGGTTGTGGTGCCAGCTCTGTGTGTGTACTTATTTGCTAAGGGCGTGACAGTAAAGCAAAGTATTCTGTTAAAACCTATCGATATGCTTTATCAACGGGCTTTACAAAAAGCATTGCAGGCTAAACGCAGCGTTTTAGCGATAGCAGGGTTATTACTGATTGTAGCGGCCGTTATGCTTCCAAGGTTGGGTACTGAATTTGTGCCAGAGCTTGAAGAAGGCACTATTAACCTTCGTGTGACACTTGCTCCATCTGCAAGTCTCGAAACGGCAATCTTAGTTGCACCAAAGCTTGAAGCCATGTTGCTTGAATTTAGTGAGGTGGAATATGCGCTGAGCCGAATCGGTCGGGCAGAAGTGGGGGGAGATCCTGAACCGGTTAATAACATTGAAATCTATTTAGGCTTAAAACCTCATGAGCAATGGGTAAACGCGAAAACGCGGGTCGAATTACAGCAACTAATGGAAGCCAAGCTTGAGCAGTTCCCAGGGCTTTTGTTTAACTTTTCGCAGCCCATAGCAACCCGAGTCGATGAGCTTTTATCCGGTGTTAAAGCGCAATTGGCCATAAAATTATTTGGTAGTGACCTAGGCGTTTTAACTGAAAAAGGCCAACAAATTGAGCAGTTAGTTCAGCAAATACCTGGTGCTAAAGATGTTGCTATGGAGCAAATAGGCGGCGAAGCACAGCTGATAGTTAAACCTAACCGTTTGGCATTGTCGCGCTTTGGTTTATCGGTGTCTGATTTGATGGATGTAGTTCAGCACGGTATTGGCGGGCAATCTGCAGGGCAAATCATTAATGCCAATGAGCGCTATGATATTTATGTGCGTATAGCAAAAAGCTTTCGGCAAAACCCAAATGTGATTGCTGATCTTCGACTGCGAACCCCAGCGGGTGCCATTGTTAGGGTGGGGGATGTAGCCGATGTACAAATAGAGTCTGGCGCTCCACAAGTTCGTCGCGATGATGTTCAAAGGCGGGTGGTTATTCAAGCGAATGTGCAGGGGCGAGATATGGGCTCTGTAGTTGCCGATATACGCGCTGCCATAGCCGATAAAATACAGCTACCAAGTGGTTACAGTGTAGCCATTGGTGGGCAGTTCGAAAACCAGCAACGGGCACAGCAGCGGCTGATGATAGTAGTGCCAGTAGCCTTATTACTCATTGCGTTATTGCTGTATTTTGCCTTTAGTAACCTATCGCAAGTGGTACTTATTCTTGTCAATGTTCCTTTAGCTGTGATTGGGGGAGTGATTGCATTGTATGTCTCTGGGCAATACTTATCTGTACCCAGCTCAGTAGGGTTTATTACACTATTTGGTGTTGCGGTATTGAATGGTGTGGTGATGGTCGAAAGCATTAATCAAAGGATTAGTGCAGGAGATAGCAAAGATAAAGCAGTATTTGAAGGCGCTGTTTCACGGCTTAGACCCGTACTTATGACTGCGCTTACTTCAATGCTTGGGCTAATTCCAATGATCCTTAGCACAGGAATAGGCGCCGAAATACAAAAGCCCCTTGCCACGGTTATTGTTGGCGGCTTGGTCAGTGCTACCTTTTTAACTTTATTTGTACTTCCGGTTCTTTATAAGTCGATGAGTAAATAAAGCATATGGGGTTAACTTTTAGTAGCCCCTTTTTAATGCCGTGTATTTCTGTAAAGGGCGTTTACACCATGCTAAAGCCCTTATAAACTGGGCGTTACAATAATGATGTAAAAAAGGAATACAGAGTGAGTAACGCAATTACAATTCGTCCGGCAGTCGCAAGTGATGCTGCAACAATCCTACATTTTATTACCGAACTTGCTATTTACGAAAAAGAACCTGACGCAGTTAAAACAGACGAGCAAGCTATTTTAAAAACGTTATTCAGTGAAGGTGCTACAGCTCACAGTGTTATTTGTTTAGAGGGCGACACGCCAATTGGTTTTGCTGTGTATTTTTATAATTACTCAACCTGGCTTGGTAAAAATGGTTTGTATTTAGAAGATCTTTACGTCAGTGCAGATAGCCGTGGTAAAGGTGCTGGTAAGCAAATTATGCAATATCTAGCTAAGCAAGCACTCGAAAAAGACTGTGGTCGTTTTGAGTGGGTGGTACTTGATTGGAATAAACCAGCCATTGATTTTTACGACAGCATTGGTGCTAAACCGCAAAACGAATGGATTATTTACCGCCTAACAGGCCAAGAGCTTATCGACTTTGCGCATCAATAAGTAATGTTGTTATAGCTTAAAATTAACAAATAACAATATAAATAAAAATCATTTGCATTTGATTTTTTCTATGTGTAGTTTAAATACACATAGAATGATTGGTATAAGTGCAGGTGATTTTTATGACTCAAACAACACGCCACACACCGTTAACCTCGAACGCCATTGATGACGCGCTTGCCCCTTGGCAAAGTGCAATTTATCAAGGCAACTTAGCATTTGAATCTGGCGAGCTTATTACTGCGCGTGATCATTACACGGTTGCCAGCAGCTGCGCTGAAACACTACTCGCACAGTTTTCTAATTTTCCAATCAACCATTCGGTAACTCGCTCGTTAGAGCATTGTATTGCAGCATTTGTTGTTGCCACTTTGAATCTTGCCGACACCTTTAAGGTAATGCAAAAACCAGATAAAGCCTGCACCTGGCTTTGTCATGCTCATCAACGATTAAGCGCGCTGTTAAATCACCCAGAGCAGCAGGTTCGCATCTTGGTGCTGCACCATCATCACAAAACCTATTATGAGCTGGTTAAGTTTGCCAGCATGGCATCGGCATTTCCGACACTCATTAACCGAATCAACCAGCTATTAGCTGACCATCCCCATAAAACGCAGTTATTACATTAACGATAAGGAATCAGTATGCCTTTTACATTACCCGATTTAGCGTATGACTATGATGCACTTGAACCGCACATTGATGCGAAAACCATGGAAATTCATCACACCTTGCATCATCAAACCTATATCAATAAAGCAAATGCTGCGCTAGAAGGCAGCCATTACTCTGAGCAAGATGCTGAAACATTACTACGCACTATTTCATCAATGCCTGAGTCTTTACAAAAAGCAGTACAAGAGCATGTGGGTGGCCATCATAATCACTCATTATTTTGGCAAATAATGACACCAAACGGCGGTGGTCAGCCAAGTGGTGAATTAAATACAGCAATTATTGATACTTTTGGCAGCTTTGACGCATTTAAAGAACAATTTACGAATGCAGCGGTAAGTCGCTTTGGCAGTGGCTGGGCGTGGTTATGTATTGATGAAAATAACCAATTGATTGTTGAAAGTAGCCTCAATCAAGATAGTCCATTAATGCAAAATCACACACCTATTTTAGGGCTAGATGTGTGGGAGCATGCATATTACTTGAAGTATCAAAATCGTCGTCCTGAATATATTGCGGCATTTTACGAAGTGATCAATTGGCCAGAAGTTGAGCGCCGATATTTAGCCGCAATTAAATAGCTGTTTAAATAGTTAAGGTCCGAAACTGGCTAGTCAAAAAATAATATTCAGTTAAGCTAACGGTATTAGCGTGTAACGAGAAAAATTATGACTAGCCAACAATGGCAAACTGCAAGGCAAAGCCGCGACCCACGCTTTGATGGTGTGTTTTTTGTGGCGGTAAAAAGTACTGGCATTTATTGCAGACCCATTTGCCCCGCACCAACAGCACAAGAAAAGAACGTTGAATATTACCAATACGCGCACTTGGCTGCGCAGGATGGTTTTCGACCCTGTATTCGCTGTCGCCCAGATAGCGCACCGAATAGCCCTGCTTGGTTAGGTACTAAAACCACCGCATTACGCGCCAAACAACTGATTGATAAAGGAGAGGCCTACGACTGTGAGGTTTTAGCCGACAGGCTCGGGGTGTCGAGCCGCTATTTACGCCGTTTGTTTAACCAACATTTTGGACTGTCGATCACCCAATATCGATTATTTAACCAATGCAATTTTGCCAAGCAGCTATTACAACAAACAGATTTGTCGGTGGCAGATATCGCATTTGCTTCTGGCTTTAATAGTATTCGTCGTTTTAATGATGCTTTTTTGAAGCAGCTAAATATCGCTCCTTCAAAGTTACGCAAGTCAGATAAAAAACCAAGCGCCACGCTAACCTTAACACTGGCATTTAGGCCGCCTTATAACTGGCAAGCACTCCATGATTTTTTGCAGCGCCGTTTAATTAGTGGCCTAGAATGGCTGAGTGCAACGAGTTATGGTCGCACCTTTAAAGACAAATATTGCCAAGGGCAATTCACTGCGCATTTTGTTGAGCATAAAAACCATTTTAAAGTGGCGATTGATATAGATAACACCCGTTATTTACAGCAAGTGATCCATAATATTCGTCGTGTGCTTGATTTAGACGCAGACACGCAAGCCATTGAGCTACATTTAGATGAAGAGCTGAAAGGCGCGATGCCACTTTGTGTTGGGCTTCGTTTGCCGGGAATTTGGTCTGAATATGAAGCAGGTATTCGTGCGGTACTTGGTCAGCAAGTGAGTGTTACTGCGGCTCACAATCTCGTAACTCAGCTTGTGAGTGAGTTTAATCAGCAAAGTACTAACCACTATTTTCCAAGCCCTGAATGGGTGGCCAATTCTGAACTCGATTTTTTTAAAATGCCACAATCACGCAAAGATGCGCTACGGCGTTTAAGTGCTTATTGTCAGCAAAACCCAGATAATCAAGAGCTTGATAATTGGTTAGAGCTCAAAGGCATTGGCCCGTGGACAGTTAATTACGCCAAACTACGCGGTCAAAGCCACCCTGATATATTATTGGCGGGAGACTTAGGGGTTAAAAAAGCCCTCGCTGGAATCAGCGAATTTAATAGCGAGCACTGTGCGCCATTTCGCTCTTATTTAACTTTTCAACTATGGCAACAATTATGAGTATGCAACAAGTTATTATGCCAAGCCCGATTGGCGATATTACCATTCAAAGTACGTCAAAAGGCGTCAGTTACGTTGGCTTCTACCCAGTGATTACGATGCAAACAGAGACTGTTGATGAGCATACCCTTACACCCATTTTAATGTGTATAAGTGAGCTTAATGAGTACTTTAATGGTGAGCGTAGGCGTTTTACTGTTCCACTCGATACCCAAGGTACCCACTTTCAAAGGAAAGTATGGCATGCACTGATGGATGTTGAATTTGGACAAACTAAAAGTTACCAAGAGATAGCACTTGCCATTAATAACCCAAAAGCGGTGCGTGCAGTGGGCGCTGCAAATGGTAAAAACCCGATTAGCATTATTGTACCGTGCCATCGGATTATTGGCGCAAACGGTAAACTCACAGGCTATGCGGGTGGCCTTGAAAGAAAAGAGTGGTTACTGAAACACGAAGGAATTTTGTAAAAAGTTAAATTGCCTTCTACACTATTTAAAGCTTAACTAAATTAGTAACTTATTATGACAGTGATGTTGTTTTTTACTAGAGTATTTTTGTGTACAGGGTTGTTTTTTACTTTTACTTGTTATGCGAAAGAGGCGTCTCCCTTACTAATTAAAATTTGTGTGGCGGATCATAATAAAGCGCCGATGTTTATCGATGCTAAAAACGAAATCCCCATTATTAATAGCCAAGCACAAATTAATACTCTAAAGGAATTAGATCTCGCAATAGATGAAGTTCAATTTCAATACCAACAAATGCCTTGGCAAGAATGTATATCATCAATAAAGCACGGCACTGTTGATGCATTTATTTCTGGTTTTAACGCGCTTAAAAGTGACTATGCTGTTTTCCCTGTTAATAAACAGGGCAAACCTCTCGATAAATATTCATTCGCATCTTTGAGCCAATGTTTAATCGGTAAACGACGTTTTCATTCAAAGTGGAATTCACGTGAGGTATTTCAATCAAAAGCATTCTCGTTAGCTGTTGCTAATGGCCATTTTGTTGGTGATGCTGCAAGTGAAGATGCGTTTTTTATTGAGCACACATTTACGCTACAAACTGCGATTGAACGAGTTGCTCAGGGAAATGCTGATGCAGCACTTGTGATTTGTGAGATTTCTAAGAATAAAGTCGACCTTAGTCAGTACTACCAATTTAAACTTGCTCCACTGTTCCCACCGATCAATACCTCAATAGCATATTTGGCTTTTTCAAATGAGTTTTTCTATAAGCATAAACTAGATGCAAACCTAGTTTGGGAGCAGCTCGCTAGTAAAAAATTGGCAGGGGTTTATGCAAGAATGTTGCAAAATATGAGCTCAGAACAAAACACTCATTATGGGACAAAAGAATAAGGTAAAGGATGATGTTGTCGTTCGATTAGGGTAGCATATTGCGACTTTAAAATTTGGGCAACATCATGGCACAGCTGTACTTTTATTATTCTGCAATGAATGCAGGCAAATCTACCACACTTTTACAATCTGCATTTAACTACCGCGAACGTGGTATGGAACCGGTTATTTTAACAGCGGCTATTGATAATAGAGCAGGTGTTGGCAAGGTGTCTTCACGTATTGGCTTACAGGCTGATGCGCATATTTTTGATGCAGAGAAAGATGTATTTGAATTGATCAAATCTTTAAATGCAGAGCAAAAGCGCCATTGTATTTTAGTTGATGAGTGTCAGTTTTTATCAAAAGACCAAGTAATGCAATTAACGGATGTGGTTGATGAGCTTGGTATTCCAGTGCTGTGTTATGGCTTACGTAACGATTTTAGAGGTGAGTTATTTAGTGGTTCACAATACTTACTTGCATGGGCTGACAAACTAATTGAGTTGAAAACAGTGTGTCATTGTGGTCGTAAAGCTAATCATGTACTGCGTACCGATGAGCATGGCAATGCGATTGCAGACGGTAATCAGGTAGAAATTGGCGGCAACGACCGGTATGTATCAGTGTGCCGCAAACATTATAAAGAAGCGTTAAATCTCGGCCGCTAATGCTGAGATAAAGCTATCAATATCTTGCTTAGTGACGCCTAAATGGGTCACTAATCGCAGTGGTTTTCCTGGCGAAAATAACATATTTTGTTCTTTTAGCGCATGTGCCACTGCTTTTAAGTCGATATGTTCGGCAACGTTTGCGTAAACAATGTTGGTATCGATTTGAAAAGTTGACGTATCAAAACCAGCTAACGTGTTTAATTGATCTGCTAAATACGCCGCGTTATCGTGATCTTCAGCAAGTCTTGCTACGTGATGCTCAAGTGCATACTGACCAGCGGCTGCCAGCATACCCGCTTGTCGCATACCACCACCAAGTACTTTACGCCAGCGGCGCGCTTTATCGATCAGTACTTTGCTACCTAGTAATAGGGAGCCAACCGGCGCACCGAGTCCTTTTGATAAGCAAATAGATACAGAATCAAAATACTGGGTGATCTCAGTAATATCAACACCTAACTTAACCGCCGCGTTATACACGCGGGCACCGTCTAAGTGCAGAGCAAGGTTATGTTTATCAACACACTCTCTGGCTTGTTTAAGATAACTTAGCGGGAGAACTTTGCCACCAATGGTGTTTTCTAAGCTAAGTAGTTTGGTTCTAGCAAAGTGAAAGTCATCAGCTTTAATTGCAGCCACAACTTTGTTTAAATCTATGCTGCCATCGGCATTATTTTCAATTGGTTGCGGCTGAATAGAACCTAATACAGCGGCACCGCCACCCTCAAATTTGTAGTTATGCGCTTGTTGACCACAAATGTATTCGTCGCCACGTTCACAATGCGCCATTAATGATAGTAAATTGGCTTGCGTACCTGAGCAACAATAAAGGGCGCTTTCAAAGCCATGGCGCTCAACAGCAAATTGTTCAAGCTGATTAACGCTTGGGTCGTCACCATAAACGTCGTCGCCTACTGGGGCGTCATTCATGACCGCGCGCATGGCTGCTGTTGGTTTTGTAACTGTGTCTGAACGAAAGTCGATCATTTTATTATCCTTATACTAGTTCGTTAAGAATGGCTTCGCGGTCGGCTTGGTCAAAATAGCTCCAAGCAATAAAGCGACTTATTTTTTGGCCTTGTGCCATTTTTATAACTTTTACTTCTTTCACATCAAGTGTGCTGAGTAACTTTTTTATATGCGGTAAAGTGTCAGACTTTGAAACAAGTGATGTAAACCAAATACATTGCTCTGCAAACTCTTGGCTCTCAATACACATTTTACTGATAAATTCGCGTTCACCGCCTTCACACCAAAGCTCGTTTTGACGGCCACCAAAATTAAGCGCTTTTTGTGGCTCTTTGTTTAAGTTTTTCCATTTACGTTCAGTACCTGCATTTGCCTGTTGCTCGCTGGCATGAAACGGTGGGTTGCATAAAGTTAGGTGAAAGACATCTTTATTCGATATTACGCCCGTAAACATTTTATTGGCGTTACTTTGCTGCTTAACATTTATTTTGAGGCGGTTAAATTGCACAATTTGCTTAGCAATTTTAACAGACAATACATCAATATCTGAGCCTGTGAAGTGCCAGCCATATTCGTGGTTACCCGTAAGCGGGTAAATCACATTTGCACCCGTGCCTACATCAAGCACTTTTACTTGCTTACCCGTAGGAATATGACCTTGGTTATCGCTTGCTAATAAATCGGCCAAGTGATGAATGTAATCCACTCTGCCAGGAACTGGCGGGCAAAGGTAGTTGTTGGGTAAATCCCAAAAATCGATTTTATAATGGCTTTTTAATAACGCTTGGTTGAGGGTTTTAACCGCTAACGCATTGGTGAAATCAATGCTATCAGTGCCCGCTGGCGTTTGCGTTATATAAGGTGTTAGGGCAGGAGTATCTTTGCATAGCAAAGTAAAGTCGTAGCCATTTAAGTGGCGATTTCGCGGATGCATTAAGGAAAACCTATCTGTTAGCCATATCAAAGGCTGATTGTACCAAATAAATTTTTAAAATGTGGGAGTGCTAATCTAATAATCACTTTATCAGTTATTCACTAATTATAGATAATTTAACTTTCGTGCGATTCAGAGCACGCTGATAATCAATTTTTTAATTTTGGCATCATTTGTGCTTTCTCTTATGTACAGTCCATTTCAAAGCGCTCAATTGCAGAGAGAAGTTAGTTTTTTATCAATTAACTTTTTCTACTCATAAGTAGTTTAATGATTGAGGTGGTTTGTTTTTTCACAATGCAGTGAATACAACTAATCTTGGGGAATTATTATATGAAGTTATCTATATTAGCAATGTCTTCACTTTTTGCTTCGCAAATTGCAATTGCAGACAATTTAATTGCAAACGGCTCATTTGAACTGGATGTCGTAAATTCAACATGGACATTGTTAGATGAAGTTAACGGATGGCAAAGTGAAGGTGCAAGATTTGAAATTCAAACATCGCGTCTAGGTCTTATTACTGCTCAGCAAGGTAATCAATATGTCGAGCTAGACTCTACTTCTAATTACAGCATCTTTCAAACAGTCGCAACTGAGGCTGGAAAAACTTATGAAGTTTCATTTTACTACTCGCCTCGTATTAACGGTAACAATGATACAAATAAAGTTGATGTGAAGTGGAATGGAACAACAGTACTAAACGTAAATGCGACGCAAAGAGGCTGGCAATCATTTACATTATCTGTAGAAGCAGATTCAAACTCTTCAGAAATTCGTTTTAGCGGCGCAGGTGCGAGTGATAGTCTAGGCGGTTTTATTGATAACGTTGTTGTCACTCAAAAGCAGGCTTGTCATTCTGGTATATTTGGTATTAACAATTTTGGTTCTTCTGAAACGGGTTATGTTTATAAATTTGACCTAGAGACAAATACTTACAGTGTGGTCGCAGGAGCGCAAAATACGGCTTCAAACATTGCAAGTTATGATGGCAAACTTTATTTTATGGAACAACTTGATTCGGGCACGAAAGCGTCAAAACTTTGGTCGTTAGATTTAGAAACGGGCGCTCAAGTTGCTGAGGCTGATGCTACATCTTGGCCAATTTATCGTTCAGCAGTCACGGCAGACGGACAATCTTTACGTGCGACAAGTAAAACCTATATGTATGACTACAACTTGCAAACTGGAGAAAAAACAGTACTAGGCAAGATGCGCTATTCGGGAGATTCTTTCTCACATGGTGATGTAGCATATTCTGCTGATAATAATGTACTTTACGTATTAACAGGTCAATCACTCTATACCATTGATGATGGTTCGATGGAGTTAACCTTAATTGGTGAACACGGCATTAATTGGGCTTCAGGATTAGCGATTGCTGATGATGGAACATTGTATGTTTCAGGAAGAAAAGCAGGCGAAAATGCGAAGATTTACAGTGTTAATCCTCAAACGGCTGACTCTAGTTACGTTATGGATGCACCAGAGCACATTAATGATTTAACTTTCGTAGATAACTACTGCGAATAGGCGGTGTTTATAAAAATAGCCAGTGGTTCTGGCTATTTTTATTTAGTCTATTAAACATGGTAAGCAAAATTATTTGATAACTGATAGGTTGCTTTGCTTAAAGTATGGGCTACTTGAGGTTAAGAGCGAAAGAACGGGTATATTGGCCATGATACAAGCAACTAAAATTAGTGTTTAAAAATTTCTACTCAAATTGGGTCACATTGGGTACTACCATAAGACATTTAAAGCTGATAAATTCGTAAGTGATTCAATCAAGGAAAAATAATAAAAATCATGGTTAAAAAGATACTTAAAGGAATTGGTATAACATTTTTAGTGTTAATTAGCTTATTTGTACTCTTAGCAATTTGGACTGCGAATAAATCCTCTGCTTACAAAGAAACTGCTATTCCTTACCTAAATTCAGCAATTACAGATATCTCTAAATGGGACCCTCAAACTTTCAAAAACTATATGACCCCATCATCAATTGAAAATGCCACAGATGAAGATATTTCTAAAATCATGCGTGCATTCTCAAAGTTGGGCGAATTAAAAGAACTAGGTGAATTTGAATTTATAAATGTTAGCTCTAAAGCTGTTACCGGAGGTGGTTCTGGTACTTATGTTACTTATTTAATTCCAGCTTCATATACTAATGGAGACGCACAAATAACCGTCACGTTAAAAGAAGAAGGTGAGTCATTCTCTATTTATAACTTCAATTTAAATTCGATGGCGCTTATTGATTAAGTTTTATCAAAAATAGTGCGCGCAACTGGTTGTATTTAAATAGTTTATTTTCAAAGGAATGTTTATGTCTAAAATTAAAAAAATAGTGATAGCTGTAGTAATTGTGCTAAGCCTTGGTGCAATTGCTAAACAATACAATGAGCACAATCACACAGAGATGGCAATTAAAGAGTGTGGCAATAAAGACAACGTCGCTAAAGTCGACTCTAAAGGTTTTGAGTGTAAAGACTAATCGAGATTAGTAAAACAAATAGTACACCTGAAATTATCATACTTGGTTTAAACAGCAACCTAACCACTCAACAGTAAAATAATCATGCAGGGCTTTTTATAACTTAAAGGGGAAGAATTGAAAAAAGAACAAAGCAAGGAAAGTGGTATCTTATATGCTGTATTTACAACCGTTTTATTGTACTTCCTTTTTAAAATTACGTTAATTTTTTCTATGCAGTTAAATTGGCATTCAACCTGTCTTAGCTCACTTTGGGATAATGCCGACTCTGTATTAACACCTTTTTTAGGGTTTTCCATTGTTGCTGTACTAAGTTGTATCTGGTTTTTTTATTGCGCCATAAAATACAAACAAAAAGCAGGTAAAGCGGTATATCTTTTATTAGGCGTAGGGGCTGTGTTCTATTATTTTTGGTTTAGAGGCTTTTACGGTTTTTGGCAGTTATTGAACTACGAGCAAAAAGAAATCACAGTACAAGAGTTTTATGAAAAAACAGGTGGTACAGATAGACTCACGTCGTTGTTTGGTAACCGCCTCAGGCATCATGAATTGTGTAAGTCATGACATGACAAGATTAATTAAAATACAGATGAGACGTTTTGTGAGGTAACAATATCGGTTGCTGTAAAAATACACAGTATAGATATTTCGCTCCCATATTCAAGAAAATGAGCAACGAGCGCATTTTCTTTTTCTGAATCCCTTTAGGACTAATTAAAAATACGAGTTGCCGATGCCTTAAGTTATTTGTTACTAATAGATTTATTAATACATGAGCGTGTCATTGACAGAAAGATTCGTGACGCGCGCACTATTAAAAAGTTATTTTTTGCTTTAACAAATATACAGCCCCGCGCTATTGCCGTTGTGCTGAACGTTAGGTACAACGAGTGGTTAGAGATGAAATTATCAATCGTATATATAATTCTAGCTCTTCCGTTTGGTATTTTATTTGTCGTGAGTGTTCCAAGAACTGGATGTTATGGCGCAGTATGTAGTGACTTTCAATCTGTTGGTGTTATTACATTCATATTTTATGGTTTAGCTTTATTGTTTTCTATTTTAGGCCTGTTGCGTTTATTAAAAAAAGTTAAACTCAACCAGTTGCATAAATATGATAGTAAAGATCTAAATAACCTTGATGGGTAAGTTGTACCTAACAAGTATCTAAACCAAAGGACGCAAAACAGCAGGCTTGTGCTCCTTCGTCGCCAATTTTAGCCTGCTATTTTGTGCCGTTTATTACGGCGTTAGGTTAAAAAGTTGAATGGCACTACCTAAAAAAGGAATTAGAAAAATTGAGTATGAAGGGCATACATACGGTTGGTTAATTCGTTCAAAGCCAACTTACACTCAGGGGGCATTTCAATGCCCAATGACCATAGGTATTCAAGAATTGGACTGTGAAATGCCCAAAGTTTTATATGTTACTCTGAATATTGATCGGCCAGATAATTGGCTATCTAGTCATCAAACTCAAATAACCCCAAATATCATTCGTAATATTATTAAAGGGGCTATCGAAGAAGGTTGGGTGTTTAATGAGGGTGGGGCGGCATATGAGTATGAATTTGGTGTAATAAAAAATGCGTAGCCAGTCACCTAACAAGTTTAACAGCCACCGCCACTGCGTCGCTAGACAGACTAAACGCAGCTTCGCGGCAGGCTGCCGGTTATAAAGGCTTTGGCCGAAATCAAATAAACAAAGGAGAAATGATATGGGTGCATGGGGAATGGGAGTGTTTGATGATGATACTTCTTGTGACTTACTTTATGAAGCTATGGAAACAGACGCTCTCAGCTTTATCAAAAAAGCACAAAACCATAAAGATGCGGAGTATCTGGAATACGATGAATGCCACGAAGTTATTGTTGCTGCTTCTATAATGGACTACATATTAAACGGTACAAAATATAATCATAATACCGATGGCTATGACGAATGGCTATCGAAGCAAGGAAAAGAAGGAATTGAAGATTTAAAGTCAGATATTTCTGAAAGCCTGCGGAGAGTTTTATCAGAAGAGTCAGAACTAAATGAGTTGTGGCTAGAAAATGAAGAAGATTACCCTACATGGAAGGGGAATATAGAAAGTATATTGTCAAACTTAAATGGCTAATAAATTGCTGCACCTGACAAATACTGCTACGCTCGTTTTGTTTGTGTCTGTCGGTGGCGCTCTTTTTTACACAAAGTCGCTCTTTGCAATATGTGCAGGTGAGTAAGGGAATAGAAGCCTATGAAGTTTAGAGTTCGAGAAGAAGACACACATTTCTATTTAAATGAAAGGAAAAATGGTGAATATGAACTAATGCTTCATACTGGCCCGCGTTTAGGTGAAAGTATATGTTTTTCGAAAGAGCGTTTAACTCAATTTAAAAAGTTGCTTAAAAACAGGGAATATTCATCAAAAACATAAAATTTTTAGGCATTCAATTACTGTCCAAAAGCAAACTTCGCTTGTTATTGAATTAAGTAGAAATATTGAGTTGTTTAACGCACTAATTGTAGATGAAAATTACTCTGTTAATATGTACGAAAATGACTTAGAGCAGTTCATAAACAGGTTTGAAGAATGCGGTTTCTAACATGGCAATTATGTGTGGGACGTCTAAAGCTTAGCTGGCGCTCCTTCGTCGCTAATTTTAGCTGAGCATTTATGCGCCCATTAGTAAGGCGTTATAAGCCAAGGGAAGTTCGGTGATGAAATCGATAATCGGAAAATTTGATGTGTTAAGCGTGTTTGCAGCGTGGACACTTTTGCTAGTTTTCTTTGTATCTTTGGCTTATGGGAAAATTTTTTCCGAACCTGATGCTAGTGCAACTCATTTAGTCTATTTGTTTGGTGCTTTCTTTTGTGCAGTATTAGTTCACATTGTTTTGGCACTTTTTAACCGTTGTCCTCATTGCAATAAGTGTTTAACTGTTCAAGGTTTTAAGAAGCCTCACCCAGCTTCAAGTGGTAGTTGGGATAAAGTAGTTTGGCGCTGGTTTTCTGGTTCTATTGTATGTATTCATTGCGGGCAAAGAGTGGCAACCAATGGCTTATAACAAGTTGCTCAAGTTCGTTCGTAAACTCACTGGGACAATTAACCGTTGGCTTGGCGCTTCGCACAAGTTTAGCCAACAGTCAATTGCCCCTTAGCAAAGCGTTAGCTGTATTCAATGGACTTCATAATAAAACTTATAGTTCGGCTAGGTATTTTAGCTGGGGTAATTTCTACATTTTTTATCTTATGGGTATATTTTACTTTCCCCGATATGTGTGGCAATTATCTCCATGCAGAAGCTTATTCACCTGATAACAAAAATCGGATAGTAGTGTTCCAGCGTGATTGTGGTGCAACTACAGGGTTTTCTACTCAGATTTCTATTTTAGGCGCAGATGTTAAGCTACCAAATGAATCAGCCAATATATTCATCATACCAGGGCACCCAAACGAAGTGGCGCCAGGTGTAGAGTGGTTGGATAACTCTACAATAAAGATATCTCACAGGCTTAATGGGCAAGAATATTTATCAGAAACTAGTTATGGATGGTTTAATAAAGTTGTAGTTAAATATGAGTAACCATACAGCTAACAAACGCATCAACGCATGGACTAATAAAGCTTGGCTTGGTTCGTGCCTCACCAATTTTAGCCAAGCATTATTAGCCCGTTATGCGAGGCGTTAGGTTACTAATGAGTACAGATATAGAACCGATGTATATTGATTGCGGTAAGCATGGAAAGCGAGTGGCTGCCGTACTATGTGGTCATCTTGTCAAACCTGAGGGAGAGCCTCTCGGTTTCATTGAAAATTCAAGCGTTCCAAATGATCTTCAAGCTTGGTGTTATCAATGTGAGGCAGTTTTTGAGGAAAAGGACGGCATGACAGAAAAATTCAGAGAATTTAATCAAATGTCAGTTGTATGTGTTAACTGTTATGTACAAGCTGCACAGTATCACAACGTAGATTGAGGTTCGTAACCTAACAAGCTGTTTAAAATGGACGCCTTACTGCTTGGCTGGCGCTCATTCTTCGCTAATTTTAGCCAAGCGTAATCCGCCCATTAACAGGGCGTTATACGTTTCTCAGGGATGGTTATGAATTTAAAGCCTTTTCAAATTACTTTACTCTTCTTTATCACTTTATTTCTTGTAGCCTGTTCTGTTGCCTCAAAATTCGAGATTTATAACAACACTGGCGTAGAAATAACACTCACATTAAATAAAGGTGATTATTCAGCGTCATATAATATAAAGCCAGCAAGCTCTATCACTATAGATTATTGAGATTTACCTAATGGTGCAAAAGCAACTGTTAAATCCAATAATTTTAGTTGGGAATTTTTGCCAGAATATGTAAGTCACAGTTTTGCAAAGCGTTCAATGATACCAAGTTACAACTTGTTTAAATTACAAATTGATCTAAGCGGAACCGTTTATGTTGTTGCGCCAGAATCAGATTTTCCTGCTCAACAACACGTTGAGCAACCTGAGTTTTACCCATTGCAAACACACAATTAAAAACGTATAACAATCGCATTAAGGGTGGACGCAAAAAGCTTGGCTGCGCTCATTCTTCGCTATTATAGCCAAGCTTTATTGCGCCACTTATGCGGGCGTTAGGCAAGCTATGAATCCAGCAAAAGTTGATCGCAGCAAAACCACAAAGTTGACTGACCTCCCTAATATTGGCAAGGCCGGTGCTTCTGACTTGCAATTACTTGGCATTGTGAATCCAGAAGATCTTGTGGGTCGTGACCCATACCAAATGTACGAAAAACTCTGCAGTACGACAGGGCACAAGCATGACCCTTGTGTAATTGATGTGTTTATATCAATTACTCGTTTCATGAGCGGCGAGGAGGCTAAGCCTTGGTGGGCGTATACATCGGAGCGTAAAAATGCTCTCGACCGAAAGTGAAGTCTGTATGCCTAACAAGTCAATGTTGTACGGCGCTGTCGCGCCCGGACTCGCTAACGCTCGCCGCAAATTGAGGCGTTATGTGTCAAAAGAGTTCGGAGCATGAATAAGCAAGAAGCACAAAAATTGGTAGAAGTTGAACTTGAAAAAAGTGCCGATAAATTCGATCCAGTAGAGTGTGTCATTCTTGAAGAAGAAACTATTGAAAAGCAGTGGGGTTGGGTGTTTTTCTACCAAGCTAAATCCTATGTTGAAACGGGTGATTTCCGTGAAATGCTAGGTGGCAATGCTCCAATAATTGTAAATCGCAATACAGGCGAGCTTTTTCATACTGGCACAGCTCATGAAGTGGAACATTATATAAGCGAATGTGATGCTAAATTACCAGCAAGCACATAACAAGCCGCTCAAATTCGTTCCGGCCACAAAAAGCATGGCCTCCACCGGACTCGCTAACGCTCGCCGTTTAGCGGGGCGTTATATGCCTAAGAGAGTTATGTGAATATTGCTATTTTTGTAGTTTCATTTGTGGTCTATGTTTGGCTCTGCTTGGGTATCGTAAAGTTCCATAAACATTTAGCAGATAAACTTAAACTGGTTAATCGTCGTAGTTTGTTAAACGTGTTTAGCCAATATATTTGGTTTCTGTTGTTTATCGTTACCTACATTCCGTTTAGTATATTCTTCCCTGCATGGTTAAATGGAAAACTTGGCATAGTGCAAGAGTCCCCAAATGTAACAGCTATTTTCATTTTGTTGGGATGTTTAACACTAGCAATTACTATGTGGCTAGGTTATAAAAAAACTAAGTAGGCGAATTGGTAATCGGCATATAACAAAGCAAATTAAAAAGTGCGGACAAAAAACTAGTTGGCTTTGTTCGTACCTTACAAATTTTTAGCCAACTAATTTTTGCCGTTTATTTGCGGCGTTAGGCATCTAAATGAGAAACGAAGGATTAGTTAAAGTTCACGTATCTTTACCCAATCACTGGATGATTGGTGGCGAGTCTATGTGGGCAGAGCCGCTAGGGAATAATATTTATCGGCTTGAAAACGTTCCATTCTTTTCGTACTCGTTAAACTTCAAGGATGAAGTAAAAGCTTTTGAGGACGATAACGGCATATTGGAAATTGAAAATGTCATAGCAAGAAGCGGTAACCGCACTCTCAGAATAATTTTTGACAAATCAATTGATAGAGATAAACAAGATTTTTATATTGAAAAAATTCGCGATTTGGATTGTTCATTGGAAAGATGGGATGAAACATACTTAACTGTCAATGTTCGTAAATCTGCTTGCTATTTAGATGTAATCAAAAAGTTTGATATCTGGGATGCGGAAGAAATTTTTGCTTATGAAACATGTGACGAGCAAATTCCAGGATCCTTCGATGCTGAGCCGGATGACGATGCCTAACAAACTGTTTAAAGTGGACAAAATTACGTTGGCTTGGTTTCACTCCGCTTCACAATTTAGCCAACATAATTTTGCCCATTAACAGGGCGCTATATATATTGCAGGGAAGTATGATTAGACTTTTGGCTCTATTTTTTTTGATTCTACCGTGGTGCTCAGTTGCTACTGGTGTGGTATTTATTTCCGAGAAAATAATTACGCCTGAGCAAGCGAGTGAATTCGGTATTTACAGGCTAACCGCTGGCAATGACCCGAGCTGGAACGTATTAGTTTATCCTTCTAAAAACGCTAATAATGAGCCTGTCATAGAAGCATCAATGACATTCACCATTAAAGAAAAAGAAGTAGCATTGGTACTTCCTAAAATCAGTAATTTTGAACAGACTAGTTTCAAACGTTCAGATGTCGTTTTAGATACCAACTCAGATGTTGCTGTAAGTTTCGCAGTTACATATGGCTCTCAACGCTTGGTACTAGTTAATATTACCCACTTGAAGTCAAGAGATTATGAAACGTTTGCAATGCAATATAACAAACGCCTTATCTCTGAAAATGATTAGTTGTCATAGTTTTGGAAAACAACACAAAAAGCCATGCCAACACATTGCTTGTTAAGCAGGCGTTATACATATAAAGGATTCAACTTGGTAAATATTGAAAGTACGGCAGGAATTGTTGCAACGGTAACATTATTAATACTGTTTATGTTCTTTGCTGCCAATCTAGGAATGATCGTTTTAGAGCAAAAAATATCCACAGGCAGCCTACAAGCATTTGGCTCAGGTTTGGCGAAGATGCTCAATAAAAGTGACAATCCTAATAGTTACAAGCAAGCGAGGGTTTACTTGGTTGGAAGTGCTGTATCATTTTTTGCATTCATGGCTCTTTTGGAGTTTGGCTATGCATAACAAACACACCAATGAATGGGCGGATTAAGGACAACGGAATGTCACCATCGGAAATTTTTTTAGAAGAAAGACCACCCATGGCTGAGGAATTATCCTCACTTCGAGCTGCTGTCGGATGGACTAATCCTGAGCTGTCGATTATAGAAAGCAGCATCAATTCTTCATTGTTTTGGGTTTCAATATTTCAGAGTGATCGTCTCGTTGCATGCGGTCGTGTTATCGGTGATGGTTTCATGTACTTTTATGTTCAAGATGTCATTATACATCCTGAATTTCAAAAGCTTGGTTTAGGCTCAAAAATCATGCAGTCTATAAACGGTTTTCTGTCGTCAAATTGCCATTCTGGCTCAACTGTTGGATTATTGGCGGCAAAAGGGAAAGAAGATTTTTATCTCAAGCATGGTTTCGCATTGAGAAGTGGCAAAGATCTAGGTTTAGGCATGTGTAGGTTTATTTAGTTACAATCCTAACAAACCGCTGTATTCCGCTGCAAGTTCCCAGAGACAATAACACGTTCACTTCGTGCACTGGGACAAAAACGGGGCGCGCCTTTGGCATTTTCGCGCTACATTTGTGTCCGTTAGCTAAGCATTATATTTACTTAAGGATTCGATCTGTGCCTAAATATCAAATTCCTAAAAATGTTGGTGAATGCGAAATTATTGAATCCAGGGCTGGAACTCCTTTGATCTGGAATAGAAAAAAAAGTAAAGGCAAAATTTCTATTCCTTGCAGAGACTGGGAGCACGCTGAAGAGGTTTTAAAAAAACTTAAGGCTCTGAAAAATGGTGGTGAATTGTGGGTATGATTTTATGCTTTCAGTAGCATAGTAAATATAACAAACGCATCAATGAATGGACGTCTAAAGCTTGGCTGGCACTCGTTCCTCTCAAAATTTAGCCAAGCTTAATACGTCCCATATTGCGGCGTTATACACCATAGGAAAGCATTGTGCTAATTCAGGCGATTAATAGTCAGAGAAGACTAAAACCATATTTTTACTCGCAGTCTGCAAAAGTTGGTGGCATTGGTTGCTTGCTTGGGCTTTCAGCTGCGTACCCGTTATTCTTTATAATTGCCTCGAGCTTTGGTATTGAGTCAGATATACCAATACGTAGCTACGATGTTGGTACAGTAACTGTAATGTTCACAGTATGCTTCTTAATTATTTGCTTATCACTATACGCATTTTGTGCTTTAACTGCCTTTATTTACTATGGAATTAAGTGCAAGAAAGGGCATATCGATAGGCAAGAACTTAGTAATATCGTATTTAAAGGTATCTATCCAAAGCGGTGGCAACGTGGGTTTTAGTTCGGATTATGACAAACCACAAAAGACTCTCGCTGGGGCGCTAAAAAATGGGTTGCGTTACTTTGTTGCTATTTCTAGCTCTTCAGTGGTGCGCTAGCCAATAGAAATGTTTATGCGAAATTCACCTAATACATCCGACTCTCTAAAATGTTTTTTCCAGTAATTAGTTAACACAAATACCCTAAAGGTCTATTTTCAGAGATAGCTAAACATTGAGGTTGGCTTGAAATAATAGTTAATTTGTTTCCAAATTGTGTAGTACGCACATATATTCAAAAAATGAGCGACGAGCACATTTTCTTTTTCTGAATACCTTTAAGACTAGTTAAAAATACGAGTTGGCAATGCGTTACGTTATTTGTTACTAATAGATTTATTAATACCTGAGCGTGACATTGGCAGAAAGGTGCTCGACGCACGTACTATTAAATTGTTAGGTAGCTAGATGGAATTTCAGAGTTGGCCAACACCTTTTGAAAATGGCAGTTTGTGGTTAGTTGATTTGTCATGGGGTACCAAAGAGTGGACTTTAGAGAAATCGAATGGTGTAAAGTACCTGATTAAAGGCGACGCAAAACACGAAAACCATGAACTTGTTGCTCGTGTATTTCACGAAGAATCACAAACTATATACGAGCTATTATTTGAATCTGTAAATGGCTTTCGTTGTCTTGATGAGCATGGGTTGACTGAAGTTTGGAGCGAACAACGACCAAAGTTCAATACTTTTAAAATAAGAGGTCACGGCTGGCACAAAGAAAGTCCGCTCACCTTCTTTATAGGAAATGATGGTGAATGGTCTCACTTAATAGTTACTTCTGACGAATGTTTAGAGGTTGTTTGTCGAGAAAGCCCTACTGTAAAAGTGATTGGTAAAGCAGAGGTTTTCGCTACCTAACAAAGCCATAAAACAATGGACGCAAAACAGCAGGCTTTTGCTTATAGTCAGCCAATTTCTGCCGCTAATGGCAAGTGTTATATTCTTAGGGAAGTTTGGTGAAAGACGAAGAGCTAATCAAAAATCTAATTCCTTTGTGGCATAGTGTTATGGCATGGGCAAAAGAAGTACTGGTTCGTTCATATAAACTGGATGATGCGAAAGATATCTTGGGTCGAGAATACCGAGGAAAAAATCAAATTCCCGGAACGAATTGGTTTTATCGTACACACGGGATAGGTGTTGATGTATTCAAAACCCCCGAAGTCGGCGGAATTGATTTTGATTTCGGAAAAGATGAGCCAGATGAATGGCGATTAAAGATCTTCTTTGAAAAACAATTTAATGATGGTCAATTGCCTTATGCAGATTATCAGCATCTTGCAGACGATGAAGAGCGTTTAGAGAAAGCAATCAAAATGGTCTTAAGCAATTGAGAATATAACAAGCCCATTATGGCAATTGGACGCAAAACGCTTGGCTGGCGCTCATTCATCGTAAATTGTAGCTCACTATTTTTAACCCGTTAATCGAACGTTAGTATCTAAGGTGAAATATTGAAATACGGTGCTTGGGTTTTACTTGCAATGGTATTTACAGGGTTAGGTATCCTGAAACTTGAAAAAGATGAAGTATCCCGGACTGACTTAATTCAAAAGAACGGCACGATTGAATCAGTAAGTTGTAACTCAGGCAGTAAAGACGGATCGCCGACGGTTGTATTGCAAAGTGATGGCATTAGTTCTTCTTATAAAGTCTTAGAAAAGTTTTCACTGAGAACCGATTGCGACGACCAAAAACAAACTTTAATTGGTCCTTCGGTCATAGTTTCTATTCTGCCAAATAATAATGATTTTGCGATGGCTTATGAGTTTATCCTTGATGGAAATAAGATCTACTCATTGGAAGATGTAACCTCTTCTGACAAAGAAACTGCTTATGCGCTATTTTTAGTTGCCTTTGTGATGTTAGGCTCATTATTTTTCAATCGGCAAAATGATACATAACAAACGCATTAATAATGAGAGCCTAACGCTTGGCTGGCGCTCAATCATCGTAATTTTAGCCTGCTACTTTGCGCTGGTTAAGCGAGGCGTTATAACTTACAGGAAACCTTCATGGAAATTTCTAAATTAGTTGAAGAAGCAGGGAAACTTCAAGAAGCTTAGGCATATTGTTTTCCTGAGTTAACAAATGAAATTGCTGCTATTGAATTGAAATTTCAGTTTCAAAACAACGTAGCCTTCGAATTAGTCGTTAAGGCATCAGCAATTATGCAATTAACCTTTAATGAGTTATGACATTGCCATTAATTACGGGCATTACCGAGTGTCAGCTTCCATCCTCTATATTTAAAGCTGAATTTCTAAAATTGGCACGAATCGCTCGCTGAGTCTAACTCAAAATTTCTTAGAGTTTAATTTGAACGAACTACGGAAGTTACCCAAAACAGGTCGATTGAGAAGTTAGGTGAATTTTTAAAATCAATTAGTTAACCTGCTTAATTGCTCAGGCTAGCGATCTTTTTACACGTAATAAATAAAATTGCTTATTAAGCCAAATTTAGGTGTAATGAACAAAATAAGAGCTGAGTAATGCAAGGAAAACTTACATAGCAAGGAAAGCGTACATAACACTAGCTAAGCTGATTGAATTCGTTAGCAAAGTGAGAGCCTCCAAAAAGCCTATTTTATATAAGTAAGCCATAGCATAAACAACACCAACTCTGACGCACCGAGCAGGTAGTGGTTTAGTCCAACAAGCTTTAATGCAACACAAATTACGTGTTGAATAAATACTAAAATGTGAGATCAGAAAACTGTTCGATAAATCTTTATAAATTCAAAGAAAGTTAAAATATTAAAAGGGAAATAGCTTATGCCATTAAACGCAAAAGTAAAAACGGAAGTTATTAAAAACACCGAGAATTATGAAGGTCGTGTTCCTCACTTATATCTTGATACTAGGGGCTTAGTAACTGTAGGTATAGGACATCTAATTCCTAATAAATCGGCCATGGCATCTATTCCTTTATACAAGAAATGAGCAAATAATGTGCTTGTATTAGCCTCCTTAGCGGAGAAAGATGCAGAATATGACACAATAAAAAAGCAACATTATGGAAGGTACTTAGCGAGTTACTGTAAGCCTTACACCACATAAGTGATGAAGGATCACGATATAGTCATCCAAAAAGAGAAACTTATCGCAGCCTTTTATCGAGAGTTAGTCGGCTATTACAATACCAAAAATGGTTTTTCAACACATTTTGATGCGATGCCGCTTGAGGTGCAGCAAGCGCTATTGAATATGTCTTTTAATCTTGGTTTCACGCGCTTAAAAAGCCAATATATCAATATGAATGCTCACATAAAGAAAGAGAAATGGGCTGATGCAGCATTGCAAAGCAATCGCATTGGCATTCAGACTCAGCGAAATCTCTACGTAAAAAACCTCTTTCTAAAAGCGCAAGCTAGCGCAAAAAAACCATAAGGATTATATTGATGAACTTTAAACATTTTACAACATCCTCAATATTAGCTTTGTGCGCGCTCTGTTTGTTAGCTTGTCAGCATGCGCCTACGGTAAATGAGCAGGTAAAGCAAATGCGCTGGATAAACCCTGATGTGTTTGATGCATCAAAACATACCCGAGGTAGCTTATACAGTTTTGAATTTGACATGACATTCAGTGCAGTGAATGGCGAAAATGTAACCGTTACAAACTGCCTAGAATTAGCTTTGTTTGGTGAGGACCGAGTTAGCCCGCCAGAATATATTTACTGGCAATCAATAAAAATCGACTGTGAAGTAGTAGAAAGATATTATCTTAGCTCCGAAAACGCTGTAAGCTATTGGCCTGAGTCATTTGACTATGAGCTAATTAAACAATTTCCGGCAACTACGCTCCCCTATGTAGGCGGCCAAACGCTCGAAGGTCGAACCGGTACACTTTCAGCCTATGATGCTAATCTTAAGTTTATAGAAAAAAAGAATGACAATCAGATTCATGTTGATGTAGACGATATGGATGTTTATTACGTTCAGTTGGCCCGCGCAGATTTTAATAGAGACGGCGTTCAAGATATTTTTGTTCTTATGGATTGGTATGTGAAAGATGCGTTTGGTAAAGGAACCGATTGGGTGGTGTTAACGAAACTATCACCGAATTCAGCCCCTATGATGCTCTGGCGAAAATAGAGTGCAGAAAATGGGGTTGTGATATAACAAACGGCTTTACGCAGACACTCTAGCATATGAACTTTTTGTGGTTTAGCTGTGCTTATTATATTTAAAACTCTCCGGCTGATTAGCTGGGGCGTTTGCCCATAGAAACTTTTATGCGAAACTCGCCTAATGCAGCTGGCGGCCAAACATATTTATGTCCAAATATGCGTTATCCTCAACGTATGCTCGCTCTCAATGATGGCCTTTAGAACGCTCATAGCAAAGGCCATTTCTCTCGAATATTTTAATTACGTAACATATGAATCATCAAACATTTAGTTAGAGGCTCCTTCAAGTCGAACTTCTAACATCAATGAATAATGGCTCTGCATTGGTGTTACTATTTAATCAAAATCTCATCGTGCCTGAGATTCTCATTTTGAGTGGCAATCGCCACGCCAAAACTTGCTTTGCTGAATAGACTGGCGTAACTTAACACTGGTACGATGAGTCTATAAAAATAAAAAGGTCAAACGTGACGATTAAACAAGAATCGGTGTTTATTAAACTCGCCGAAAGCCAAACTTTACATTTACGCCGTATCAGTAAGACTGATGCGAAAGGCCCTGCGGTGTTTTTTATGCATGGCGCCGTTGAAAATGGCAAAATCTTTTACACCCACAGCAATAAAGGCTTGGCGCCATTTTTAGCTGAGCATGGCTATGTTTGCTATGTGGCAGATTTACGTGGTCGTGGTGAGAGTAAACCTGCGATTTCAAAGTATGCAAAGTATGGTCAAACCGAGGCTATTTTAGAAGATATCCCCGCATTTTTAGATAAAATTAAACAGCTTGAAGGTGAGCCTGCTCGTTATTGGGTGGCACACTCATGGGGCGGGGTGCTAATGAACAGTGTGTTTGCCCGTTTTCCTGAGTTGATTGATGATGTGAAAGCCTGCGGCTATTTTGGTTCTAAACGGTCTTTGTATAACCATCACCCAAGCAAGTATATTCAAGGTAATTTGATTTGGTATGGGTTGGCGCCCTTAGTTGCCCGTAAGCATGGCTTTGTGCCGGCTAAAAAGCTGAAATGGGGCAGTGATGATGAAACCCGTAAGTCACATTATCAAAGTATGCAGTGGGCTAAGCGTAAACCTTGGGTCGATACAGACGATGGCTTTGATTACGCAAACGCATTAGCTGATAAGGCACTGCCGCCCATTATGCATGTGGCGGGTGTTAAAGATAAAGCTCTATGCCAGCCGATTGATATTGAAAAATTTATGGAAGAGTCGGGCATCGGTAAGCAAACGATGATCATTTATGGCCGTAAGTTTGGCCATAAGGTCGATTATGATCACATTAATATGCTTACTCACCCACAGGCGCGTTTTGATCAGTTTGTTGACTTGTTGAACTGGTTTGAGACTCACGCATAAGTGTGTGCATTGCGCTCTCGTAGCGTTTGTATTTCTCTAATGCTTTATCAGTTAACGGCTGTCTTACAGCCGTTTTGCTGAGCGTTGCCACCGGTTTTTTTGATTTATAAAAATCTAAGAACTGTGTGCTGTACTCGATGTTTAAGAACTTACACAGGGCTGTTAGTGTTTGTTCGCTGTCACTGATAAGTGCTTCATAGCTTAAATCAAAAACCGCCTCTGGCATCACATTTTGCCAATGCTCCATTAACTGCTGATACAAATCAAAGTACTGTTTAAACTCTGGGAGTGAACAAAAATAAGGTTCGTTTTCAGCAAAATAGTTGCTAAACACCGACCACGCAATTGCATCATATTCGCGCTGCATATTAATAAACTTGGCGTTAGGAAAGAGTAAGTAAATCAATCCAAGTGACTGATAGTTAGCAGGTAGCTTGTTGATCATAAAAGGGCGCACAACTGGCGCTTGTTTTATTCGTTCAATATAAATATTGCGGGCATTGTTAATCAGCCCTTGATTTAGCTCTGCTAAGCAATCTGGGTAGGGGAGTTGCGTTTGTTGTTCAAGGTATGCAACAACCTGATTACTGATACTGGCATCTTCGCCAAGGCTGGCAAAGTCAACGTGGCTTGCCAGCATTTGCTCTACCAGCGTTGAGCCACTTCTTGGCATGCCAATTATAAAAATGGGGGTAATTGTGCCTGTGAATGTTTTGTCTCTGGCATCAATTAGCTCAGCTGTATTTTGCTCTATGATGCGCTGATAAAATGGCACTAAATCACGGGTTCTAAACTGCGTGAGTTTTGTTTGTAGCTTATTAGCTAGGCTGAAGTAGTTAAAAGCTTGTTCTGTATCATTTAACTGATCATAGCTTTTACCAAGGGCATAATAACACACCATTTTTAAGCGCAGGTTATTGGTCAAAGTTAAAAACTGGTGTAGCTCATTTATGTAATTTTGTTCGTTGTTAAAGCGCCCAAACTGTACTAGTTCAAATAAAATGTACGCCGTCACTGGGTAATTTCCCATACCGAGTGCATGCTTTAAAATACTGTACGCTTTGTCTAACTCACCATAAGTTAAATAATGCTGGGCAAGGTAGTAATGTGGCTCAGGGTTATGGCTGGCAATTGATTTAGCATATTCGAGTACAGTTAAGGCATCTTGCGGTGAATGCACGCCATTAAAAGCATCGGCAAGGGCATGGAGTGGTTCAAGCATGTGCGGTAGTCGTTCACAGGCTCTTTGTAGAAGGTAAACCGCTGCATCATAACGTTCTAAACGCAGTGCAATGCGGCCCAATCCAAATAACGCTTCGCCATTTTCAGGATCTGAATCGAGAAGGGTTTTAAAATGAAATTCGGCCTCTTTAAGCTTGTTTTCATTCAGTAGTTGATTCGCTTTTTCTAACAGCATAGGAATGGCGGGTTATTTGTTATTTTTATTTACTATAAAACGAAAAAGGCGAAATGTCTTTCGCCTTGGTTAACTATAAATATCCAGAAAAAATCCGGGGTATCGACTTTCTAGGTTGATTGCTCAACCTAGAAAGCTGTTCTATTTAGAAAGTATAGGTAGCTTTCACGTAATAGAAGCCGCCGTTGATACCATATGGCGACGTTTCGTAGTATTTACCACCCCAGTTATTGTTAGGGATGCCAGTACTATCGAAGAAATCAAGTTTCTCTGCTTCTTGGTCGAATAAGTTTGTCGCACCAACAGAGAAGCTAAGCTCTTCAGTTAGGAAGTAAGTCACTTCTGCATCAATCGTTACTGCAGCATCAGCTGTTTTCGCTGTTGCATCGTAATCTACGTGAACACCTTGGTATTCGCCATAGTAGTTAACACGTGTAAATGCAGAGAAGCTCTCCCATTGTTGTGCCCAGCTAAGTGTTGCACGGTGGTTTGGTAAGTCATTTTCTAAACGGCTTACTTTAAATTCACCAGTAATGTCTGTTGACTTAGTTACTTCAGTGTCGTTCCAGTTGTACGCTAAGCTGAATGTTGAGCTACCGCCTAACAAATCAGTTGAGTAGTTAGCTACTGCATCAATACCTTGCGTTGTTGTATCAAAGTCATTGGTGAAGAAGCTTACTTGCGCTAAGTTTTGTACGTTTGGTACGCCTGCTGCTTCAAGTGTGTCTTTATCTGCTTGACTTAATTCAATTTTATCTGATTGACTGATACGGTCATCTACTTGGATGTTGTAGTAGTCAACTGTGAAGAATAAGTCGCCAAGTGTCCATACTGCACCAAACGTGTAGCTTTGAGACTCTTCAGGTTGTAGCTCTGTACCACCTAATTGCACTGCAATTGGGTTTGTTGGTGGTAAAAGTGCCGAGTCAACAAGTACACCGCTGCTTAGGTTAGTTTGAACGTTACTTACGTTTGCTTGACCAACAGTTGGTGCACGGAAACCAGTACTGATTGAACCACGAATGTTCAAGTCTTCAGTTACGTGGTATTGACCCGTTAACTTGTAGTTAGTTGTTGAACCAAATGAATCATAATCTTCATAACGTAGTGCTAAGCCCATTAAGAAGTCTTCTGTGAATGGTGCTTCAACATCAACGTATGCAGCATAGTTACGACGTGTATACTCGCCCGCATCAGATGGTTTGAAACCAGGGAAACCGTTCGAGCCGATACCAAAACCTTGTTCAGTTAGTGGACCAGCTGTGAAAGACGCTTCGTCACCAGAAACAACTGTGAATGTTTCTTCGTGCCATTCTAGACCACCGGCAACGTTTACATCGTAAGCTAAACCAAAGTCAAAACCTTTTGATAAATCAGCATTAAAGTTTTTCTCTAACTGTGAGTATTTACCTGGGCTGAAATCGCGCGGGCTTTCTGGGCCTAATGACGCATTGATTGTGTCATAGATGAAGTAACGCGATTCGTTGTAACCAACTGTACCGCTTAAGTCATAGTATGCACCTTCAAGAAAACCAGATGTGATTTCACCTTTAGTACCAATTGTTAATGCAGTATCTGTGATATTACCACCGAAGTTGGGTGTAAAACCGCCCGGAAGCATTTCGTTAAACGCAAAACAGTCTGGGTTGTTAGCAACTTCATCGATGTATCTTTGGTTATCTAAAACGTTATCATCAATCATGATATCGGTAGGACAGTTACCGCTCATATCGCCAGTTAAATCACCAACAAGCAGTGTTTCACCGCCGTCATTTGAGTAAACACCTGGGCGAGTGTGTGGGTTACGATAGTAGAAACCACCACGTACATCACGCTCAGAGTAGTTACCAAACATGTAGAATTCAGATGAATTACTTAACTCAAGACCGATGTTACCAAAGATAGTAATATCATCATCAACTTCTGGTGCACCCCAAACTTGTGCTAACGAAGATACTTCAGGCACACCTGCGGCATCTAGTGCGGCTGCATCAGGGCGTTGTACTGAGCGGCTAGTCGCATCAGCTGTTTTATATTGGAAGCTTAAGTTAGCAAAACCACTATCGGTAAATGGTAGACCCACGTTACCAGAAATTTGCGTTGTATCTCCATCGCCTTCGTAGTATTCACCTTGACGTATTTCGAATGAGCCGCCTTCAGAGGCATCTTTTAATACAAAGTTCATTACACCTGCGATTGCATCAGAACCATACTGTGCAGCAGCACCATCACGAAGTACTTCTACTTGCTTTAAGGCAATACTTGGAATAACAGAGATATCGGCACCTTGAGCACCATCATTAATACCACCGCCTAAGAAAGCGATAACAGATGCACGGTGACGGCGTTTACCATTAACAAGTACTAAAGTACTGTCAGAAGGAAGGCCACGTAAGTTAGCTGGGCGAACAAGTGACGCAGCATCACTAATTGGGTTTTGGTGAACGTTAAAAGAAGGAACGGAGCCTTTTAAAAGCTCAAGCATATCAGTGTTACCACCTTTATCTAGCTCTTCACCACCAATGATATCAATGGGTACTGGTGAATCACCGATTGAACGTGGTGCTGAACGAGTACCCACCACGGCAATTTTCTCTACATTTTTGTTAACTTTCGTTTCTTCAGCTGCTTGCTCTGCAGCAACAACCGAACCCGACACAAACAGGCCTGCTGTTGTTGTCGCTAAAGCAAATTTAATTGCTTGTTGTAGCGCATTATTTTTGAATTTCATTCCGACTTCCCCAGTTAGAATAGTTATGATTATGTCACCAAATAAAGTATTAGAACTTGGTGTAAATCTCTTATACATCCTGTAAATAATTTTTGCAAATTGTTAATTTTATGTTGTTTTGTGTGTGTTTCTTTGTTTTTTGTCGTTCTTTTGTGGATTATCTTATTGAAAGTAAAGAGGATAATTTATTCTAGATATTGGATTTTAGCGTAAGAAAATATATAAATTATGCAAAAATAATTAGATAGAAGGCTTTTTTGGATGGTTTTTGAACGGTTTTTGATTTGGAACGGTCTATTAAGCTTGTTGCAAATTATTGCTTAACCGCCATTGTTGCAGTTTTTCTCGGTATTCATCCCATACACATGGGCAACAGCTACCACCTCCACAACACTCATCTGAAGCTGGTTTTTTGGGTTTTGGCTCAGCTTGTTGTTTAGGTTGGTTCATTTTTAATACTGAAAAATAGTTACGAATAGAGTATTAAGGATAAAGTAAAATCTAATATAAGTAAATTATGCTTTGTGAACGTCGCATGCTGTGTGAAAATAACTAAATGCGATTATATAAAGTTATTCATCGAGCCCCATTTCGAGTGGCTAAAATTACCAAAAAGCGTCAAACATTACGTTTTAAGCGCGCTATGGTAGCACTCAAAATCGCACTTGCCCAAGAAAAGCAAGAAACAAAAGAAATGCTTCATATTTATAGGCGATACACCCAAGGCCAAGCTACTAAAGAAGA
The DNA here is from genome assembly GCF_017808125.1 of Pseudoalteromonas sp. PA2MD11. Taxonomy (NCBI): domain Bacteria; kingdom Pseudomonadati; phylum Pseudomonadota; class Gammaproteobacteria; order Alteromonadales; family Pseudoalteromonadaceae; genus Pseudoalteromonas; species Pseudoalteromonas sp. PA2MD11. Next base: position 59,905 of record NZ_JADKNF010000018.1, read on the forward strand.
GTTACATACTGCTAATGAGCAGTTTTTAGATATCTTAAAAGGGCTTGGTTTAGGTGTGTTTGCAGTTTTACCCTTTGCGCCTATTACCATTCCTTTGGTTGTAAAGCTGGGGCAATGGGTTGGTGTCGATGTGCTACCTAGTTCATTCAATATAAATAAGTCAATTAAAGAGCTGGATCAACAAGTAGCAAAAGAAGAAAAAGAGAAACAAAACAAAGACTGATTAGGTTTTTTATCTGATTTTGCCTATACCTTTTGTATCAAGATATTGGTATGCTTAAATACCTTTTCTTTATATCGAGTCGTTTAATGAGTTCATTAATTCGCCATTCTTCTTCGGGAATTCCCCTGTCATTTATTGCTAAAGCTGACCTATCAACGTGGTTAACCGAGCAGCCGCAAGCCTTACAAAATTGGCTAACAAATTGTGATTTTAAAAATAAAGGCATGGCCTTAGTTGCTAATAATGAAACCGGCTCACTTGAGCATGTTTATTGTCTGGTAAATGATTTACAAGACTTTTGGTTAGCAGGTGACTTATCAACAAAACTGCCTGCAGGTTGTTACCAAATACAAGGTGATGAAAAGTTTGTAGAGCAAGTAACACTGGGCTTTGTGTTAGGCGGTTACGAGTTTAGTGAATATAAAGAAAAACCTTCGCCACGCGCTACCCTTGCCATTAAAGACGAATCGTTAGTAAAGCGTTTATCTCAGTATGCAAGTGCAATTAATTTAGTGCGTGATTTAGTGAATACGCCTGCTGCGGATATGATGCCGCAGCATTTATCACAAGTAATGGCTGATTTAGCTGATACCTTTGATGGTGAGTTCTGTGAGTGGGTGGGTGATGAATTATTAGAGCAAAACTACCCAACGATTCATATGGTTGGTCGTGCGTCTGAGAATAAACCTCGCTTACTTGATTTACGTTGGGGCGCAAAAGATGCACCGCAAATTACCTTAGTCGGTAAAGGCGTGTGTTTTGATTCTGGCGGTTTAGATTTAAAACCAAGTTCAGGTATGCGCAACATGAAAAAAGACATGGGCGGTGCAGCACATGTTATTGGCCTTGCGCAGTTAATTATGGCTGCCAACTTACCAATTCGCTTACGTGTTCTGGTACCTGCGGTTGAAAATGCGGTTTCTCGAAATGCATTTAGACCGGGTGATGTGATCAAAACTCGCAAAGGGATCACAGTAGAAATTGATAACACGGACGCTGAGGGCCGTTTAGTGCTGTGTGATGCACTTGCTGAAGCACAAAATGATAACCCCGATCTTATCGTTGATTTTGCAACCCTTACAGGTGCTTGCCGTGTTGCGCTCGGTACAGAATTACCTGGCTTTTTCGCAAATAACCGTGAAGTGGCTAATAAACTGATGGATGCAGGCGAAAGCTGTCATGATCCTGTTTGGCAACTGCCATTATTTGATCAATACAGAGCATTATTAAAAAGTGACGTAGCAGATATTGCTAATTGTGCTTCCACTCCATTTGGTGGTGCGATCACCGCGGCACTTTACTTAAAAGAGTTTATTGAACCAAGTACGCCATGGGTTCACTTTGATGTGATGGCCTGGAACTTACGTGCATTACCGGGTCGTCCTGCAGGCGGTGAGGCACTGGGTATTCGTGCTGTGTTCAACTACCTACAAGATCGCTTCCAATAAATTAAAGTTGGTAAAGCTCTAACGGTAAATCATCGGGATCGGCAAAAAACGTAAATTGCTTCCCGGTGATTTCATCCACTCTTATTTCTTCAACCGAAATGCCTTGTTGTTCTAAATAATGCTTAGATTTTGCAATATCGGCGACTTTAAACGCCAAATGGCGTAGCCCTTGTGCTTCTGGATAGCTTGGTCTCGGTGGCGCTTCAGGAAACGAAAAAAGCTCTATTTGGCTGCCATCAGGAAGTGCTAAATCTAATTTATACGAGTCACGTTCAGCGCGGTATTGTTCGTGAATGATTGGCAGCTTTAATATTTCATTATAAAAATGCTTTGATTTTTCATAGTTGCTACAGATGATTGCAGCATGATGTATGCCTAATAGTTCCATAAATTAATCCTTTTATGCCCATAAAAAAACGCGGACTCAGCCGCGCTTCTCTATAAATGATAGGGGGATTACTCTGCCGCTTTACATGCTGCAACAGCCGGTGCAACCAGTTCAAGACCTGTTTTATCACACTCAGGTAGAGTTGCATCAGAAACCGAGATAGGTGTTACACGCTCGCCCCATTTAATGTAACTCGCCGCCCAAGTTAAACCAGCACCAAAGGCTGCTGACATAATGTTTGAGTTAGGTTTGATAAGCCCTTGCTCAACCGCTTCACAAATTGCGATCGCAATTGTTGCAGCAGAGGTATTACCGTAATCGGCAATGTTCACCATGACTTTTTCGTCAGCTACTTTCAAACGTTGCTGAATAGCTTGGATAATACGTAAATTGGCTTGGTGAGGAACTAATACGTCAATGTCATCAAGCTCTAACTGCGCTTGGTTCAGAACGTCGTCACAAGCTTCGCTCATCCCTTTAACAGCACGTTTGAAGATTTCGCGACCTTCGAATAATAAGTTAGAAGGGCCAATTGGCTCGTACTTATTTAAATCGCTACCGAAGTTTTCGATATGCAGAATGTCGCGATCTTCACTGTCGCAACCTGTTTTAGTGGCAAGTAAACCTGATGGTGTGTCTGAGGCTTCTAATACCACGGCACCAGCACCATCACCGAATAATACAGCACTGTCGCGACGTGCCCAGTTTATGTACCACGTCATACGTTCAGCGGCAATAACGACTGCTTTTTTGATCATACCAGCACGAATTTGTGCCGTTGCTGCTTGTAATGCATATAAAAAGCCTGAACATGCAGCGTTTGTGTCCATTGCTGCAGCGCCAACCGCGCCAATGTTTTTTTGCACTAAAGAGGCCGTATTTGCCACCATAGTTGATGGTGTACAAGTCGCAAGAAGTACAAGATCAATGTCTTTACCATCAACACCAGCACAAGCAAGCGCTTGTTTTGCGGCAACGGTCGCTAAATCGGCAGTAGAAACATGGCTGACACGGCGAGATTTGATGCCTGTACGTGTTGTGATCCATTCGTCATTGGTATCAACAATATTGCTGATTTCATCATTGCTGATGCTTGCTGGTGGTATACATTTACCCCAGCCAGTAATTTGGGCATAAGACATAATGTGTTCTCTTTATGTGGTCAGACTTGTTAAATTTTCCCGAAGTTATATCAAAATTCACTTGTTAACACTAGTTCATTGCCGCGCTATGTCGTAAATAATGGCATTTACTCAGTATTTAAGTTAAACCTAGTATAAAAATGAGGCGATTATGAAAAAAATAAATCTAAAAATAAGCACATTATCGGTACTATCTTTGTTATCTACGTTTGTGGTTAATGCACAAACCACCCTTATTCATGCAGGAAAGGTACTTGTTGGCACTGAACAGAGTGTTAAAGAGCAGCAAACATTGGTTATTGAAGGTAATAAAATTGCTGCAATAAAAGCAGGCTACTTAACAACACAGCAGTTAGACCTCAATGATGCAGATGTTATTGATTTAAAAAATCAGATGGTCTTGCCGGGTCTAATTGATATGCACGTTCATGTTACCTTTGAGCGAGATGCAACGCGTAACCCACATCAATGGGTCACTGAATACGAAGCAGATTATGCACTACGTTCTTTAAAATACTTAAAACGCACGGTTAATGCGGGTTTTACCTCTGTGCGCGACCTAGGTAGCAGCTATCAAGTTATCTTCCCATTAAAACGAGCGGTTGAGCGTGGCGACATTGTTGGCCCGCGCATTTTTGCAGCAGGTGATATGATCACACCGACCGGCGGCCACGCTGACATGCATGGCTATCGCCGTGATATTACCAAAGCGACAGAGGGTGGGGGATTAGGTGTGTGTGATGGTGCTGACGATTGTACTCGTGCGGTACGCGATGTAATTAAAAGTGGTGCCGATGTGATCAAAATTACGGCAACAGGGGGTGTTTTAAGTAATACAGCGGCCGGGGTTAATCAGCAATTTACTGATGAAGAACTCAGTGCCATTGTTAACACTGCTCATCATTTAGGCCGAAAAGTCACCGCTCATGCTCATGGCACAGAAGGTGTAAAAGCAGCCCTCAGAGCGGGTGTTGATTCAATCGAACATGGCTCTTTTTTAGATACAGACACGGTTAAGCTTTTTAAAAAGCAAGACGCGTATTTAGTTCCAACCTTACTCGCTGGCGCGACAGTAAAAGAAGAAGTGCTAAATAACCCGAATATGCCAAAAGCTATTGCTGAGAAGGTTGAATTTGTGGCGCCAAAAATGGAAGAGTCGTTTAAATTAGCATTAAAAAACAAGGTTAAAATAGCCTTTGGTACAGATTCTGGCGTATCTAAGCATGGTGATAATGCCAAGGAGTTTGAGTTATTAGTTAATTATGGCATGACGCCTAAGCAAGCAATTAAATCAGCCACCGTTGAAGCTGCTAAACTATTAGGACAAAGTCATAACCTTGGCGACTTGAGTGTTGGTAAACAAGCAGATATTATCAGCGTTAATATGAATGTGCTTGATAACATTAATGAACTTAGTCAGGTTCAGTTTGTTATGAAGGGCGGTAAAGTGCTCAAACAGTAAGGGTTACTATGGGCGGTAAAATTAAAGAGACGTTATTTAATCATTTAATTGATGCTGAGCGGCAGCTACTTGAGCCAGAAGTTCGGCAATCTGCTGAAGCGCTTGATGCATTACTTGATGATGATTTTATTGAAATAGCTGCTGATGGTACGTCTTTTAATAAGTTCCAAGTGTTAACCCGTCTGCCAACTGAGGTAGTACCGCAGTTTTATAATCAACACTTTAAAGGTCGAATGCTCAGTGATGATATTGCACAGCTGAGCTATCAAGCAGCCTTTAGACGTTCTGCGCGGTCAGAGTTTAATTACTCCATTCGTATGTCACTGTGGCGTTTTAATGGTAAACAATGGCAAATGGTGTTTCATCAAGGAACGCCTTGTGCTGTTTTTACAATTTCAATGGACGATGATTAAGTTTTAAAGAGTCCGTTATGCAAACCGATCCGGCGATTAGTCGCCTACTAATTTTAAGAAGCGCCGCAATCGCCGTACAATTTGTTGCTGTTATTGCGGTGTACTTTCTATTTGAATACCAAATCCCCTTACTGCCTTTACTTGCTGTTATTTGTGTTGAAGCAATCTTTCAGCTGCTAAGTATATTCGCTTATAGAAAAGTAACCAAAGCCAGACCAGCCGCTTTACTGATGCAGCTGACAGCCGATTTACTGTTTTTAACGATTTTGCTGTCATTAAGTGGCGGGGCTACCAATGCATTTGTGTCGTTATTACTGTTACCGATAATGATCGCTGCGGTCTCTGTTAATGCGAAAGGGCTTGCTTATACCGCAGTGCTGGCAATCGCCGCTTATAGCTTTTTACTGATAAATATGCCTGAGCACACCATGCACCAAATGCAGATGACGCATCATTTTATTGGTATGTGGATTAACTTTGTTATTAGCGCCATTGTTATTGCTTTTGTTATTGGTACATTAAACAGTACATTGAGAGCAAGAGAAGCCACCATTGCACGAACTCGTGAGCAACAATTAAGGCATGAGCAATTATTAACGCTTGATGGCGCTGCTGCACAAGTAACGCACCAACTTGCAACGCCTATCGCAAACTTACAGCTGTTATTTGAAGAACTGAAAGAACAACAAGCTGATGACCCCATTGTACAAGAAATGGCTAAGCCATTAGCCCAGTGTAAAGAACAGCTTGCTCATTTTAGGTCGCTTTCAAATGCCTTAAGGACCGGTCAAACACGGCAAGTGATCAGCGCTGAAACACTACAAAGCACCATTCAAGATGCGATGACACTGCATTTTCCAGAGCAAAACTTACAGTGGCTAAATAACGCCCCTGATTGTTCGATTTTAAGTGATGCCATGCTGTTACCGGCTATTTTAAACTTGCTGCAAAACGCCGTATCGGCGAATAACCATAATCAGCAATACTGCGTAGAAGCTAAGTGGCACATAGATCAGCAAACAGTTTCATTGTCGTTACGTGATTTCGGTCAAGGTTTTAGCGAACAACAAATGGCATCATTAGGTGGCCAACTCATGCCAAGTAACAATGGTATGGGGATGGCAGTTATGCTTTCGAATGTGACTTTAGAGCGCTTAAATGGCTCATTAACACTAAGCAATCACCCACAGCAAGGTGCAATTGCGATGGTTAGTTTAAAAATTGTATGAAACTTTTAATTATTGAAGACGATGAAAATCTTGCCAGCACACTGGCAAGGCGTTTTACAAAACAAGGCTTCACATGTTCACTCGCTCATAACGCTGAGCAAGCTTTACAGCATATAACCACTTTTGAGGCGAGCCACTTTCTAGTGGATTTAAAACTCGGGGATGATAATGGACTTGCCCTGATTAAACCCTTAAGAGCACAATTTCCTTCAGCTCGCATTGTGTTACTCACTGGGTTTGCCAGTATTGCCAGTGCAGTCGAAGCCATACGATTAGGTGCTGACGACTATTTACCAAAACCTGTCGATTTTAATTCACTTTTAAAAACAATCTTGGGAGACACAGAGGTAAACCTATCACTTGAAGAATCAAAGCCAAACAAAATTATGTCGCCAGAGCGCCTTGAGTGGGAGCATATCCAACATGTTTTGCACAGTAACGATGGTAATATTTCCGAAACTGCGCGCCAACTGAATATGCACAGAAGAACATTACAGCGTAAATTACAGAAAAAACCAGTTAAGCAGTAAAGTGATTATTAACGTAAGTAAAATAATTAGAAGGCGTAAATCAGTACAGGATTGAATTCTAAATAGGTACAAAATTACGTGTTTTAAATTTGCTGCATCGCTGATCCTTAACTAAAGTCATGTTAAACCTAATCGTTGTATGAGTCTGGTGTATGCATTTTTATCAACTTAACTTTTTCGCAATTTTTTTTGCAGGTCTTGCTTCATTCTTATTGGGAATTGTCTGGTATTCACCTTGGTTATTTAAGCGTATTTGGATGGAGAGCTGTGGTCTAACAGAGTTAGATTTGCAACAAATTAATCCATTTAAAGTTTTTGGTAGCAGTTTAATATTATGCTGTTTGATCTCATTTAGCTTTTCATTATTTGTTGGGCCCAATGTTGCTGTTGGGGTGGCTGTTGGTACAGGTTTTATAATTGGTTTATGTTGGGTAAGCCTTGCTATAGGCATAGGCTACATATTCGAGCAGCGGCCGTTAAAACTGTTTTTGGTAAATTCAGGTTATGCTATTTTACAATTTTCATTAATTGGCTTGGTTTTGGGTCTCTGGTCATAGCGTGATAGCATGCACTTTTTGAAATAATAAATGGATTAATGGCAAAACCAAATAAAAAAGGGCCAACTAAAACGGTCGATATTTTTTGTTCACAATGTAAAACGCAGTTATTTAAATACCGTAAAGGTGGAAAAGGCGCGTTGGTTAAATGTTTTGTTGAACGGATTAGCCAAGATTTTACCAATGACACCGGTATTTGCCCTGACTGCCAACGCCCATTTGCCCGCCAGACCATGATCCGTGGTACTCCAGCTTTAAAAATAATCGGTGGTAAGGTTACCCATAAATAGAATTAAAATACGGACATTTATCCTCGTTTCTCACTCATGCTCTGATACTATTGACCGGTTTGCTGTTTCAATGAATGAAAACAACCCTCCCCATGGATTGGGCCAGTTGTATGGGTATAAACATATGAACAAAATGGACTCACGCACGTGATAGCACTTTTATTTGATATTATTGGCATGACAGGCACATTCTTAGTGGTTGGTGCTTTCTTTTTACTACAACTGAATAAAGCATCGCCAACCGGCCTTGTGTATAACATGATGAACTTAACGGGCGCAATTCTGTTACTGATCAGTCTTTGTTATAACTTTAACCTTGCTAGTTTTGTTATTGAGATTTTCTGGATAGCGGCGTCACTTATTGGATTATATAAGTACATCAAAGCAAAGCGCACTGGAAATGTTGAAATAGCTTAATTAAGCTTGGCTCATTAAAACAGACGTTTTTAGAAACCCATTTACAGTTGAAAATGGGTTTTTTTGTCGCTATTTAAGAAAACTTTATAAACTTAAATTATAAAAACATTGCAAGCTTACCAATCTTTTGTATTAATAGTGTAAACATGGTGTTGCTTTTGCAACACGGGCTATAAGTACAGGTATCGCTTACCGTGGATCTTTTCAGATGTTCAGCACTTTTTACTATTGCAGTTGCCTCAACCTCGCCAGTGGTTGCAAACGCGACTGAAGAGCAAGACTTATTTTCTTTAAGTTTTGAAGACTTACTTAATGTTCAAGTCGATATAGCAAGTAAAACCAACGAAACTTTGTCATCAGTCCCTTCTACAATAAGTATTTTTAGTCGTAAGCAAATTCAAGCATTAGGGGTTGATAACGCCTACGAAGTGATGAATTTTGTGCCTGGTATGCAATCAACTCGAGGTGATTGGGTAGGGGCGGTGCCTAAAGATCATGCTCGGGGCGTTTATCTAGATAGCGGTAATGTTTTAGTGATGATAAATGGTGAGCGAATAAATGAATCATCATTTGGTAAGGCTTCTGTTTATTTGCCTTACATACCTGTGGAAGTTATCGAAAAAATAGAGTTTATTCGCGGCCCTGGGTCAGCACTTTATGGCAGTAATGCATTTTTAGGTGTTATGAACATTGTTACGTCTAAAGAGCGAAATGCACTGCAATTTGTAGTTGGTAACAATGGCCGATACGGTGCAACAGGTCAGTTCAACAGGATATTTAGTGACAATACACGTATTTTTGTAAATTTCGCTTATGAACATAAGGACGGTGAAAGTTATCCGCAGGGGGTCAAAGATCCACTTGAGGCAATTTATCTAGACGCAGGTATTGATTATAAAAAACTGCAATTACGTGCCCGTTACAATGAAACATCCCTTGATGAATTTTTAAACCTCGCTGGATATTCTAAGCAAAACCAACATAACAGTGATAACACCTTTGTGGGAATTAAATACAACTGGATCAATAACGATAAGTTAAAGCTAGATTCTAGTTACTCATTCACAAAGCATAATATTTCAAGTGCAGGGTTAATTGCTACATTTGACGATATTCCAGACTTTCTCGTTGGCCCTGCGTGGCAAACAACTGACAGTAAATTCGAAACTGAGCTAAGTTATCAATTCGATAACCAATGGCAGCTTGCTGCGGGAATTGAATACTCAGAAGCTAAGCAAACTGAAGCAGGAGTTCGCACGTCTTATTATGATTTCGATTCAGAGCAAATAATTATCGACCCTGCCTTTGAACAGCAAGGGATCGTGTCTGTGATGGACTTTCCTGAGTTTTCGTCACTTAAGTTTACATTCGAAACCTTGAGTGCTTATGGACAGCTAAAAATACCATACTCAGATGCACTTACTTTATTTATTGGCGCACGCTATGACGATGTGAAGGACATCGACAGTAAACTTTCTCCACGTCTTGCGGGTGTCTATAAAATAAATTCAGAACATACTGTTAAGCTGCAATATGGTGAATCGTTTAGAACACCGGTTACCAATGAGCTTTTTTCAAATGATGATGTGACAATTGGTAACCCATCGCTTCGCTCTGAGTCGATAAAAACCACTGAACTTGTTTGGCATTATAAAACCTCAGAGTTACAAGCTAATGCAGTGCTTTTTTATAATGAACTTAATGATTTTATAAATATTGAGCCAACATTATCAGATGATGCATTGTTTACCTTTACAAACTCATTCAACACCCAAAACAGTGGTATCGAGCTTGATAGCACTTGGCAATCAAGTAAAAATTTTTCGATTACAGGCACTTATACGCAATACTTTGAAGATCCCATCAATGCGAGCTTTAAGCGCTTTGCAAGCATAATCAGTAGTTATAACTTATCTGATTCATGGCAGGTGAGCTTAAACTTATTGTGGCGCGATACAGTTGAAGTAAGCTCAGAGACAGGTGCTCACTTTAAACAATCTGCTTACAGCTTATTGGGTGGCAGTTTAAAATGGCAGTTAAACAACAACAGCCAACTAATGCTAAAAGCAGAAAATTTGTTAGGAAAAAAATACAACGCATTTGATCCTCGCATTGACAATGGCGCAGTCGCTGGTACAACTGAGGAATTATCGTTACACTATCAATTCAATTTCTAGTTGTCCTGTTCGTAAGGTTTGAATGTCGTCATTAAGTAAAAAATTTATTGCAGCAGGTGTATTGCTAATCATGCTGTTAATATTAGTTTTTTATCTCGGTAGAAGCCATGATTACGAACAAGCTCAGCATCAAAGTCAAACACAAGCTACCCAGCTAAGCCATTATATCGCAAGTGAATTAGCACGATTTAAAACCATTCCTAGCTTAGTAAGTGCCAATGATTTGGTAAAATCATTTATTGTCGAAAAAGGTGCTGGTGGAGATGCGGTCAATGATTATCTTGAAGATATTCAGCGAGCGAGTGGGGCTTCAGATGTTTACGTAATGGATTTGTCAGGCACTGTTTTAGCAAGTAGTAACTGGCAAGTTGACTATACTTTCTTAGGAAGTAATTTTGCTTTTCGGCCGTATTTTTATTTAGCTAAACAAGGTGAAAAAGTTGCTTATTTTGCTTTGGGTATGCGCTCTAGTGAGCGAGGCTTTTATTTTTCTGAGCCGTTATTTTATCAAGGCGAGGTGGTTGCGGTAGTGGCACTAAAAGTTAATGCCAAAAAATTTGAACAAGACCGCCAGCTACTTAATGCATCAGACACTTCACATTTCTACATTGCTCTTGAAGACAACGTTATTGTTATGTCTGATGTAGCTGATTGGCGTTTAAAGTCACTTAAGCCCCTTGATAATCAACAAATGGCTGCATTAGTTAAATCGCGCCGATATCTGTCACATAAACCCACTTTACTGCCCTATACCCATAAGCCTCTAAATGAACAAACCATACTTCAAAAAGTTTTATTAAACGGTAAGCAATCGCGCTTTATTAGTGCTGTTGAAAGCATTGATATCATTAACGCCAAAGCGAGTGTGTTGGTGGATGTGACGAATGTCGAGCTTGCACAAATCCCTAGGCTTCTTTGGTTTAGTGTGTTTTATGCTATTGCGGTAGTACTTATTCATACGGCAATGGTACGTTTTGCTGGTTATAAAAAGCTATTGTTTTCTAGGCACAGTCTTGAGCAAGAGGTTATAGAGCGTACTCAGGCTCTCGAAAAGGCTCAAAAAGCGCTGATCCAAACAGCTAAACTTGCAACTATTGGTCAGTTAAGTGCTGGCATTAACCATGAAATCAATCAGCCATTAAGTGCCATGAATACCTACTTAGTGAGTGCAAAAAGGTTGCTTATCAAAGGAAATATTGAGCAAGCCAGCGAAAATTTAGTCCTGGTGCAGTCGTTAATAGAGCGTGTACACAAAATTGTTGCACAGCTAAAGCATTTTAGTAAACCGGCACAAACTCAACTGAGACAGCAAAGCTTAGCGAGTATGTTAAAAAATGCCTTAATGATTGCAAGCGCACAGTTAAAACAAGATGATATCGAAGTTAAAGCCGCAGATATTGATGCAAACATAACAGTATGGGTCGACAGCGTTAAGTTTGAGCAAGTCTTGGTTAACGTGATCACTAATGCCAGCCAAGCAATGAGTGAATCTGACAAACGCGAACTGAGCTTTGAACTTGAACTGTTTGACGACCGAGTAAAGCTATCAATTCTCGATACTGGCCCGGGTATTGATCAACATGCATTAGGTAATATCTTTGAGCCATTTTATAGCACTAAAACCAGCAATGGTTTAGGCCTTGGCTTGTCTATTTCAAGGCAAATAATCGACTCATTTAATGGCCGCCTAACGGCCCATAACCGCCTTAAGGGCGGAGCACAATTTATTATAACTTTACAAACTAACAAGGAAACATCATGAGTGAAGTTGCAGCGACCTGTGATCAGGTAATCGTTATCGATGACGAAGCGGTGATCCGTGATTCATTGAAGCAGCTCCTTGAGATTGAAGGTTATCAAGTTCAGTGTTTTAGTGAGCCTACAGCGGCACTTTCAAAATTAAGTCGTCGCTTCGAAGGTATTGTACTAAGCGACATAAACATGCCAAAAATGGATGGCTTGGCATTTTTAGAGCAAGTAAAAGCCTTTGATAGCGAGCTACCGGTTATTTTTCTTACCGGCTTTGCTGATGTATCTGTGGCCGTTAAAGCCATGCAGCTTGGTGCTTATGATCTATTTGAAAAGCCGCTAACTGAGCAGTTATTAGATTGTATTGCTCGTGCTTCAGAAAAACGTGCGTTAGTAATGGAAAACCGCGCCTTAAAAATTGCTGTTGAAAAAACGTCTGCGCCCGGTGTGCGTATTTTGGGTGAAACCGAACAAATGCAACAAATGATGCATTTACTTAATGCAGTAATCGATACGCCAGCAGATGTGCTAATAGAAGGTGAAACAGGCACGGGTAAAGAGTTAGTTGCTCGCTATTTACACGATCAAAGTAATCGTTCAGCGGCTAATTTTGTTGCTATAAACTGCGGCGCAATACCTGAGCAACTTATTGAAAGTGAGCTTTTTGGTGCAGCCAGTGGTGCATACACAGGGGCGACACAATCTCGTCAAGGTAAGTTTGAATTTGCCAAAGGCGGCACTGTCTTTTTAGATGAAATAGAGTCTACGCCTGCGAGTTTACAAGTAAAGTTGTTGAGGGTGCTTGAAGAGCGCAAAGTAACCCCTGTAGGTGACAACCACGCCATTGATTTAGATGTACGTATAGTTGCTGCTACCAAAGTAGACTTAATGACACTAGTCGAAGCAGGGGAGTTTAGAGCCGATTTATATTACCGCCTAAATTTAGTAAAAGTGAGTATTCCGGCATTACGTGACAGAAAAGCTGATATTCCACTGCTTTTTAAACACTTCAGCTCGATAGCGGCGACACGTTTTCATAAGCCGCCTGCGCCATTGAGTAGTGAAGCTAAACAACGACTCCTTGCGTATGATTGGCCGGGAAATGTGCGAGAGCTTAGAAATCAGGCTGAACGTGCGGTATTGCTAGGTTCTGATCTTGCGTTTGCTTCTTACAGCGACACAAATAATCAAAATGAACTTGCTCAAGATCTAAGTCTTGCTGAGAAGATTAGCTTTTATGAGCAGTCACTCATCGAAGAAGCGCTAGAGCGAAACAACGGCAGCATAAAAGACACCATGGTCACATTACAAATTGCCCGTAAAACCCTTTACGACAAGATGACCAAATACGGTATTAATCGCGAAATGTTCAAAGACTAAACAACTCTCTCACATTAAACTCTTCACAATGGGTGGAACAGGTGACAGCATATTTTTAAAAATGTGTGGAAATCCACCCATAAAAGCCAGCCTCTTTTACGTCAACAAAGTTAATTCGCTGTTATTTAACATCTTTTTTAAAATTAACTAAGTTGGCAACCAACTTGCCTTACTAGTTAGGAACAACAATTTGAACCTAATAAGGGGCGCATAATGACAACAATATTCACTCATACAAAAACACGCGTAGCAGCGGCTGTGATTTTAGCGAGCACAACTGGCTCAGCAATGGCAGCAGACTACGCGGTATACGGTAAAGCAGAAGTTCAAATAGCAAACACAGATACAGGCGTTATGCGCTATGTTGATGAAGGTACGCAAATCGAAGCACCTTTTTCGCGCATTGGTATTAAAGGTAGCCACAAACTAACTGAGTCGCTTAAAGCAGTATTTAAATACGAAGTGCAAGTAAAAGGCTTTGAGCATGATGATACCAGTGAGCCATTTTCAGCTCGTAATACTTACTTAGGCCTTGCAGGCGATTTTGGTGAAGTGGTTGTCGGTCGTAACGACACGCGTTTTAAATATTCTGAAGGTAAAGTTGACGGTTTTAACGAAACCCAAGCAGATATTGCACAGCTGATCCCTGGTCAAGACCGTATCGGCGATACCATTACCTACAGCTCAAAAACATACGGTGGCGCATCACTTGCACTAACTTATGCTCCAAAAGATGACAGCAGCAACGATGAGGATGGTTTTGCGGCAACGGTTATTTATGGTGACCGTGCATTAAAATCTAAAGACTACTATGTCGCTATCAGCCATGTTGATGCACTTAACAAGTTGACGGCAAGCCGTGTTGTTGCCGCATGGAAACTTGAAAACCTACAGTTAGCGGGTTTATTCCAGCGCAGTGAATCTACCGACGGTACGAAAGAAGGCAATGGCTATGCACTTAGCGCAAGCTATGCAATCGATAAATGGGTACCTAAGCTGCAATATGTTAAAGACGACTCAAAAATTCGCCATGCTGAAGAAGGTAAACAATGGACAGCAGGTGTTGACTATGTGTTCGATAAACAAACCACTGCTTACTTATTCTATACTGATTTAGATTTAGAACTTGAATCAGATAACAGCGTTGCACTTGGCCTTAAATACAAGTTCTAAGGAGTCGGTATGTCATTAGTAAATCAAACAAAAGATGGTTCACAGCCACGCCCATTAATGAGCACAGTGATGTTACTGCTAGGCCCATTAGTGATGTTATTAACTTGCTTAATTGATCCACCAGCGGGTATGAGTGTACCTGCATTACGTACTGCAGGCCTTGCATTTTGGATGGCTTCTTGGTGGGTAAGCGAAGTTGTGCCAATTCCTGCGACGTCTTTATTGCCACTAGTTATATCACCTCTTGCTGGCATTGCAGCAATCAAAGGGGTCGCGTCACCTTATGCACACCCTTTGATCTTTTTATTCTTAGGCGGCTTTTTGATCTCAATCGCGATGGAGCGTTGGGGTTTACACAAGCGTATTGCACTTAACACCATGCTTCGTGCTGGTACTAAGCCAAGCCTACAAATTTTAGCCATGATGTTAGTAACGGCATTTTTATCAATGTGGATGTCAAATACAGCGACTGCTGTGATGATGTTACCGATTGCAATGTCGATTACTATGTTGGTTAAACAGTCTAACCCAGATAATGACCAATTTGGTAAAGCATTGTTATTATCAATTGCCTATGGTGCTAGCATCGGTGGTATCGCAACCTTAATCGGTACGCCACCAAATGCATTAATGGCTGCATACCTATCAGATAGCTACAAGATTGATATTGGCTTTGCTGAGTGGATGAAAGTAGGTGTACCACTTGCGACAGTTATGCTTATTTTATGCTGGGTGTGGTTAACTAAGTTTGCCTATAAAGTAGATACACAATGTGCAAAAAGTGCAAGCAAAGACACTAAATCTTTATTCTTGTCACAGTTACAAGAGTTAGGAGCTATGCAGCGCGCTGAAAAAGGCGTAGCTGTTGTATTTGCTTTAGCTGCAGTATGCTGGATTTTTAGGCCTATGATTGCTGATTTCTCTGGCCTTAAAATTTCTGATACGGGCATAGCGATTGCTGCAGCATTGATGTTATTTGTGTTACCAGCAAATAAAGGCGATGGTGAGCGAATCCTTGATTGGGAAAGTGCAGCTAAAGTGCCGTGGGGCGTGTTGCTACTATTCGGTGGTGGTTTAACACTAGCTGCACAAATCAAGTCGTCTGGCCTTGCTGAATATATTGCCCATATGATCGAGGGCGCAAGCGCTATTCCGTTAGTTTTAAGTGTTTTAGCGGTAACGGCTCTTATTACATTCTTAACAGAAATAACCAGTAACACAGCCACTGCTGCAGGTTTCTTACCACTATTAGGTCCAGTTGCTGAGTCAGTATTTGGTACACCGCTTGTGTGGGTCATTCCTGCTGCAATTGCATGTAGCTGTGCGTTTATGATGCCAGTTGCGACACCACCAAACGCGATTGTGTTTGGATCAGGGCAAATTCAAATGCGCGATATGATCCGTTCTGGGTTCGCACTTAACTTAATAGCTATTGCCATGATCACCTTAGTAACAATGACTGTAGCAGCGAGTGTATTTGCTTTTTAAATGTAAAAATTAATGAATACAGAACAATAGTTTCAACTCTTACCAACCACTCACAGCGCTCTTTATGGGCGCTGTTTTTATTTGCTCTCGATTTTATTCATCGTTATAGTTGTTTAAACCTTTTTGATGAGTACTCGTTTTGGTCGATCTAGATTCACAATTACAAGAACAATATTATCAGCTGAACGATGCATTTTTAGCTGAACCTTACTTACCAATAGATATTAGAATAAAGCTTCTAAAACGCGTCAAAGTTGCGCTTATTGAGAACGAGCAGGCTTTAGTGAATGCTTCAAGTAAAGATTTTGGATACCGTACAGCCTTCGATACTGTACTAGGCGATATTTTCCCAACAGTTAAAACAATCAGTGATGTGATTAAGCGTTTGCCAAAGTGGGCAAAAAATGAATCTCGTGGTGTTGGACTTAGTTTATGGCCTTCGTCTGCACATATCAGTTATCAGCCGAAAGGGGTTGTAGGCATCATTGCCCCATGGAATTATCCAATTCAACTTGCGTTAGTTCCTGCCATAACCGCATTAGCCGCAGGCAATCGCGTAATGCTAAAGTTAAGCGAATATACACCTCACACTAACGCAGTTATAAAAACGATTTTGGCTGATGAATTGAAAGAGCATTGTATCGTGATTGAAGGCGAAGCAGAACTTGCTGCAAAATTTTGCCAACTTCCTTTTGCTCATATGCTGTTTACTGGTTCAACCGCTGTCGGCCGTAAAGTAATGCAAAGTGCTAGTAAAAACCTTACCCCAGTGACGTTAGAGCTAGGTGGTAAATCGCCAGTAATTGTTCTTGATGATGCAAATATCAAAGAAGCAGCGAAAACTATTTTATTTGGTAAATTGAACAATGCAGGGCAAATTTGTGTTGCTCCTGATTACGTATTTGTTCCAAAGCGGCTTGAGCATCAGTTGGTAATGCAGCTTTGTGATATTTACCGAAAACATTTTAAACAAGGTGTTGAAGGTAAAAATCTGACTTCAATTATCTCCGAGAGTCAATACCAGCGATTAGCTGCTTATTTAGTTGACGCAAAAGACAAAGGCGCGCAAGTATTTGAGCCGATAGAAGGTCATCAAGTTGATGAACTAAAACACCGTATGGGCTTGCACATTTTAACGCAAGTGAATGATGATATGCGCGTCATGCAAGACGAGATCTTTGGCCCCTTGCTGCCCATTATCGGTTATGAGTCATTGCAGCAGGTGATTGATACGATCAATGGTGGCTCATTACCTCTTGCTTTGTATATTTTGGGGCACGATAAAGAGAAAATCAGTAAATTAAGCACATCAATCAGAAGCGGTACATTAGCAATTAATGATGTATTGATGCAGGTAACAGCAGATCAGCTACCGTTTGGTGGTATTGGTGAGTCAGGGATGGGGCACTATCATGGCATTGAAGGTTTTAAAACCTTTAGCCATGCACGAAATACCTTGGTATCCGGTAAGTTTAACCCTCGCACTAGTTTATTGCTAAAACAAAATAAGTTGCTGATCAAACTATTAAAATGGCTGTACTTGCGCCCTTAAGCGCAAGTACGAAGTTTATTTATAGACGCCCGTCAGGTGCGTATAAACCAGCCTGTATTTTTGCATAAATGGCATCTGCTTTTTCTTTAGCAGCTTCAATTTCTGCAGGCATCATACTTCGCTCATCAAGCTTACGGCTATGACTTGCATCCATGTTGCCGTTGTATTCAGCAATGGTATTCCAAATGTATGATTTTTCGAGATTCTTAGGAACTCCTAACCCTTCGTAATACATTAAAGCCATGTTGAATTGCGCAAGAGTAAAGTTATTTGCAGCCGCCTTTTGGTACCAACTAAGCGCGGTACGGTAATCTTGAATTACCCCTTCGCCATTGGCATACATAACCCCTAAATTAAACTGTGCCGCTGGATGGTTTTTTTGTGACGCCATTTCATACAATGAAATGGCTTTTTCTTTATCAAGTTTGACACCTTTACCTTCTTGATAAAGTACACCCAATGCGAACATTGAATCAGCATGCACTTTTTTTACTGCTTTTTCGTACAACTCTGCTGCTTTACGATAGTCTCGTTGCACACCAAAGCCACCTTCGTACATTTTAGCAAGCTCATACATTGCAGGGGCATAACCTCTGTCTGCAAGGTAATTAAATTCATGAAGCGCTTCTTCAAAACGGCCTTCATTTGCCGCTAATTGGGCATCTTCAAGACTGGCATTTGCTAAAGGTGACAAGATTAACGTGCTAGCGAGCAATAGTGATTTAAAATTAGGCTTGATCATAGTCTGCCTCCAAATGTGTGTTAGGTATCAATAACAAAGCATTCAGCTATTGATAAAATGCCTTGCCAAACAGCCTCAGAGCAAAACATCACTTTTAGTTTAGCCCCAACAGCTGCAAATGCCCAATTTATAGACAGCGGCAAGCTTTGCAATTAACAAGTAGGCTTAAGATACAGATTTTCCAAAAAAATTAAAGAAATAAAAAAAGCCCTTAGCGGGCTTTTTCGTGTCATATCTACCGTCACCGATATGAGCAATGTAGCAAGTAAAGTGTAACGTTTTATGTCTATGTTTGGGTCGAGGAAACAGATGACAATCAAGAGTTACATCTTGAACTAACTTGGTAAAACAGCATCAAAACCTTTAACAGTATGATGTTGCTGTGAGAATAGTCTAGCGAACCAAGTTGTTGATAACGATTATTACTTAGGTTTACCTGTTCGTCAATAATTAAATGATAATTAATTTCATTTAATTTGGTTGCTGAATTTTTGTTCTTAGTGGTAAGTTTACTTTGTTTTGAAATAGGATTTGAAAAAACTACAATGAAAAAGCTATCAAAGTATCTAATAGTATTTAGTTTATTGTTTACAGCAACAGGGTGTTCTCCGAGCTTCACTTACAATAATTTAGGTTGGTTATCAGGGTTTTGGATTGATGATTATGTTGACCTGAACAGTGACCAAGCTGATAAATTTGAGCATATTGTTAAAACCAGCCGAGATTGGCATCGAGAAACACAACTCCCCTTATATAAACGCGACCTTGAAAATTTAAAGACCATGTTAGATAAGCAAGTTGACCATAACGAGCTTAAAGCACACTTTGTACAAGCGAAGCAGCACTGGCAAACATTGATTAATAAAATTGAGCCTGAACTTATCGCTTTAGCGAATTCACTTTCTTATAAGCAGCGCGTAGAGTTTGTTGCTGCACTGCAAGAAAACATTAATGATGAGTACAAAGAACACGAAGAAAAATCGCCTGAGCAACATAAAAAAGAACGTTTAGAAGAAAACCTTGAAAACTATAAAGAGTGGTTCGGTAGCAAACTCACTGCGCAGCAAAAAACACTCATAGAGAGTTCATCAAATTATCGAGTCAGTACATTTTTAATGTGGATGCAGTACAAACAAAGGCGTTTAGATGCATTAAAAACGTTATTTATGCAAAAGCAAAAACCAACAGACTTTGATAGCCAGTTGGCAGTCATCATTAATAATCGCTTAGCTTTTATGAGCGATGAGTTAATTGCAGCCGATGATAAAAATCTCGATAACTACGTTAATTTATTAGTGGAACTAAAACCTACATTAACCGACAAACAGCGCCGCAATATTCACGATGAATTTGATGATTTAATTGAGGAAGTGGCCGACTTAATCGATGACTAAAATTCTATTGGAATTGAGCTGTTTATTTGATCTATAAGGTGCTTTGCCACTATAGCCTAAGATTTAAAAGCAGTAGGGTTATGTTTTAAGCCTTGTGACTGATCTATAAAAATAAAAATGAAAAAGCTGTGAAAATATTTTATATCGTACTGATCTTATCATCTTTAGTGTCTCACTTTCCCGCATTCGGAAAAAAGTTAATTTCAAAAAGTGAGTTGTCTATTCAAATTGAACAAGCATTGCATCGTGAATCGTTAGTTGGGGTCGTTTGGTCAACCGTTTCAGAAGATGAAATTGAATTAGGAGCGAAAGGGCTCGCAGATTCTGATTTACAAATGGAGACAGATAACAAAGTTCAGAGCGGGTCTATCGTTAAAACGCTTATTGCCACTGGTGTATTACACCTTGTAACAGAAGGTAAACTGTCTCTCGATACACCAGTTGATGAAATTTTATCTGATATTGATTTTAAAAATTCCTGGTCATCAACGACCCCTGTTCGGGTTAGACACTTGCTTGATCACACTTCGGGTCTTGAAGATATTCGACTTTGGCAACTTTTGACGACAAAAGCAGAGCCAGATACAGCCCTACAAAATACTATTGATCCGCATCAACTACATATACGAAATCGACCTGGGAGTCGCCTATCATACTCTAATATTGGCTATGCTTTACTTGGTATGGTAATTGAGGCGGTTGTAAATGAGCGTTACGAAATATACTTGGATAAACAATTACTAGCCCCTCTGGGTATGCACATGAGTACGTTTAAATTTGTATCGCAAGAGGGGCCTTTTCGAGATCCAATGCTTGCAATGGGTCACTTCGAAAATGGTGTAAGCCAAGTCACACTCCCTATGTATTTAAGGCCAGCAGGACAATTTACAACTACAGCGAATGACATGGCTCTTTTTGCTAGATTCCTGATGGGTGATGGAAGGGTAAATGGTCGTGTATTGATTGAATCTTCATTGTTAAAAAGTATGGGTAAGCCTTTCAAAACAGAAGCCGCTTTAAATCAATTAACGGATATTGGTTACGCGTTTGGAGTTACAACTCGCGATAGGCATGGTGTAGTTGGTAAGTGTCATAGTGGCTCTACGTTGGGTTATCGAACTAATTTTTGTTATTTTCCTAATGAGCAAAAAGCATTTTTTATTGCTTTTAATGCTGATATCGAAACAGCTGATTATAAACAATTTGATGATATGTTGATTAATCACCTTGATATTAAAAAATATAAACCATTGACGCCATCAAGCTCAGAATTAAAAGTAGATGAGTGGCAAGGTTTTTACACGCTTTCTCCAACTCGCATGAAGCGTTTTGAATATTTTGACCAATTACTTCATTTTGCATTTGTATCATTAGATGGCAGTGAGCTAGTACTTAAACCATTTCAGGGTCAAAAGAAAATCTTGCACCCAGTAGGCGATAATCTATTTCGCGATAATACAAAGCGATTAGCTTCTCATGCATTGTATATTTCCGACAATGGTAAACACTTAATTACTGATGGTTTTCGAACATATGAGCAAACCAGCCTTTGGTTACTGGTACCAATGTGGCTAAGTTTATTATTTGGTTTAATAGGTCTGTTATGGATATTGATTTATGGCGCTATTTGTTTGGTTTTAGGCTATTTTAACTTACTGAGCAAAGTACTTGTTCCATTTTTAGCAGCGACGTTTCTATTAGTTCCACTGCCACTTTTCTTTAGCCAATCATTCTTACGTCTAGGTGAGGTGACAGTAGCGAGTAGTATTTTAGCTATAGCAACGGCAATATTACCGTTTTCCATGTTGTATGGTTTATGGCGCTTATTGAATCATAAAAGAATGACTACTATTAATTACTTGAATGGTTTTGCTATGTTTAGCATATTGCAATGGTCAGTCATTTTAATCTTTTGGGGCGTGTTCCCTCTAAAGTTGTGGGGCTAGTTGATTTAATAGTCACTATAATAGAGTGCATCTTTATGCACTTTTTAATAATAACTTGTTCCTATATTACTTTTTTCGCGTTAAAATTAAGCAATTATAACAATAACGAGAAACCGGATGGATATTGGGGCGCTAAGAGGCACTCAAGCATTACGAAATAACGTTCTTAAATGGATGGGCTTTTGTCTAGGTGTTTTAGCGGGCGTGTTCGCGGTTTTTAATCTATTTATAAATGACTTTGTTGTTCTAGGTGCGTTAGAAGTCGTTTTTGCTTCGTTTTGTTTTTATATCTTTTTCTATACCCGTAAGCGCAATGGTCAGCTTTGGCAATCACTCACATTATGCGTTTTCTTATCGCTACTCATTACGTTAGGCACGTATCTCAGCGACATTAAAAGTTTGTTGTTTATTTGGACTTGCTCACTTCCGGTCTTATTTTATCTGTTATTAGGTAAACAATACGGCAAAGTTTTGTCGCTGATAGTGGCTGTGCTACAAGGGGGGATTCTATTAACCAAATCAAGTCTTGAACCTCTCAATAGTGTTAACTTTTCACTTAATTTTTCGTTTACCTACATCAGTATTTGGGCAGTGTCTCATACCTTTGAAAATAGCCGTGCACAATATGGTAAGCGGCTCGAAAACTTAGCTTTACTTGATCCTTTAACCGGCGCGGGTAACCGCTTGGCAATGACCCACTACTTTGAAGTTGAACTTAAAAACAAAAATGGCTTGTTTATCTTAATGCTCGACCTTGATTATTTTAAGAATATTAATGATCAATACGGCCATGAAGTGGGCGACCGCATTTTGATTGAAGTAACCAGTTTCTTTAGGCAACGCATTAGTAAAGGCTACGTATTTCGTATCGGAGGTGAGGAGTTTGCTATCTTCTTACCTGACAGCGACCCGCAAAGTGCATACGATTTTGCAGATATGCTGCGCGAGCACTTAGCAACAACCATCCACAACATTGATGAGCAAGCTATTAATTTGACCATTAGTATTGGTGTTGCTTGCTACATGCCAAATCAAACCCTTAAAAACTTTATTAAGCGTGCTGATGATGCGCTATACCAAGCCAAACAGCAAGGACGAAATAGAGTAGTAACGGCATATGAATTAAGCCAACAAAATAAAGCGAGTTAGTGCGACTCAAGCTTTGCAAGTTAGCCTTTGTACATAGTGTCAAAGTCAGGAATGTTTGCTTCCCATACTGGAATATCTTTGCCTATGTATTCACGCATAGCATCGAAGAATAAACGTGTTCTTACTGGTAAGTCTCTGTGTGGGTATACCGCATACACCGCACTGTAATCGAGTAATTCCATATCGGTTAAAATAGGCACGAGATCGCCACGTTTAACTTCATCGTCAAGAATAAATGCCGGTGCTAGAACATATGCATTGCCTGAGATAGCCTTCATTAAAAGTACTTCGGCATCGTTCGCACGAAAAACACTTTTAATATTTTGCTCAATAATATCGCCATCGGCATTACGATAGCGAATACCGCCAATGCGTTTACTTGGGCTTGAATAGCTAGCGGCAGGTAGCTCTTTTAAATCTTCAACCTGTTTTGGCATACCGTAAGTTTCAATAAACTCCGGTGAAGCCAACAGCAACATACGGTTGCGGGCAATTTTACGGGCAATAAATGACGAGTCTTTTGGTTCGCCAACACGAAACGCTAAATCATAGCCTTCTGATACTAAATCAATCAGCCTGTCGTCTAAACGTAGCTCCACCTCAACTTGCGGAAAGCGTTTTTGAAAGTCGTTAATGACTGGTTGAATATAGCGTTTACCAATAATACTTGATGAGGTAATTTTTAACGTACCACGGGGTTCTTGGTGGTAATTCTCTGCAAGCCTGACGGTATCTGATAACAAATCTCTAAGTTCGGCTGCTTTTTTTACCATTTCAGCACCAGCGGCAGTCAACGAAAAAGAACGTGTAGTACGATTTAGTAAACGAACACCTAATTCATCTTCGAGGCGGCTAATTTGTTTTGAAATAACTGAGCGATCTATATTTCTAGATTCGGCGGCTTTGGCAAATGAGCCTCGTTCAATTACTTCAAGCAACATTAATAAGCGACTGGTGGTATCCATAGCAGTTCCTTAAATTCTATTGGTGCAATTCTGGCATTAATGAATTTAAAAATCTATCATTTTTATCCACTAATTAGTTGCGTAACATTGTCTCCAATCTATTAACAGGAGAGTCGTGATGAACAAATCTATTCTTGCAGTGGCAGTGACCATTGCGAGCTTAACGCTTGCAGGGTGTGGCACAGAAGCCAATCAAGCAGCACAGCAACAGCAATTACAACCTATCGATGTAGCGCAAGTACTTGTAAAACCGGTACAAAATTGGCACACCTATACAACGCGTTTAGAAGCACCACAAGAAGTCGCGCTTATGCCGCGTGTTTCAGGTGTGATCGATAAAATTAACTTTAAAGAAGGTGACAGTGTTAAAGAAGGTGATTTGCTTTTCACCCTTGATGCTCGTCCTTTTGCTGCCGTAGTAGATAGCTTAAAAGCGCAGATAGAGAGCGCCAAGGCCGCATTAGAGCAGGCTAAAAGTGAAGCAAAACGTGCAGAGCGCTTAACTGAGCGTAAAGCAATTTCAACGGAGCAAGCTGAATCTCGTAAATCAACGCTAAGACAACGCGAAGCGCAATTGCTAGCGCTACAGGCTGAACTTACGGCCGCAGAGCTTGATTTAGAATTTACTCAAGTGCGTTCGCCAATTGATGGCATTGTATCTCGCGCGAATATCACCAAAGGTAACAATGTTCTTGCTGGTCAAAGCGTGTTAACAAGCATTGTTTCAAACCAGCAAATGTATGCTTATTTTGATATTGATGAGCGTACATGGAATCAATCGTTTACTGATGTGACAGCGCAAAGTGAACAAGCGGTTGTGATGCAAAAAGTGGGTCAAACCAGCTTTAACTTCAATGGCAAAATCAACTTCATTGATAACCAAATTAATGAAACTACGGGCACTCTTCGTGTGCGTGCGGTGTTCGAAAACGATGAACAACAATTACGTGCGGGCTCATTTGCACGTATTAAGCTTGCTGCCAATAAAGTAAGTGAAAAAGTCATTGTGCCTGAGCGTGCAATTGGTACTGATTTAAAGAATCGCTTTGTACTCACTGTAGGTGAAGGCAATGTTCTTGAATACAAATTAGTAACGGTGGGTGAGCGTTACGGCAGTTTACGTGCGATTACATCAGGACTAAACGAAAACGATGTGATTGCTGTGAATGGCCCGGCGCGTGTTGGCCCTGGTATGCCAATTTCACCAAACACAGTCACAATCAATAGCGACGGAATTGCATTTACTCTTTCAAATAATCACTCAGATTTGGTTGCTAAACAGTAGGTCAAAATGAAATTTTCACACTTTTTTATCCAGCGACCCATCTTTGCAGCGATGCTGTCGCTTATATTTCTCATTGCAGGGGCAATTTCGCTATTTCAATTGCCAGTGAGTGAGTACCCTGAGGTTGTACCACCAACGGTTGTAGTAACAGCAAATTACCCGGGTGCTAACCCAACGGTGATTGCCGAAACAGTGGCAACGCCACTTGAGCAAGAAATCAATGGTACAGAAAACATGTTGTATATGTTTTCACAAGCAACCAGTGATGGCCGCATGACTTTAACAGTTACTTTTGCATTAGGTACTGATTTAGACCGTGCACAAGTTCAAGTGCAAAATCGTGTCAATAGTGCACTACCACGCTTACCGCAAGAAGTTCAGCGTTTAGGTGTTGTAGCCGAAAAATCATCACCTGATTTAACCATGGTGGTGCATTTGTACTCGCCTGAAAAAACACATGATACGACCTACTTAGCGAACTATGCTGATTTGTATATCAAAGACCAAATTGCGCGCTTAGGCGGTGTGGGTGATGTGCAAATGTTTGGTGGTGGTCAATATTCAATGCGTGTTTGGCTTAACCCTGATGCACTCTCTGCTCGCGATTTAACAGCAATGGACGTAGTAAATGCATTACGCGCTCAGAACCAACAGGTTGCTGCGGGTAGTTTAGGTGCGCAACCTACCTCGAAAAGTAATCAATTTCAAATTCTGATGAATGTAAAAGGGCGCTTAAGCTCACAAGAAGAATTTGAAAATGTGATCATCAAAGTAGGTGACCAAGGTCAGCTTACACGCCTAAGTGATGTAGCACGCCTTGAATTAGGCCAAAACACCTATGCATTAAGAGCGATGTTAGATGGTCAACCTGCGCTTGCAATGCCGATTTTCCAGCGCCCAGGTTCAAATGCGATTGAGCTTTCTGATCAAGTGCGTGAAACCATGAAAGTATTATCAAAAGACTTTCCGGCAGGTGTTGAATACGACATTGTTTATGACCCAACTGTATTCGTACGCGGTTCAATTGATGCTGTTATTAAAACGCTACTAGAAGCAATTGCATTAGTTGTAATCGTTGTTGTGGTGTTCTTACAAACTTGGCGTGCATCAGTAATCCCACTGATTGCAGTACCGGTATCTTTGATTGGTACGTTTGCGGTTATGCAATGGTTGGGGGTTTCGATTAATACCTTATCGCTATTCGGTTTGGTTCTTGCCATTGGTATTGTTGTTGATGATGCCATTGTTGTGGTTGAGAACGTTGAGCGTAATATCGAGCAGGGCTTATCGCCACTTGAAGCAACCCGTGTTGCAATGACAGAAGTAACAGGGCCAATTATCGCCATTGCACTTGTATTGTGTGCGGTATTTATTCCAACGGCATTTATTACGGGTTTATCTGGTCAATTTTATAAACAATTTGCTTTAACCATTACTATTTCGACGGTTATCTCAGCGTTTAACTCGTTAACACTATCGCCTGCGTTATCGGCGTTACTATTAAAAGGTCATGATGCAAAACCAGATCGTTTAACTAAGCTATTAAACCGTGTATTTGGTAACTGGTTATTTAAACCTTTTAACCGCTTATTTGATAAAGGCGCCAATGGCTACGAAAAGCTGGTACAAAAGCTAATTCGTATGAGTGTGATTGTATTAGTTGCTTATGTTGCACTTGTTGGTGGCACAGTAAAATTGTTTGACGCAGTACCAGGTGGTTTTATCCCACAGCAAGATAAGCAGTATTTAGTGGCTGTTGCACAGTTACCCGATGCGGCAAGCTTAGACAGAACTCAAGAAGTCGTGCAAGAAATGGAAAAAATTGCATTACAAGTACCGGGTGTTGCAAACACAGTATCGTTTCCTGGTTTATCGGTGAATGGTTTTACAAATAGCCCTAATAGCGGCATTGTATTTACACCGCTTGCCCCTTTTGAAGAGCGTCAAGATCCGAGCATGTCGGCAATGGCGATTGCGGCTCAGTTAAATCAGAAGTTTGCTAGTATTGATGAAGCATTTGTTGCGGTATTCCCGCCACCGCCAATTCAAGGTTTAGGTACAACGGGTGGCTTTAAACTGCAAATTGAAGACCGTGCAAACAAAGGCTTTGAAGCACTCTTTAACAGTTTACAAGCAACCATTGCGAAAGCGCAGCAAGACCCAGCATTAATGGGGCTTTATTCAAGCTTTAGAATTCAAGTACCGCAAATGGATATCGACATTGACCGTGAGCAAGCGCTTATCCAAGGTATTCCACTTGATGAAGTATTCAATGCCCTACAAGTGTACTTAGGTTCTGTGTACGTGAATGACTTTAACTTGTTTGGTCGTACATATCAGGTTAATGCGCAAGCTGATGCTGATTACCGCCAAGATCCTGAGCAAATCTTGAATCTTAAAGTACGTAACCGCATGGGTGAAATGGTGCCATTAGGCTCTGTATTAACGGTCACACCAACAACAGGCCCAGATCGTGTAATGCACTACAATGGTTACCCTACAGCTGAATTAAATGGTAGCCCAGCACCAGGTTATAGCTCTGATCAAGCGCAACATGCGATTGAAGCAATCCTTGCCGATACATTACCAAATGGTATTGAGTTTGAGTGGACAGAAGTAACTTATCAGCAAATATTAGCGGGTAATACCATGGTGTATGTTTTCCCACTTGTTGTATTGCTTGTGTTTATGGTACTTGCAGCGCAATACGAGAGCTTAAGATTACCACTGGCTATTATTTTGATTGTACCTATGACGATTTTCTCGGCCTTGTTAGGTGTGTGGTTTGTTGGTGATGACAACAACATTTTCACGCAAATCGCATTAATCGTACTGGTTGCACTGGCAAGTAAAAATGCCATCTTGATGGTAGAGTTTGCACGAGATCAGCATAAAACGGGGTTGTCTCACCTTGAAGCCATTATTAAAGCGTGTCGCTTACGACTTCGCCCAATTTTAATGACATCAATTGCCTTTACGGCAGGCGTTGTACCTCTTGTTTTAGCCACAGGTGCAGGTGCAGAGATGCGTCATGCTATGGGTAACGCAGTGTTCTCAGGCATGATTGGTGTAACTGTGTTTGGCTTATTGTTCACCCCGGTGTTTTATATGTTAGTCACTAAAAAATCGCAGAAGGAGCAACACGATGCATAAGCCTCTTCATGGAATCTTTAAACACGGCAAACTAGTCAGTGCGATGCTGTTAGCTGGAGCACTGACTGGCTGCGCACAAAGCGTAGATATGCAAGAGCAGCAAGTGAGCTTGACACAATTTGTAAGCGATACACAAATTGGTGAACAAAACGAAGGTGCGAGCGAAAATAACTGGTGGCGTCGTTTAGATTCAGCGCAGTTAAACAATTTAGTGACTGATGCATTAGCAATGAATCACGACCTAAAAACCAGTCAACTTCAGCTTGATGCAGCCATTGCCCGTTTAGGTGCAGCCCGCGCGGATTATTATCCGCAGGGCAGCCTAAGTGTGGGCGCAGAACGCAGCAGCTTAGATGGCGCAATTACGCGCCAATCAAACGCTGGTGTTAATGTTAATTGGCAACTTGATTTGTTTGGTCGTATTACCGCACTGGTTGATGCAGCTAATGCGGGTGCATTAAACCAAGCGGAGCAGCTAAGAGCATTACAGGTTGAAGTGGTTTCTGCCGTAGTGCAAGGCTATGTCAGCTATCAAGGTAATGTACAAAAGCAAGCGATTATTGAAATGCAAATCGAGGCGCTCGAGCAAAGTATTGATGTGCTCAAAGCGCGAGTAGAGGAGGGGGTTGCGAATGAACTTGATCTTAACCGTACTCTAGCGCAGTTAAAGCAGCAACAAGCGCTTATTCCTGAGCTTAGTTACTTGCAATATCGCGACCTCGCAACCCTTGCGGTGCTAACAGGGCGACTTGCAAGTGACATAACATTAATCGAAGAGCCTGAGTTACTCAGTCACGAATTTAGTGTGTCGTTTACTAAAGCCAGTGAAGCAATGGCACTGAGACCAGATATCACCAGTGCTTTATATCAGTTTAGTCAGGCTTATTCGCTAAGTGTTGCCGCCTCAAAAGCACTACTGCCAGATATTAGTTTGGCTGGGTTTGCAGGTGTGGTGAGCTTAACCAGCAATGGCTTAGAAGATACTGTGCAACAATGGCAAGTCACACCAAAAGTTGAATGGTCATTACTCAGCTATCCTGCATTATTAGCGCAGCGTGATGCACAGCAGTTTTTAAGTGAAGCCGCTTACAGTGACTATCAAAGTAAAGTACTAAAAGCCATTAGCGATAGTGAACTTACTTTACAAAGGCTAGTCAAACAGCAGCAACAGTTAAGTTATGCTGATCAGCGTTTTAATTATGCCAATAAAGCATTTGGTCAAGCTCAAGCAATGTACCAAGAAGGACAAATTCCTTACTTAGAGTTGTTAGATGCGAGACAGGATGTTTTAATAGCGCAAGAGAACGCTGTTGATTCAACAATTGCTTCATTACAGGCCAAAGTAAGTGCTTATCAAGCATTTAATGGTCGTTGGAGCTTTGAACTAAACAACCTTTAACCCAGAGTATTCAATGTCACATATTCAACAAACTACAGAACTTCCGTCAACAATGCGCGCGCTTGCACTGATTGAGCCGAATGACGCCATAGCGTTATCTGAACTTTCTGTGCCAGTACCGAGCCCTGAAGGCAATGAGCTTTTGGTTAAAGTTGAATATGTAGGCTTAAATCATGGTGATGCCAACTTTGCAAAACAAGGTTTTTGCAAATGGCATTACCCCCATGTATTAGGTCATGATGCTGTTGGGGTGGTTGTTCAGGCAAATAAAGGTGTATTCCCAGGTGTGGGCGCGCGTGTTGTATGGCACGCCAGCCTTGGCGACCAAGGTGTGTTATCTGAATACACAACGGTGCCAAACTATGCGGTATCGGTTGTGCCAGATAACGTTTCACCGGCAGATGCTGCAACCTTACCTTGTTCAGGTATGACGGCATTAATTGCCCTTGATAAGTTGCAACTAAGCGAAGGGGATTCACTGTTTATTGACGCAGGGGCGGGCGGCGTTGGTCAATTTGCTATTCAATTTGCTAAGCAACGTGGTGCAACTGTATTTACCACTGCCAGTAAACACAATCATAAGTTACTTAAGCAATTAGGTGCTGATGTGGTGTTTGATTACAAAGACCCTAAACTTGAAGATAAAATTCGCCGTGAATTAGGCCCGCAAGGCTTTGACGCGGTGCTTGATTGTATTGGTGGCGATAGCACCATTCGTAACGTTGAGCTAATGCGCTTTTGTGGCCGTATTGCCTGTTTAAATGAATTACCTAAATTTGAACAAGAACTTATGTTTAGGCGCGCACCAAATATTGGCATTGTATCCTTAGGCGGAGCGTGGCTTGCAAATAGCTTATGTGCGCAGCAAAAGCTGAGCTTTATGGGTAACTTATTACTCGATAATGCAGCCCGTGGCGAGATCAAATTGCCACAAATTCATGCCGTTGATTTTACCGCAGAGGCTGTTTCAGCAGCTTTAAATAAACAACTTGCTGGTGGCTTTACCGGTAAACAAGTCGTACAAGTAAGCGGTTAATTTTGCAAACTCACTGCCCAGTCATCTTGTTTGATGGTCAGTGCAACCTGTGCGATTTTTGTGTGCGGTTTATTTTTATAAACATTTAGAGTAAAGCTTGCTATTCTCGTTATTGGGAACAAACAACAATAATAAGAATATGAACATTCTCTTTCTAATCCTAAGTTCGGTTTACATTGCTTTACTGCTCTTACAACCATCATTAACTCAGCCTATTATGGCGCTATTTAAAACATTACCAATCGGCCTGTTGATTGTGATGGTATTAAAAGGGCGCAATCAGTTACAAAATCGCACTTTTATTACTTTATTATTCGCTCTTAGTTTTTCAGCACTAGGTGATGTGTTGCTAGCCCTTGATACAGGGCAACTGTTTATAGGTGGTTTAGCGGCATTTTTTATAAGCCACGCTTTTTATATCATTACCATGTTGCCAATTAAAACTTGGCGACTAGACGTTGTACTTCTTTATCTATTTTTGGCCATCATCGTTTTTTGCTTATTCTATCCAAACTTAAATGACATACTCATTCCTGTGCTTTTCTACATGCTGGTGCTTACTATAATGGCAAGCCTTACTTGGATGACGGATAAATCGAACGGCTTTTTAGTGTTAGGTGGGGCCGTGTTTGTTATATCAGACTCTATTCTTGGCCTTAACCGTTTTTATTTAGAAATAGCGCATGCAGATATCGCAATAATGATAACGTATTACATTGCGCAATTTTTCTTAATTAATGGTTTTATAAATCATCATTCAAATAAATAACGGCAGGATTTAACTAGCCATATAGCAAGGTGCTTGATGACAAAATGAGCAAAATCCATCTTTTTGTATTATTGCTATTAGTGGTTTTTAGTAAGCTTCGCTTGTTAAATTGTTGTGTTTAAATGAAAAAAGTTGTTTGTGATTGTTGCATTGTAGTTCTTTTGTATTAAACTTTCCCACCTAGAGCGCACTGACAAGATGTTAGCGTGCTTATGTTTTGGATATATAGCCCATTGTTATATTTCCTAGCATTTCTAGTTAATAAACCATGGAAAGGCTTATATCTCCAAAGTGTTCTTTTATTCGTAATAACGATTAAATTATTTAAGGATTAAATAATGAAACACCCTCGCAATTTTGCGCTTACCTTAATTGCTACTTCATTGTTAGCAGCATGTGGTAGCGATAATGACAGTAATGATAAAAAACAAAATATTGCACCTGTTATAAGCGCAGAGAGTCAAGTTAGCTTCGATGAACTTACAACTTTAACTCTTGAACCTGAAGTAAAGGACTCCGATGGCACTATCAGTAGTTATCAATGGGCACAACTCTCAGGCCCAGAAATAGATTTATCTAATACGACTGACGCTACTTTTTTAATTACCGCCCCCGAGGTTGATGAAGATACGACTGTTGAAATTGAATTAACAGCAACAGATAACCAAGGTGCTTCGGCTAAACATACAACAACATTGACTATTAAAAATGTATTAATTGCTCCTGTAATTGATGCTAAAGATCCCCAAGAAATTAATGAAAATACATCGGCGACCTTAAATCCTGAGGCATCTGATCCAAATGGTGAAGTTATCTCTTATGCATGGTCGCAAGTAAGTGGCGTTGAGGTAGAAATAGCCGATAATTCAAACACTAACCTTGAGTTCACGGCCCCAGATGTAGACTTTGATGAAGAGCTTCAATTTGAGCTTCTTGTTACTGATAACGATGGTCAAACATTTACTCAGACGCTTGATGTAATTGTTGTCAATGTACCTACAGACGCGCTTGGTTCACCTAAAGGCTTAGAAACCATTGAGGTTAACGGAAGAAGCGTTGAAGCAGCTCAAAATGAAGTACTAGTGCATTTAAAAGAAGATATTACCCTTGAAGAGCAGCAGGCAGTACTCGATAAAATTGATTCATTGGGTGGTTCATTAAACAGCTACGACAAAAAATTAAAATTAATGCAAGTAAGGGTCAGAGATACAGCTGAAGAGTCTGTGTTGATTAATGATCTAGCAAACCTTGAAGGGGTACGTCACTCTGGATTAAATGAAATTGTAGCGCCAGATAGCCTACGAGAAAATCCGATCAAATTTAAAAAGCGAAAATCGAATAAATCGATGCAGCTGGCAATGGCTAAGAAGGTTGCAAGTGTTGAAGATGAATCGACTTACACAGGTGATTATTGGCACAGTATCATTTCTGCAGATAAAGCATGGCAAGCTATTGAAGAAGACAGTTTAGAATCAGTAAAAGTGGGAGTTGTAGATACAGGTATCTCAGATTCACAAACTAGTTTAGATGAGTCACGACTATCTCGATTACAGATATTAGCAGACGGAGGTTATGTAACCACAGATACTGACGATACTGATTCAGAGCATGGCTTGTGGGTTACTAGCTTTGTTGCAGCGTACAATATGGCAGAAGGTAAAAGTTATTCGGGGGTTAACCCGTATGCAAATGTTATTCATGCCGATGTGTATTTTAGACGTTGTGATGGAATTTTAAGTGCGGCTGATTGCCCATTTGGCATTGGCGAGAAAACATTTGTAACTGACTTAATTGCTGGTGCTAAAGCAACAATAGATAATGGCGCAAGTATTGTTAACTTATCTTGGGGTGATACAAGTAAGTGCTCAGATCCAACTGAAGTAAGGTTACAAAGCCGTCGTAGCTGGCGATTAAATCAAACCAACCTTGTTGAATATGCAAAATCAAAAGATGCGTTACTTGTGTATTCTGCAGGTAACAACTGCGAAAAAGCTGATCACCAACTATTACTATCTGAAGATGATATTGGCGCTGATGCGTGGAAAACAAACGCGCTAATTGTTGCTGCTACTGATAGTAGCAATATGGATGCTACTTTTTCACGTATGGGGGAAGTGGTAAATATAGCTGCGCCCGGTGTCGATTTAGGTTGGGGTAATGGCGAAGTTGGAAGCGGGACATCATATGCTGCCCCTTTAGTCACAGGTTCTGCTGGTTTGATCAAAGGTATCAACTCATCGTTAAAAGCCGCTGAAGTTCGTGATATTTTACTTTCAACTGCAAGTAATACAGTTGTTTTATCTGATGAGTCTAAAGATGTAGGCACTACATCACCTACAAAATTACTAAACCTTAATTCGGCAGTTAAAACAGCACAATTAACAGTGGACTCTGATCTTGAGGTTATGGCAGCTACTTCATTGAGCAAAGGCACTGAAATTAATAAAACCATCGAGTTTTCTTTACCAGAAACAACAGTAAATGCATTAGATATTATGTTTTTAATTGATGTTAGCGGTAGCTATGACGATGACATTAGTAATTTAAAGACACAAGCTGATGCAATCCTTGATAACTTAACTGGTCGGGGTATTAACGTAGCCTTTGGTGTATCGGCATTTTCTGATTTTCCAATTGATGGGTATGGTAGTGCAGGAAGTGGTGATGAAGCGTTTTATTTACTTCAAGAAGTTACCACTAATGTTGATGATGTGAAGTCAGGTATTACTAGTTTAGAGACCTTTTATGGCGGTGATTATCAAGAGTCACAACTTGAAGGCCTTTATCAAGTAGCAACAGGCGCAGGACGCGATATCAACGACGACGGTCAATACACAGACGCGGGTGAAATATCGCCTTCTAGTATAGGTTGGCGTGAAGGGGCATTAAAGGTTGTGCTACTTGCGACCGATGCCGCTTTCCATGATTCTGATCTCGAAACTGACTATCCAGGTGCAGGTTTCACACAAGTTATTAGTGAGCTGCAAGATAACGGCATCACGGTGTTTGGACTTCAAAGTGGTAGTAACAGTGATACAACAGAAGATATCAACCGTGTTGTAAGCGCAACGGGCGGTGTATCATTTATGCTATCAACAGACAGTAATGAAATCGCAGATAGAATCTCTGAAGCATTAGATGAAGCGCTGAAAGAGATTGATATTTCGATTGAACATATCTCTGGAGAAGAGTGGGTAGCTAATATCACACCAGAAGTCATCCAGGCGGCTAAACCAGGTGACACAGTAACTTTTGATGTAACATTGCAAGGCGTTAAAAGTGCATCAATAGAACCACTAAACTATGAAGTTATTTTATGGGTTAGAGGTGATGAAAGTGCTGTTCTAAGAAGGGTTGTTCTACCAATTACAGTTCCTGTAGCAGAGTAAAGTAATAGCGGGTATTTTTAATAAATACCCGCTTTTTAGGGGCAATAATGTTTAAGCGTATTTTTATTTTCAACATCCTTTTGTTTACGAGCTTTATAAGTGCTTGTAAGCAAGATCGAAATCAGTGCGTTTACGAAGGTTTAAAGTATGAATGTGGTGTACTCGTTTTGTCTGTAGCAAAAGAATATGTTGAGTCTGCTGAGTTAGCTGATTTTTCAAAAGTGAATAGTGGCTATTTAAGAGCTGTAGACCCAGAGCTCGGGCGTGTAATCATTGAGTTCGATAAAAACATAGAGCCAAGCTTATTAAAGTCCCACATTCAAACACTTAACAGTCTCAAAGGAGTGAAAAGAGTTCATTACTTACCTGTAAGCCAGCCTGATTAACTAGATAACATATCAGTGATTATGCGTTTTTATGTTATTATACGCGCGTTTTAATTTACGAGATTTTCCATGGCAAATACAGCGCACGCACTGCACATCCTTGTTAAGCATAAAGAACAAGCTGAAGACATCATCAAGCAACTTAAAAAAGGTGCGAAGTTTCAGACGTTAGCTAAAAAATATTCAACCTGTCCGTCGGGTAAAAAAGGCGGCGACTTGGGCGAATTCAGACGTGGGCAAATGGTGCCACAGTTTGACAAAGTAGCTTTCAGCGGCGAAATTTTAGAGCCGCATCTAGTGAAAACTCGCTTTGGTTGGCATGTTATTAAAGTGCTATATAGAACTTAAAAATTAAAGCCTGCCTAAATAGTGTAAGACACATTGTTAGTCTTAAATATTTATCAATAGTGAGTTGAAGTCTATGGCTTTAACTCATTATTGGACAAAAACACGTTAGAGTATTTAATCAGTGACGCTCGATTAACGGGTAAAAAATTGTAGGCTAAAATTGAGCGAAGCGAATAGCCCGCAAGTTTTTTATCCCTGTTTAATTGCTTGTTAGGCAATGTGTTACGCATGAGGCTCAGTTGGGTAACTATGCATTACACACCTTTGATTACATTTGTCACAATCTGCCGAGATAACCAACTTATAGTTGATGAAATACCCAAGAATGTTGAGCAATTTTGGCATGTACTTCACTAAAAAGCGTGCAAGTATTAAATACAAAATAACTACAGATACTAAAGACCTTAAAAGTACAGGGTTTGTGTTTACACTTGCCAAAATTGATCCAACGGCACCGACAAACAGTGATGTTACTCCGTAGACTATCGCAAACAAAATTGAGGCGAAAGGAATGCAAAGTACAAACAATCCAAAACAATCTAACAGACTAATTTTAAATTCGATTTTCCGTTTAGATTTATTTCCACAGACGCTACATTTCATCGAGTTGCCTAACGCCCGCATAATGGGCGGATTAAGCTTGGCTAAAATAGCGAAGAATGAGCGACAGCCAAGCTAAAGACGTCCATTCATTGATGCGTTTGTTAGGTATACTTTGCACCAAATTCTTTGTAACACTTTGGAAAGTAACCCCAAACTCTTATAAATGAGTCTGTCGCTTCAAATTCAAAGCCGATGCGTTGAATAAGGTTTAGAACCTTTTCAGACAAATCAATATCAATCCACTCAACACTCAGCAGTGTGAATGGCAAGTGATAGTACCATTCGCTATCCCAACCAGAAATGTAACCGTTAACTACCTTTGTTCGGTAACAAGGTTTTTCTGAAAAATCGCGAACCTCAGAAATAAGCTCATTCCATTTGGTATTGTTGGCTGCCCCAACCAACTGCCTTTCAGCAATAATTCTCTTTGCTTCTTTTTTATACTTTTCATCGGAAACGGCATCAGCCATTGGCATCAGGCTCATTAGTATACCTAACGCCTTAATAAACGGCGAAAAATAGCAGGCTAAACTAAGCGAAGAATGAGCGCAAGCCTGCTGTTTTACGTCTATTGCTTAATTAACTTGTTATATTTCTACTGCACTCCAAATCACTCCGTTTAGAGAAATAACTACGTGCCTTTCGCAACCCTCAAACTCTTTTTCAGTGAAAAGTATATGGTCAAAAGGCGGGCTTAAATCATAAGTTCCATCCCTAAAAGATACAAAACCTTCAAAATCATACTTTAAAAGGTCAATACCCTCACTAGTGAACAAATCAGTCACCAACTGGCCTTTATTGCAAGTAATTTCATGGGTAGGAGCAATTGAGTGAAAGAAAACTCGGCTATGTGCCGCAGCTTCATAGTCGCTACCACAACCGTATATCACTAAGCTGGATTCATTGGAGCAAACAGTTCTTTCAACAATTAATTCCCAATTTGATTGCGCCCAATCATGGAAATAATCATCAAAGCAAACGGCAAAGTCTCTATCTCTTGAATCAGCTTCTTTTGCATATGATTCATATGAAGCCAATACGGAGCTAAAGCCTGAATTCAATATGCTCCTGAAGTTTTCAATCGCTAGTGGTAGCAATTCTTGATTTATACTCATGCCAATGACTCAATAGAAATATAACGCCGCAATATGGGGCGCATAAATGCTTGGCTAAAATTAGCGACGAAGGAGCGCAAGCCAAGTGTTTTGCGTCCCACACATAATTGCCTTGTTATAAGCCACCGATAACTAAATGATAGATATTTGTGACTAAGGGACTAAACCAATCAAGCCCTTTAAAACTAACTATTATCCAATAAGTTAACAGTAAAGTAACTAAAAGATACATGATTGCATAAAGTTGAGCTACTTTAAAATTACCGCCTGTTTTGAAGCCATCCTTGGGTACAAATGTAGCCGCGAATGAATATAAAAAACCGCCAGTGCACCAGAAAATAAAAAATACTATATCCAACGAAAGCTGATAGTTAATGGAATATGCCAAATAAATATACGTGTATGAAAGAAACGCTCGATATAATGCATATAAATATTGGTCAGAATACTCCCCTAAATCAATAGCATCCAAGAAATAACCACTTTCGCGTTTTTCAGGAAATAAGTAGCTTAAAAGAATAGCTAATAATATGAGTATTGGGCTGAATAATTGGTAATCAATTAACCCAATAACGAGGAAATACGCTAATAAAAGCCAAAAGTTAAAATATCGTTTCTCTAGTTTTAAAATACTCACAGGGTTCCAAAGTGACGGTGGCTATTGTGGCTTATAACGTCGCCAGCAGGGGCCGAAAAACCAGAGCGAAAGCGGCGGTTTTTTGGTCCCTCTGGCTGGCCTTGTTATAAATCACCTTGTGCCTCTATACACGACTTCTCCTTCATTTATCCCAAGATCGTTACGCATGGCATTTAGCATAGAGTCAGCTTTTTCTCTCATCTGCTCCCATGTCGCTTGCTTGCCCTCGTAAAGTAATGGAATAAAGAAATCGATCATCTCATTGTATTTATCCAGCACTTCTTGGCAGGAAACTAACGATATGTAGCCATAAGCTTTATTTCGATTTAGGGCGAAGGAATGCTCAACGTCTGCACTAATAGACTCTTGCGTTGATGTGGCAACTGCCTCTAGTTCTCTAAGAATTTCTGAAACTATATGAATCACATCCTTGTAGATAGCCAATTTATCAAAGTGACGATTCAACTCTTTTTGCTTCAAGGTATCTATTTGAGCTTTCAAGTCCTCTAGGGCTGCCTCATTCTTAGCCTTTAGTTTTTGGAGGCTCTCCTCATGCTTGGCTCTTTCATTTTGCAGCATGCGCTTTGCCCATAAGCTTCCAAGCCAATGGGAGAATGCGGCAAGCAACAATGCACCACCACCCAGTGATGCGATTATTGCAGCTGCTATTTTAAAGATTTCTTCGATGCTCATAGTGATTTATAACGCCCGCCTAACACGCAATGTGTTGGCGTGGCTTTTTGCGTTGTTTGCCAAAACCATGACAACTTAACATTGTCGGAGTTTAGGCGCTTGTTATGTAACGTTACCACGAAAAATGACTTACGGCTTCTTTGTACGATGCTAACGCTTTATATATAGCAAGTTTTACTCTTAATTTTTTGTAAAACACTTGATAGCAAAATACAGGTAAAAACCACACAACGAACAGTAGAATTTGAATAAAGAGCAGCACAAATACAAGTTCGTTGTAAATACCATCGAGTAAAAAGAAGATTAAAACAAGGAGATTAAGTCCAACAAAAAGCCAGATGCCCCAACGAGCATCTTTTATGAGTTCTCTTAATTCTGTGGTTTTACTCGGAGCTTTCATATTCTCTAGTTACATAACGCCCCAATAAGGGGCTGATAATGCTTGGCTAAACTGTGTAGCGAAGCGGAACTGAGCCAAGCTTTAGCAGTCCCGCGCTTAATTGGCTTGTTAGGCATACATTACAAAGAAAGGTAATATTCTGCATAAAAACTTTTTAAAAAATGTATAGCGTCTTCTTCTAGCCACTTATCTTTGCCATTGACCAACTCATCAAATTCATTCCTAAATTTTTCAGATTCTTTGAAGCTTTGAAACTTGCGGTTTTGATAAGCTTCAAATTGCTCCGCTGTAAACGACAAGTGTTCTATCACAACTCCTTTATTTACACGCAGGATTTGATAATGCGAATATTCTGAGCCGTATCCCATATGCACATATTCCGTCATCTCACCATCAGGAACAATTAGTGCTCCTGAATACCAATCAGCTACTAATTTATGACTTTCAGGGAACAACTCCGGCACTATTGTTTTTCGTTTAGGATCATCAATAGGCTGCCCTTTCAACAAAATCGAAGCATCTATTAAAGTTAGGTGACCGGCAACCACTTCCCATTTGGCTATATACCCTCGCCAATTTGAAGACCATATAGAGGCTTCTTCCGGAGGTTGCCATCCTTTCTTTTCTATGAAGTCATCAAGTGGGTTAGTGTTTAAAGGGAGTTCAACTCCATCAATAATAATAGTATCTGGCTGCTGTGCAGTAGAATAAGCTAATTGTGAATAGAGAAAAATTAAACCTATGAAGAGATATTTGAACATGACTTTCCTTGTATGCCTAACGCCGCAAATAAACGGCTAAAAATAGTTGGCTATAATTTGTGAGGCACGAACAAAGCCAACTGTTTTTTGTCCGCACTTTTAATTTGCTTTGTTATATGCCGCTATCTCGAGTAGAGGTGAGCTAGTGGTGTAACAAGCAAAATAGTTAAAAGTATTAGCCCAGACCACACTATGTAGCCCGTAACTTTGGATAGTGATAAAACAACCTTATCACCAGATTTGGTGAACAGAACTCTTGAAACAGCTATTAAACCAAATGAGGCAAGGTAAGTAGTAAGTGTCACTGAGACACCAAGCGAAATCCCTTCTCCATTGCTCCCATAAAACTTATAGAGCATCCATAATGCACCTAAAAAGCGCTCACCTACACCATATAGCATGATAAAACTTATAAGAAGAAACACCAAAGCTGTAGAACGGCTCAAAAATATCATAGGCATATAACATTTTAGTATTTATGCGACACGCAGTTTGTGTTGCATAATCGCTTGTTGGACTGAGCCGCTACCTGCTCAGTG